>NZ_CP101717.1:1577090-1892508 GCF_030643825.1 Salinispirillum sp. LH 10-3-1
GGCCGGTATAAGCCATCAGTGCTGCAATGTCTTCAAAGCTGGAATCGTTAAAGATGAGCATGGCTTCGCCGGTAACGCCATTGCCAGCAAAACCCTGGCAGACGGCAGAGGACCGCTCTTCGCCATCCAGCGCTTGCAACGCCATATGGAGATCGGTGATCTCAATGACATTTACCTTAGGGATAGGCAATTCCACAAAAACATCAAGCAAACGAGCTAGCAGGCTGGCTGCCTGGCCCATTGCGACGTTAGAAAGCTCTTGCAAGCAGTCGCGTTGCTCTTCGTTTAGCAGTAGTTGTTCAGTCACGATTGAACAATGCCCCTATAAAATGCCAAATTCTGACAAAACTTGACGGGTCTTGTCTGGATCTATGGGTTTTTCAATGAAGTCCAGTGCGCCGAGTTGCTTAACTCGGGCGACCGCTTCTGGTTGTACATCTCCCGAAACGACGATCACCATGCAGGGTAGGTCTTCTTTTTTGATGACCTCAAGCACTTGATAGCCGTCCATTATGGGCATGGTGAGATCGAGAAACATAATGTTGCCCTTGCCCGCTCTTACGGCGTCCAGGGCTTCTAAGCCATTCTCGGCATAACTGATGGTGACGTCCCAGTCGGGCGGCAGCGTACGCGCCATTTGTTTGCGCGCGAAGCTGGAATCATCACAAATTAGGATTGGAGTCGACATGGTCAAATAGGCTACTAATTCTAATACTGATAAGTTTAGGACAATAACACAAAAAAAGCCCTGCTGTTGCAGGGCTTTTTTTTATTGGCAAGTCATGCCCGCGTATTTACGATCACGCCGCGTCAGTCGCGATCACCGAAGAGGCCGCAGCAACAAAGTCGTCCATTTTGTCGAAGTTCAGGTAGCGATATACCTCACCCGACATACTGTCGATCTTGTTAGCGTATTCCAAGTACTCTGCAGGAGAAGGCAGCTTACCCAAAACCGATGCAATAGCAGCCAACTCGGCAGAGGCTAAGTAGACGTTTGCACCATCACCTAAACGGTTCGGGAAGTTACGAGTAGACGTGGATACGACTGTAGACTTCGCGGCGACACGTGCCTGGTTACCCATGCACAGTGAGCAACCTGGCATCTCGGTGCGCGCACCAGCACGGCCATAGATGTTGTAGTAGCCTTCTTCCATCAAAACGTGCTGGTCCATCTTCGTCGGCGGAGAAACCCACAGGCGAGTGCTGAGCGAACCGTTATGCTGCTCGAGCAGTTTGCCAGCAGCGCGGAAGTGACCAATGTTGGTCATGCAAGAACCGATGAAGACTTCATCGATCTTGTCGCCTTGCACGTCAGACAGCAAGCGAGCGTCGTCCGGGTCGTTCGGTGCGCACAGGATTGGCTCTTTGATCTCTGACATGTCGATTTCGATGACGTGCGCGTACTCGGCGTCTTTGTCAGCACGCATCAACGATGGGCTGGCTAACCACTCTTCCATCGCTTTAGCGCGACGCTCAAGGGTACGTGGGTCGCCGTAACCATTGGCGATCATCCAGCGCAGCATAACAACGTTTGAGCGCAGGTATTCTGCTACCGAGTCTTCAGACAGGGTGATGGTGCAGCCAGCAGCAGAGCGCTCGGCAGAAGCGTCTGACAATTCAAACGCTTGCTCAACCGTCAGCTCTTCCAGGCCTTCGATTTCCAGAATGCGGCCAGAGAACTCGTTAATTTTGCCTTTCTTCTCAACAGTCAACAGACCTTCTTTGATGCCGTAATACGGGATGGCGTGAACCAGATCACGCAATGTGATGCCCGGTTGACGTTTGCCTTTAAAGCGCACCAACACTGACTCAGGCATGTCCAAAGGCATAACGCCTGTGGCTGCAGCAAACGCCACCAAACCAGAACCGGCAGGGAAGGAGATACCCATAGGGAAGCGGGTGTGCGAGTCGCCACCAGTGCCCACGGTGTCCGGCAGCAACATGCGGTTCAGCCACGAGTGAATGATACCGTCACCTGGGCGCAAAGACACACCGCCGCGGTTCATGATGAAGTCGGGCAGGGTGTGCTGTGTGTCGATATCAACAGGCTTGGGATACGCTGCGGTGTGGCAGAACGACTGCATCACCAGATCGGTTGAGAAGCCTAGGCAAGCCAGGTCTTTCAATTCATCTCGCGTCATCGGACCGGTAGTATCCTGCGAGCCAACCGTAGTCATCTTGGGTTCGCAGTATTGGCCAGGGCGAATACCGGTGGTGCCACAAGCCTTACCGACCATCTTCTGGGCCAGTGTGAAGCCTTTGTTGCTCTGCTCAGTTACGCCCGGACGACGGAATACGTCAGACGGTGCCAAGCCCATTTGCTCGCGGGCACGGTCAGTTAAGCCACGGCCGATGATCAGTGGGATACGGCCGCCAGCGCGAACTTCGTCCAACAGCACGTCAGTTTTCAGGCTGAATTCAGTAATCACTTTGCCGTCTTTCTCTACTTTCCCTTCATACGGGAAAATGTCGATGACGTCGCCGGTGTTCATTTCAGAAACATCCAGCTCGATTGGCAAGGCACCAGCGTCTTCCATGGTGTTGAAGAAGATGGGGGCAATTTTGCCGCCCAAGCAGAAGCCGCCGGCGCGCTTGTTCGGTACAAAAGGAATGTCGTCACCGGTAAACCACAGCACAGAGTTCGTGGCGGACTTACGTGACGAACCGGTACCTACCACGTCACCGACATAGGCTACGGGGTGACCTTTGGCTTTCAGGTTTTCAATGGTGGCAATGGGGTTGGGTTCCATGCCGTCACGCGGGTTCTTCAGCATGGCTAAGCCGTGCAGTGGGATGTCCGGGCGTGACCAGGCGTCCTGCGCAGGTGAGAGGTCATCGGTGTTGGTTTCACCGGGGACTTTGAATACCGTCAGGGTAATCTTGTCAGCCAGTGGCGCACGGTTCAGGAACCATTCAGCGTCCGCCCAGCTTTGCATAACGGCTTTTGCGTTGGCGTTGCCAGCATCGGCCTGCTCTGCCACATCGTGAAAGGCATCAAAGACCAACAAAGTCTTTTTCAATTGTTCAGCGGCGACGGCGCCCAACTCGGCGTCTTTCAGTAAACCAACCAGAGTCTCGATGTTGTAACCACCGAGCATAGTGCCCAGCAGCTCAACAGCGCGGGTTTTGCTGATCAGCGGGCTTTGGTCTTCACCTTTGGCAATTGCAGATAAGTAGCCTGCTTTAACGTAAGCCGCTTCATCAACGCCCGGCGGTACGCGCTCGACGATCAAATCAAGAATAAATTCTTCTTCACCTTTCGGTGGGTTTTTCAGAAGCTCCACCAGAGCGGTGACTTGCTCAGCGTTAAGAGGCTTAGGTGGGATGCCTTGTGCGGCACGTTCTTCTACGTGTTTACGATAGGCTTCTAACACGGTGGATTCTCCATTCAGTTGTCAGGGGGCGTGATGACTATGGTGCATGGTAACCGCACCAAAAGGCAGGGTGACTGAACAATCATCACGGCCGGAAAAACGTCGTAAGTGTAGTGTATTAGGGCGAAAAAGTTAATAGAGCAAGGGGTGTGGCGGTATTTGCAAATCAGAATTTCACTATTTGATTTGGTGATAGTGGGGCGCCATGGCGTGTTAATCGACCCCCAATATTTTGTGAGTTTGTAGTGTCAGACGCCATTTGGGGTGGGCTAGACAGTAGCGAATGGTCGCACGAACGTTGTTAGACTGCGGAGAGATTAAGTCTGCTCGTGGTGGATTCATCGGAGACAAATAATAATGTTTGGCCAGAATGTGGGTGAATCGTTCGGGTGTGGCGTCAGCTTGTGGATAGACCAGTTTCAATTCGTCGCACTCTTTAATCACGACGTCGGCGGTGCCTTTCGGGGATACACACAGCCAATCCACACCTGGAGGTGCGGGGAGGGTGCCATTAGTTTCTACACCGACTTCGAATCCGGCTTCATGCATGGCGTCAATCAGTGCTGCATCAAGCTGCAACAGCGGCTCTCCGCCGGTAAAAATAACGTAACGATGCGCTTCACCCGGTGGCCACAGGGCCAAGATGTGCTCGACTAAACACTCCGCTGTTTTGAATTTTCCGCCGTGTTGGCCGTCGGTACCGATAAAGTCGGTATCGCAAAAAGAGCACACGGCCGATATGCGATCAACCTCGCGGCCGCTCCATAGGTTGCATCCGGTAAAACGACAGAATACTGCAGGGCGACCCGTGTGAGCACCTTCTCCTTGCAGTGAATAGAAGGCTTCTTTTACGCTATAGGTCATGCAGTAGTGCCTGTTTGGCGATGTGGGGTGACGGGTTGATTTTGCAATAATGCGGTCATGTCTTCAACAACGACCGGGCGTGAAAAATAGTAACCCTGATAGCGCTGGCAGCCGTTAGCCTTTAGGAAGGTCAATTGTTGCTCTGTTTCTACACCCTCCGCTACGGTATGCAGCTTCATGTGGCGGGCTATCGCCAAAATAGTCTCTACAATGGCGGCGTCGTTAACGTCGTCAGTAATGTCACGAATAAAGCTCTGATCAATTTTGATCACATCGATGGGCAGGCGCTTCAAGTAAGCCAGCGAAGAGTATCCGGTGCCAAAATCATCAATGGAGAAGAATACTCCGTAGTCACGCAGTTGTTGCATGCGTTCTACCGTTTCTTTCATTTGCTCGATTAGCATGCTTTCGGTGATTTCCATATCCAGATAGCTGGGTGAAATACCATGTTCCTCGGTCGAATGGCGCACCTGATGAATAAAGTCGGCTTGCGCAAACTGACGCGCGCTGACGTTTACGCCAAGGCGCATACCAGGGTGCCATAGTCCGTCGGTCACCCATTGGGCCAAGTCTCGACAGGCGGTATCTAACACCCAGCGGCCTACTTGCACAATCAAGCCCGTCGATTCCAGTGTCGGAATAAATTCTAAGGGAGAGACGATGCCGCGCTCAGGGTGTTTCCAGCGTAGTAATACTTCCGCACCGGTTATCTCGCCGGTCGACACGTCTACCTGTGGTTGGTAGGTCAGGAAGAATTGATTTTCTTCTATGGCCTGCCGCAAGCCGGTTTCCAAAGCCAAACGACGACTCGCTTCTTCACTCATACTGGGCTGGAAGACTTGGCAGGTGTTTTTGCCGAGGTTTTTGGCCGTGACCATCGCTATATCGGCATTGCGCAATAAGTCGGTGGCTGCCAGTTCAGCATCCGGGAACACGGCAATACCGATACTGGCCGTGACGTTGAGGCGCTGATTATCAAACCAAAACGGCGCGGCAACTAATTCACGGATGACATTAGCCCTAAACTCAGCGTGGAAGAGAGCTTCTTTGCCTCGGTGAGAAATATTGGGAATGCAGAGCACAAATTCGTCACTGCCTAACCGGGAGACCGTATCTTGATCTTGAGCATGCGCAACCAACCGGCGAGACACCTCACAGAGCACAAAATCACCCGCGGCATGGCCTAGGGAGTCATTGATGTTCTTGAAGTTATCAAGGTCTACGAAGATCAGTGCGCCGTGTTCATGGGCGTCTGCAGCTTGCGCCTGAATTTGATCGAGGTGCTCTAACAAATAGTTGCGGTTAGGCAGCCCTGTTAGGCTGTCATGGTAGGCTAAATGTTGAATGTGTTTAGCCGCTTGGCGTCGCTCAGTGATATCGATGCTGACGGACAAGACCGCCGACTCACCCCGGTAATCGAGCGGGAATTTCTGGCATTCGAAGACGCGTTCACGGCCATCGCGTCCAACGATGGTTTGCTCAGCAATCTGCAGCGCTTCTTGTTTGGCGAGCACTAGCTGATCGGGATCAAACAGTTTATGCCAGATGTTTGCACTGACATAGCCCTGCAGGGAAGTTACAGGGGCTTGGTCAAGATCCGTCGGTTTGCGCCCGAATAACGCTGCAAATGCTCGATTGACCACCATTAAACGATGTTCATGGTTAACGACATAAATGATTTGCGGGAGATGGTCGACCAGCTCACGAATGTTTTCATAGGCCGCTTGGCTGCTTTTTTCTGCGCGATCGCGTTCGACCAAAAGGTTTTGTACGGTTTTAACAAAGCGGTTAGCACTGTCAGTCAGAACACCCAGCTCATCTTCTTTGTGATGTGGGATGTGCAAGGCTTCCAGTGTTTCAACGGTGGGGTCAACATCGCGGAATCGCTGGCTCAAAATCGTCAAAGGCCGGGTCACCATCCAGTGGGCCGCTAAGAACAAGGCTGCCACAATCATCATGGTCCGCAGAATGGCAAGGCGGAGTCCGGTGCCAGAGCGCTGTACGAAGGGTTCAAGCGCAATCAGTGGATCAATTTCTAGAATCAGTGTGCCAGTACTCTCAGCGCCGGCTATGTTGATAGCGATGGAGTAGGGCGATTGTTCTGTCGGGATCAGGCGACGCATACCCGACGGGTCTGTTCTGGTTGCGACGCTGCGTTCTCTGCTGGCCAGTTCATTGCCAAGCTCATCGACCACCAAACTGCGGGTGACGAAATCATAGGTCATGAGTCCGTTAGTGACTTCTTCCGCCAGTAGGGTGTCCAGATTATATATAGCGCGAGCTGCGGCCGGTTCGTAGGCTTGTAAAAGCGATTCGATGGTCTGATCAATACGCTCGCGCTCAGCGCGGTAGTCCACTAAAGACTGAACCGCGCCAAGTACGAGCCCAAGAACTAGGGCCACCAGTACGCTCACTAAAGCGAGCTTCACCGCTATGTGATGACCTAACTTCATCGTCATGCATCAACAACTCTATGACTACAGAGCTTAAATGTAGAGTAAATGACTGCATTAGGGCAAGCGAAGAAGCAACAGAAAGTGCGTTGATTTGTCTCAATTCCTAAATAAATGCGGCCAGCGCCAGGCTAAATACCAGCACAAAAGCCAATTACCCATCACCAAGAACAGCGGCACAAACAGCAGTACAAGTAGCTTGCGCGGTTCCAGCATCCATAGAAACAGCAGACTGATAATAAATCCGAGATAGAGATCGACCAGCGTCACCTTGCCCCAGACCAATCCGCCAATCATCGGGCCTTCGACAAAAATACTGACCGAAAGTGCGGCCAAAATTATTTGCAGTAAAAAAGCGGTGCCGAGTAGAAACAAACCGACACGAAGCCAAAACTGTGGGCGCTGCGACATGGGATTAGCCTTCTGTGGAGTTGTTTGTTAGGTATTCGTATTCGATGATGGCATTCACGATACTGCCATCACGGCGGAAGTTGGTGATGCCTTGGTAACGTTGCAGTGCCAGGGTCTCACGGTCATATACTAGATCAATGGGATCAACGAAGAAGCGGATAATAGCCGAACGTGGTGCAACGCGCACTTCAATGGTGTTGTCGTTCAGTGACTGCAACTGTGCCGTGAACGCGTAGGTGCGACCGGCGCCCAAGGACAAAAAATCGAAATCTATACGGCCGTTGTCGATGATGTCGGTCATGCGATCTTGCAGATACTGATCGAAGCCAGCATCCAAAACTGTGTTTTGAAGGTCAGACAATTGCGCACGTTCCACTGTGTTGCCGTCAGGGCGATCGATGCGCTGTTGGTAGATGCCTTCGTTAAACCGGCCGATAATCGTTGAACTCTGAATTCTGTCGTCCCACTCTAGCTCTGGCAGATATGGGCGTCCCTCGGGCGTAACCAGGGTTTTGATGACCATGAGCTCGTCATCTTCATCCCGGTACTCCACCACGCGAGTTTTGGAATTATCACTGTTGATATTGACTCGATGGAATTCACGGTATATTAACGAACCGGTTTCAGGGTCACGCGCCGTGCCCATTAAGTCCCAGTTGGCCGCTGTCGAACCGGTGCTCAAGAGCAGACCAAGCAAACCAATGCTGATCAATTTCATGGTGTACTCCACGTATTCTTCGAAGTGTTAATCTGATGTTGGTGCGCTGCTGGGATCATCCAGAAAGCGTTTTTGCCACGCATGTCTTAAGGCAATGCCGGCGGGAAAAGCGAAGGCCCACCATAGGCTGTAAGCGATGATGCCAGCAGTGTCCATAGGTTCCGCCGCACCCAGTTTGGCGCCGCCAAAATAAGACAGAGGGCCGGAAACCGCGCCCAGCAGGATTTGTAGCCATAGCATCGGAATACGCCACGCCAGATGCCAGATAACGTTGGCAAAACCGATCCACAACACAAACAGCCAAATAGGGCCGAGTAGGGTGTTGCCGGTGAACTGAATCAACCCAGCGGCTTGAATCAGCAAGTCAACGCAATAGCCTCCCACTGTGACCAGGGCAATAAACGCCAACACGGGTTTCGGCTGCTTAAATACAACGGTAAACAGTAACAGGGCAGACCAAGCCAGTGCCCAGATGTTGCCGAGCATCACGGTAATAAAGAACGTGGCTTGGTATATAACGCCATGCATCCAAGGTTTGATCATGGCATTATCGACTCGCGACGATTGTCGGGCTTGGCGAGCAGGAGTTGGGCGACCCCGATGTTGCGCTCCCAGAAACCGCCTTCGCAATAGGCAAAATAGTAATTCCACAGCCGCTGAAAAGACTCGTCGTATCCGAGTTCGTGTAGTTGTTCGGACTGGCGATTAAAGCGCTCACGCCAATCTTTTAACGTGCGAGCATAGTGCGGGCCAAAGTCTTCCATGTGCTTTACCGTCATCTGGGTGACCTTGCTGACCTCGTTTGCCATGCGTGAAATGCTCGGCAGGGCACCGCCCGGGAAGATGTACTTTTGGATGAAGTCTACGCTCTTGCGATAGTAGTCGTAGCGTTGATCCGCAATGGTGATGGCTTGCAGTAGCATCGCACCGTTGGGTTTTAATAAGGTATCGCACTTTTTGAAATAGGTAGATAGGTACTCATGGCCCACGGCTTCAATCATTTCCAATGAAACCAGCTTGTCGTATTCGCCCGTTAATAAGCGATAGTCTTGCAGCAATAGGGTAATGCGATCTTCCAAGCCTTCTTCGGCAACACGGCGTGCAGCGTAATCGTACTGCTGCTGAGAAATCGTGGTGGTGGTTACCCGGCATCCATAGTGTTTAGCGGCAAATATCGCCATGCCGCCCCACCCGGTACCGATTTCTAACAGATGGTCTTGCGGTTGCAGATCCAGCTTCTGACAAATGCGGTGTAACCGAAAAGTTTGCGCATCTTCCAATGAAGCACTGGCCGCGGGGTACATCGCAGCAGAGTACATCATTTGTGGGTCGAGAAACTTTTCGAACAGGTCGTTCCCTAAATCGTAGTGTGCAGCAATGTTACGGCGCGACTGATTAATTGTATTGCGATTAAATTGGTGATCGAGCCACGACAGTGCTTTACGGAACGACACCATTAACTTATTGCTTTCTAAGGCCTTCAAGTTGCGCGCAAATACTTGTACTACTGCGGTCAGGTCGTGTGTATCCCAGAGCTTCATTACGTAGGCTTCAGCGGCACCCAGACCACCACCCAGTACGAATTCTTTATAGACCGCGTTATCACGAATTTCGACGACGGCGCGACAGTGGCTGTTCGCATCGCCAAACGCCCATGTCTGACCGTCCTGTTCCAGTACCAGGTAGCCCTCTGTAATGTGGCTCTGCAACGCACGGAACATCAAACGCTGCCAGAAGCTTGTTGATGTGCTCGTTGCCAGTTCCTGGTCGCCAGTAATTCTCATTATTTTATTCCTCGTTGCGGGTGCGGAAAAAAAGGCACCTTCTTAAACCACAATCGTGCTGCATGACTGTAAATGCCCCATAGCACCTGCAATGTCATGACAGGATATGTCCAGATTACGCGACCCAGAGAGCGCCGGTTCACTTCCTGACGCTGCAAATGCATCCATGCTGAAAATATCTTTCCTTCTGCATCATTATTCTGCAAATACATAGTCGATTCTTGACCCGGCACGCCAAAATGCCACTCGTAGTCATGATCCATCGGATGGAATGGGCTGACGTGGAAGTCTTTTTTGACCTTAAAAACCCAGTTATCACCTTTCTTCCCCTCTGCTGCAATGCCATCGCCTCGTGGTTCGGGTGTCAGTACATACTGGTAACGATCAAGCCACGGGGTATTGGTGATTTCCGGGATAATGGCAACTGGGGTTGTGTCGTCGCCGGCGTCAAACGCGAAGTAGAACGATACGGGGTTAAAGCTGAGGCCAAAATTGCGCCATTGTGTCATGACCCGCACCGCACCGGTTGGGCGGTGACCCGTGCGTTCAGCCACCAAGTCCAACACAGCGTCCTTCAACGGCTTGTTCGTCGGGCGCATGAAATCATTACGTTTGAACCAGATCAGGTTGCGCTTAAACGCACCCCATAGGGGGTGCAATTTGGCAATGGCTTCGACTTCGTCCAGGTCGGTGTACATCATGTAGACGCGGTATTCCAAGCGATGGTTCTTGGGCCGCAATCGTTCGTGCCCAACGAGGCCGGTGTAGATGCCACTGTGTAGCTGCCCGGTCATCGACTATAACCCCACTGCGCCAAGGTCTTTCACCACACGCAAGGCACTGTTTACGCCGTCTTCATGAAAGCCGTTAAACCAATAAGCACCGCAAAAGTGCGTGCGATTTTTGTTGCCAATGTCGTGATAGCGCCCTTGGGCGACGGTGCCTTCCGGTGTGAACACCGGGTGATCGTATTCAAATCGCTTGATGATCTTCTGAGGGTCAATGTGGCCGTCGTAGTTCAACGTCACACAGAAGGTGACGGGGGCGTCGTCGAAGTTCTGTAGAATGTTCATATCGTAGGTAACCGATACAGCAGATTGTGCGCCAGAAGCATTGCTGCTAGCGGGAATATGGTAGTTCCAAGCCGCCCAAGCTTTACGCCGTTTCGGTAGCAATCGATCATCGGTGTGCAGTACGACATCGTTTTTCGCATAGGGTATGGCTCCCAAGATTTCGCGTTCATCGGCCGTAGGTTCAGACAATAATCGCAATGCTTGGTCAGAGTGGCAGGCGAATATCACCTGGTCAAACTCTTTATTACCATTATCTGTTTTAATAACTACTGAATCTTTGGTGCGGACGACGGAGCGTACAGGCGTATTGAGACGAATACGATCCTTAAACCCAGAGGTAAGAGGCTCAACATAGCTGCGTGAACCATTAATCAATGTGTACCACTGTGGCCGGTTTTTAACCGACAGCAGGCCGTGGTTTTTGAAGAAACGGACAAAGAACAGAGCGGGGAAGCGCATCATGTCGTGCTCGCCGGACGACCAAATAGCGGCACCCATGGGTACGATATATTTGTTAACGAACCAATCTCCATAACCATGTTCTTTTAAAAAATCACCCAATGACAGGTTTGGATCGATGGCGTTGGCTTCTAATAACGCCAGACTTTGTTTGTTGAAACGCAGAATGTCCCGCACCATGCGGTAAAAACGTGGGCGCAGCCAATTACGCTTTTGAGCAAACAAGGATGGAATGTCTCGGCCGCAGTATTCCAAGCCGGTCTGTTCGCATTTGACGGAAAAACTCATGACCGTTTTCTGGCCCTCAACAGCCGGAAAGCGCTCTATTAATTTGTGAAAATTGGGGTACGTCCAATCGTTGTAGACGATGAAGCCGGTGTTGACCGGATAGTGCTTGCCGTCCACCTCAACGTCTTCGGTATTGGTGTGGCCACCGATGTAGTCGTTGGCTTCAAAGACTTCGATGTCGTGGTCTTGGTGCAGCAAATAGGCGCTGGTCAGACCTGAAATTCCTGTGCCGATGATGGCAATCCGTTGGCGCATGTGCGCTCTCCTTCATACTGCTTAATGAGATTTCGTGTGGGTGCTGACCGGCTTGCTGTTATCCGACTTGTTACGGCTCAGCTTGCTGTTTAATGCATGTTGCCACGACAAGGGCAACAGGCCTTCTATCAGCAGTAATGCGGTAAAACGCCACGGGAAATGAATGTGCGTTTGGTTGCGCTGAATACCTTTCCGAATACGCTTCGCGGCGTTCTCCGGGCTGAGCAGAAAAGGCATCTTGAAGTCGTTCTTTTGCGTCAGTGGGGTGTCCACAAAGCCCGGCGATACGATCTGCACGCGAATGCCTTCGCCTTTCAGGTCAATGGCCATGGTGGACAGCCAATAGGTGAAGGCGGCTTTCGAACTGCCGTAGGCTTGTGAGCGCGGCAGTGGGGTAAAAATCACGCTGGAGCTGATACCGACAATGCGCGCATTGTCGCTTTTGCGCAGCAAATACAGGGCTTCGTGCGTCAGCGCGACGGGGGCGTGAAAGTTGGTGTCGAGCACGCGTTGATAGAGGCTTAGATCTGTATCGCCCAATTCCAAGTCGACGTATTCACAGGTCCCCGCGTTGAGCACGATGCAATCCAATCGTCCGGATTGTTGTTCGATCTCGGCGATGGCTTGCTTGCGCGCCGTGGCGTCATTCACGTCGAACGCCAACACTTTTACGTTGCTGTGCTGTTCGGCCAAGGTATTCAATTTGTCGGCTGAACGCGAGCTGATGTACAGGGTCTCTGCATCGGCGGCTAATTCATTGACGAGGGCTGCACCGATACCCGTGGATGCGCCTACGAGCCAAGTAATGGATTTCATTTCGCCATCCTGTCTTTGATTTTACGAATGATGCTGCCGAGCACCGGCAGGTTTTCATACAGCATTTGCCCGGCGTCAAAATAGTCGTGGTGTATGCGCACCTTGTTGCCTTCAAGCACAAAGCGCGTGACGCCGTTGAGTTTAACTGGCACACCTCCGCGCAGCCTAGGGTGTTCTACGGTCATGACCCATTCCATAAAGATCTGGTCGCCGTTCTGAGCGCATTCGCCGTACTCGAAGTCGATGGATCGAACATTTTTGTAGAGCTTCTTAAAATAGACGTCGAGCGTGGCAAGACCTTTCATATGGTGAAATGGGTCAATGAACTCGGCGTCTGCCGTGTACAGATCCGCCAGAATGCCTTGATCAAGCGTCTCAGCGTTGATGCGCTTATACGTGCGTTGAATGTGCTCGATCATAGTGGACCCATCTTGGTTCGGAATGGTGGTCTTGGCTGTGGTCATGGTCTTAGTCACTCTTTAATCGTTGTCACTGACTGCTGGATTCGGGCTGAACACTGAAATATTGCTCTTTTGCTTGCGCGAACAGCTGCTTAGTACGGGCTGCTGCTTCAGCGTGGATCACTATTGGCTCAGGGTAGCCTAGGGCAGCACGTTCCATCGGTGATGGATTATGCACTGCTTTGCCAGGAAGGTTTGCTAACTCTGTTACCCATGTACGTATATAAGTGCCGTCAGGATCAAATTTTTCGGCCTGCCGTTGCGGATTAAAAACACGGAAATAGGGTGCTGCGTCGACGCCTGTGCTGGCACCCCATTGCCAGTTGCCGTTGTTAGCCACGAAGTCGGCGTCAACGAGTTGATCTAGAAACCACGCTTCGCCAAGCCGCCAGTCTACGTGCAGGTCCTTCGACAAGAACGCCGAGGTGAACATGCGCGCTCGGTTCGGCATTTGTCCGGTGGCTTTTAACTGACGCATCGCGGCGTCGATGATCGGGTACCCCGTCTGGCCATCGCGCCAGCGCTCAAACAACTGCACGTCCTTCGACCATGGCACATCATCGGTCCAGCGCTGTAACGCTTTATGAAGGTAGATGTCCGGAAAGTGATAGGCCACGGCGTGAAAGAATTCCCGCCAGATCCACTCGTTCAACCAGTGTAGTGCCGCGTCGCTGTCGTTGGGCGCCGCCGCGAACGCCTGCCGAGTGGTCAGTAAGCCGTTGGCGATCAGTGGCGATAAGCCGCTGACCACCGGCTGCGTGAGTTCATTGCGGGCTTGCTCATAGTGTCGCAATTTGTCGTCGACATACTCATTGAGCTTGTGCTGGGCGTCCTCTTCCGGCTGCGGCAGGGTACTGGCCCAATTAGGGCGCGGGTAGGGGGGCTGTGGGGTGTGTGCCCATTGCTTACGCCACGCGTTTTTGTAGGCGGTATAGACCTTAAACGGCTGGCCTTGCAGGTTCAGCAGGTTTTCGGGGGCATAGGTGACGCGGTCATTGGTGAGCGTCAGAGGAATGCCGAGTGTCTTTAAGCGTTTACCCAACCAGCTGTCCCGGCGACGTTCGTTCAGCCCGTACTCCCGGTCGGCGATGACCTCATTGGCTTTTACGCGTTCAGCCGTTTCGAGTACGTGTTCCGCCGCTGCACGATAGGATGGCAGTTCAGTTAACTCAACATCGATACCAGCCGCACGTAAATGCTCGGCGAACGCGGCAAATTGGGCCAGCCAGGGTGTTATTTTGCGCTCGCCGTAACCGTGTTGACGATACTGTTCTGGCGTCGGGGTAAGCACAACCCGATGCGGTACCGACGTCGAGTTATCAAGCCCAGTTAACGACCACACGGGGTTGTCCAGTAAGCGCACGCTGGTACGCAGCCACACCAGCTTCATATGGTATTCCTTAGGCCCAGCGCTTCCGGGTAGGGGTTCAAGAAATACTGATTGCGAATGTAAGCATCATCGTCCCATACCGTTTCCAAGTGATGCTGCAGCAGCGTCAGCGGTACGATCATGGGTACCCGACCGGCTTGATACTTGTCGATGGTGTCGCGCAATGACTGACGACGTTCGCTGCTTAGGTTGTCTTTTAAATATCCCTGAATGTGCTGCAACACGTTGGTGATCTGACCGCGACTTGCAGGCTTGCTGAGCGCTTCGCACAGACCCAGGTAATAATCCGCTGCGATCTCAGCGATCGGCCGGACGGTGAGGTCCGACAACAGTTTGCCGAGTGCCTGATAAGCAGGGTATGAATAAGCCATGATGAGGTACTTGCTGCGCGAGTGAAAGCTCAGCAGCGCCTTGGCTGACTGCGCCGGGTCATCCATACGCCAGCGGTGTTGCACAAACACTCGCGTTAAAAAGTGCTCACGAATCTGGTGGTCGTTCAGACGCCCGGCTTCTTCCATGGGCAGGAAGGGCAAGTGCTGGCGCATGCGGCCAGCAAACAACCCGCTGGTGGTTTCATTTGGAATGCCTTTCGGGCCGTACAGCTTGACGTCCTTCATGCCACAACTGGGTGATTTGTGCATGAAAATCACCGCGTCCCAGTCAGGCGCGTTCGCGGCATACTGATCGGCGAGGGCCAGCATGGGCTCAGTGACGTTGTTGTCGCCGCTGTGCGAGACCGCCTGAACCACGCCGTCGCCGTGACTGTCAACCAAACGAATGGTTTCTCTGGGTACGCCCAAGCCAATTTCAAACTCGGGACAGAATTTCTGAAATTCTACGAAAGGAGCAAGTTCATCGGTCACCCAACGGTGTCGCTTGTGGCCGCCGTTGTAGCGGACTTCGTCGCCCATAACACAGGCGCTGATGGCAATTTTAGGCTTGCTGTGCGGAATAGACATGGCTTCAGTATAGTCTCAAAAGATTAATGTATTTGTCCGAGTATACGTATTTTCTAAAGAGCTGGATCTGCAAAAGTGGAGACAGTTTTGACAACGCAAGAAGGCGAAAAGGAGGTTTTTATCGGCTCGCTGGGGGTTGCGAGTAGGCCCGACTATGGGTATAGTTCGCGCCCTGTTGTGGTGGCCCAGCCGGTCCCCTCGCAATGACTATCCGCGAACCCCGCCAGGCCCGGAAGGGAGCAACGGTAGTGGTGACGTCATGTGCCGGGGTGTGGCTGGTTGGGACATCTCCATCTTCGCCCCTAGGAGCGGTCAAAAGCCACTCCTAGAGGTCCAGTGCTTAATTACCGTCTGCCGGACGGAAATACCTCAAGCTGCTGCGACCCAAGTTAGGTCGCGCTATCGCAACTCTATTACCCTCTTGTGGGTTACAGCCGTACTTCGTGTCTCCGTCCAATGTGATTTCAATCTCGTCATCGGCGGCTAATGTGAAGCTTGGCTGCAGTTCGTGCACGAGGCGAATTCCTTTGCGGTCGCTTGGGGTTGTCTGATTGTTCCATGAAATCAGTGGGCTGCTGTCAACCACCCCAGCAGCAACGTCAACGTCATAGTCTGCCCAATACTCTAAGTTCGCCGCAATGCGGTAGCCGCTGGTGATTTCTGTGACGATTTGTCGAATCGGCGAGTTGTTGAAATGGTCCAATTCCTCTTGCGAAAAATCAGAACCTTTTAAGAGCACGCGAGCCGCCACAGGCACGTCCGGGTTTTCGCCTGCAACGTTAACGTCTGCGCAGAAACCAGTTGCTGCTGCATCAGGGCTGCTGTCTACCCGGAAGAACAGATCGCCACGAATGTATCCGTCCAAAGTGGCGCTGTCTGCTACTGGCGGCAGCACTTCAACATACCCGGTGTCGGTCATCGTGGTTGTTGTACCGGCTAAGGTTGGGGCTTGATTGAATAGGCTGGTCACGTTGTAGGGCTTAAATTCTTCGCGAGTGATCAGTGAGATATCGAAGAGTTCATCCACTGTGACATTCTCGCTAGAACCATCTATAGCAACGGGCGCGATGCCGCGATTTTCACAGTCGGTTAGGTCTTCTTTGAATTCGAAGTCGTCGCCATCGACCTTGATGCAGACTTCAAATTCGACGAGGTCCTCATCAAATAGGCCAGCATGCTGGACGTCTCCGTCGTAGCAGCCGCCACGCGACGAATTGATGTTGCCGTTGAAATACAAGAAGACGCCATCGGTCATCACGCGCATGCCACAGGCCGCTTCACCCATGCCCTGTGAGCCGACTACGGACATTTGGATTAAGCCAGAGCTGGCGTCAGAGTAGACACGATAGAGGCCGGTAGATCCTTTGTATGCTTCAACAATGTTTTCGCTGTCTGAGTCATCATAGTCATCTTTTGTCCCATCAGTGGGAAAATCGTCCTTAAGCATGTCAACGGTAAACCACGCATCAATATCGCCAGCAGCGGTTAGGGTGATGAAAGAGGTGTTGCGACCCGCATTATTCCCCTCAACGACCCGAAGGGTGCCGTCTTCATCAAGTCCCATGGCCACCCAGAGACCACTCTCGGGGTCAATGTTTTGGAAGCAGTTCACTGGAATGCTGGCTGGTATTCCCTTACCTGTAATGTCATCGCCGTTCGCGAAGATAAGGGTTGGAGTCATCACCCCCTCGACAAAATCGTCCGAGTCGGGATCGGCACAGGCGTAGTAGCGCTCAGGGTCAATAAAGGGGTTGATGGCTTGGTCGATGCGGGTTAATGAGGTGCGAATGTCTGTGAGGAAGCCTGAGAAAAAAGTTTCCTTCATGGCATAGCTCACTAAACACGCGCTCAGTAGATAGTCATTTCGATCTTCTTCTGGTGCTTGGCCACCATAAGCTCCGTCACAGAAGTTGAATGCATTAAAGCCGTTCCCGTCATCGCCACCATCGTCATCTCGGGGTGTGATCGATCGTATAAGCAGACTTTGTGCTTGTGCTGATGTTTCAGAGCGCAAGGCATTCGGCGTTTGGGCGTCGACCGCCGGTGATGTTTTCATTGCTGTGAGCATGCGCGGGTTAGCTTCTTTCTGGTTCTTATTGCCGCCGCCGTCATTGTCATCGTTGCAGCCAGAGAGAATCAGCGTTGCAGTAGCAAGAAGAGTCATTAGGAGGGTCGAGCGGTATACATTGGGGGAGCGGTCGTTCATCGTGTACGTCCTCATGTCGGGTGAACGAATAGGCGCTGTCGAGGCCTGTTCGGTTCCTTCATCGAGACAGTGTTGTATGAGTCGCTTCCTTGCGTAGGCACCTATAGTTAACGAGTTTTGATCATTGAGCACTCTCAAATATTAGGTATAGGAGAGCATTTTCGGTTCGTCAAACATGGGTCAACATCTTTGTGAGTGTCGCTTAGGCTGGCGCTTCGCGGCGAGAGTCGGTAGCATTGGAGGTCGACGAAAAAAGAGTCCACAGGTCAATGAGTTATCAAGTTCTAGCACGAAAATGGCGCCCTCAAACCTTTGCCCAAATGGTTGGTCAACGGCACGTGCTGACAGCGCTGGTAAATGCGCTCGATAACCAACGGCTGCACCATGCTTATTTGTTCACAGGTACCCGTGGGGTAGGGAAGACTACCTTAGCCCGGTTGTTTGCCAAAAGCCTGAACTGTGAAGTAGGGGTGAGTTCGACGCCGTGCGGGCAATGCAGCGCCTGCTTAGAAATCGCTGAAAATCGGTTTATTGATCTGATTGAGGTGGACGCCGCGTCACGCACCAAGGTCGAAGACACGCGCGAATTGCTCGAGAATGTGCAGTATCAACCGACCCGTGGGCGCTATAAGGTGTACCTGATCGACGAAGTACACATGCTGTCGAACCACAGCTTTAATGCTTTATTGAAAACGCTTGAAGAGCCACCGCCGCACGTTAAGTTCTTGCTGGCGACCACCGATCCGCAAAAATTGCCGGTGACGGTACTGTCGCGCTGTTTGCAGTTTAATCTAAAAAGCATGACGCCCGATATGGTGGTGGACCATCTGCGCGACATTCTGCAGAAAGAAAGCATCCCCTTTGAAGACGCGGCCTTGGTTCATCTTGGCAAGGCGGCGCAAGGCAGCATGCGTGATGCCTTGAGTCTGACCGACCAAGCCGTAGCCTATGGGCAGGGGCGTATTCAAGAAGCCGAAGTGGCCGAAATGCTGGGTACGGTCGACACCCGCCAGATCTTGTCGTTGCTGGAAGCCTTGGCCGAGCAAGATGCTGACAAGATACTGCGGCTAGTCGCTGCCTTGGCAGAATTTGCGCCAAACTGGCAGCACCTGATGGCCGATGTATTGACCTTGTTACACCAGTTAGCGGTGCTGCAAGCTGCGCCGGGTTATGAGGTACGCTTGCATCAAGAAGCGTTGAAAGCCATTACCGCACGGTTCGCTCCGGACGATATTCAACTTTATTATCAGTTGGGATTGCAGGCGCACAAAGACTTAGCCTCGGCACCCGAAGCGCGCCAAGGGTTTGAAATGGCTCTGCTGCGCATGTTGGCGTTTACGCCGGATGTAAAGCGCGCTTATCGCGGGCCGGTGCCAACAAGCGCTGCTGTACCATCAGCGTCCGTGCGACCAGCCGAGCAGCAGGGTGCTCCTGACGAAGCAAAGCCTGAGCCGGCAACACCGGCCCCGTCGAATCCGGAGCCGCAGGTTGACGAGCATTCCCGTGTGGAGGCATTAAGTGTTGCGCCAGAACCCGAAGTGGTTCAGGCGGCTGTTGCAGAGCCTGATCCTGTTGTTGCTGAACCAGAGCCAGAGCCAGCAGAGCCTGCGCCAACGGTTGAGCAAGTCACGCAAGACGATCAACCTCCTTGGGCGCCTGAGTCACTTGACTACAGTGATCAGGAGCTGCCTGCATCAGCGGATGACGAATACGATGACATAAATGCGCCCAATGCGCCTGCCGCTCATTATGAGTCGCCCGTCGATGAAAACAGTGATGAAGAGCCAGCGATCACAGAAACTGCGAGCCTGAATCCAGAACTGGCGAGCATGGGTGATCTTGCGCCTGCGGATGAGTCGAGTTCCGATGGTTTTCTGGTATTTCCGGCGGCCACGCAACAAGCGCTGGATCGCTTGGCGGATGATGTCGATGCGCTGGGTGACCTTTGGCCAGACATAATTCCTGCCCTTGAGCTGCAAGGGGTTCTCTTGACGCTGGCCGCGAATTCCGTGGTGGTCGACCTGCGAGATGCTACACTGACGTTACTGGTCGATGAAGCCTATCAAAGACTGTATCAGGAAAGCATGCTGCCTCGATTGATTGCCAGCATGGACAGCATTAGCTGCCCGATAGACCGCGTGGTGGTGACCTTTGGCACCTGTACGGGCGAAACGCTGAATCAACGGCAACAGCGTTTACGTCGTGAAGCTTTTGAACAGGCGAAACAGGCACTGCAGAACGACCGTTTCGTTCAGGCTCTGCAACAAGAAATGGGCGGCGTGTTACTGACCGACACTATCGAGCCAATCGTCTCCAATTAATTGAACAATAGATGAGGTGCAACATGCTGAAAGGTGGCATGGGTGATTTAATGAAACAGGCCCAGCGCATGCAGGAACAAATGCAAAAAGCGCAGGAAGAAATTGGCAATATGGAAGTCGTCGGTGAATCCGGGGCGGGCCTTGTTAAGGTGACCATGACCGGACGTCACGACGTGCGCAAAGTGGAACTCGACGACAGCTTGATGACCGAAGATAAAGAGCTGCTGGAAGACTTGTTGGCGGCTGCAGTAAACGATGCAGTGCGCAAAGTCGATGAAACGTCCAAGTCAAAAATGTCAGGTCTTACGGCAGGCATGAGTCTGCCACCCGGCTTTAAGATGCCATTCTGAGTTCTCTCTATGGAAACCCTTGATGAACTGATTGCCGCATTGCGAGGTTTGCCGACCATCGGCCCCAAGACAGCACGACGATTAGCCTTGCACCTGTTGCAACGCGATCGCAGTGGAGCTGAGATACTGGCCACCAGTTTGCAGCAAGCGTTGCAAACGCTGAAGCCCTGTACGCAATGTCGGCAGTTATCGTTGTCTCCGCTGTGTGACATCTGCAGTGACGAAGAACGCCAACAGGCAACGATTTGCGTGGTTGAGTCGCTCGACGACCTCTACCTGATTGAGCAAACCGGCGTGTTCGAAGGGCGTTACTATGTGCTGAACGGGCATCTTTCTCCGTTGGATGGCATTGGTCCGGAGGAGTTGGGTATTCCGCAGCTGCTGGATCAAGTGGCTGCCGGTGGCATAGATGAACTGATTTTGGCGTTGAATCCGCAGGTCGAGGGTGAAGCGACAGCACAGTATATTCATGACCAAATTAAATCGACTGGGGTAAAAATCAGTCGGTTAGCCCAAGGCATTCCGCTAGGAAAAGAACTGTCACGCTTGGATCCGGCGACATTATCAATGGCCTTGAGCGGACGCACGGAGCACCATGACTGATTACATTATGATCACCGACGACGCCACCTTGCGGGAGCATTGTGCGCGTTGGCAACAAGAACTCTTTATTGCTGTAGATACAGAATTTGTACGGCGCCGGACCTACTACCCAGAGTTAGGGTTACTGCAAGTGGGTGATGGCACGGCGCAGTATTTGATTGATCCGCTGGAAATTAACGATCTGTCCGCCATATTGCACCCGTTGCTTACCGACCCGAATGTTATCAAGGTATTTCACTCTGGCGAGGAAGACTTGGAAATATTCTCGCTGTTGCTGCGTGAACCCCTACAAGGCGGTTTCGATTCTCAGCTGGCGGTCGGCTTCTTGGGTGGGCGCGGTACGCAAAGTTACGCTGGCTTGGTTGCTGACGAACTGGGCATTGATGTACCGAAAGATCAAACACAAAGCAATTGGCTGGCGCGCCCGCTGACCGATGCACAATGCGCATACGCCGCCAATGACGTGAATTATCTCTATCGTATTTATCCTGCTTTGCAGGAGCGCCTCGATAAACTCGAACGCTTTGACTGGGTGCGCGAGGATGTCGATCGTCTGGCGACCAAGCTGGCGCGCCGTGATGCGCTGGACCATTATCAGAACCTACGCCAAGCCTGGCAGCTTAAAGGCAATAAGCTGTGGTTGATTCAGCAGTTGGCAGCGCGTCGGGAGGAGCGTTGCCAAGAGCTGAACCTGAATCGTAAGGCGCTGATCAGTGACAACGACTTGGTTACCCTGGCCTTGAAGCGCCCGACCGAAGTGGCTCGGGTCGCTGAACTGACCGAGATCAAGCCGTCTGTTTTGCGCAAAGAAAGTGATTGGATCTTTGCCTTGATCAAGGCGTCACATAACGTAGCAGCGGATCAGTTTCCAGCGCCCATTCAAGGCCCGCTGCGCATTCAGTATTCGCCGGCGTTTCAGTCGGCGCGCGAGCTGTTGACCGGTATTGCCGAAGAGGCTGGATTGCCGCGTGAGTACCTGTATCGCAAGAAAGATCTTGAAACGGTGGTGGTGGAGGCCGTGGAGCGCGGTGTCGTTACTGTGCCCGAGTCTTGGCAGGGGTGGCGTTGGGCGTTGTATGGCGATGCCCTGACGGAGCGCTTGTTATCGCGTTTTGGGCCAGAAGCAACAATGACCGAGGAAGTGCCGCATGACTAAGCAGATGATTTCGATTTACAAATCATCGAAGCGTGACGAAACCTATGTCTATGTGTTGCGCAAAGACGCACTGACGCGTGTCCCAGAAGAGCTTTTAGAGCTTTTTGGTAAACCCATTAAAGTCACCGATATGCTGCTTACGCCCGAGCGTAAGCTGGCGCGCGCCAAGGCGGAAACGGTGTTGTTGGCGTTGGATGAGCAGGGCTTTTATCTGCAAATGCCACCACCGAAAGAGCCTTACTTGTTGGACCTGTACCGCGATACCTCAGGCCGTTACGAGGGCTTGTGATGAAAGATCAAGATGCCTTTTGGCGAACCAAGTCGCTCACTGAGATGTCGAAAAGCGAGTGGGAATCCTTGTGCGACGGCTGCGCCAAATGCTGTTTGCAAAAATTAGAAGACGAAGACACTGGTGAAGTATTCTATACACGGCTGGTGTGTCGGTATCTTGACGCTCAATGCCGTTGCAAGGTTTATGAAACACGGCATGAAAAGGTGCCTGCCTGTATTTGGTTGCAGCCCGAGGATTTGGACGCATTAAGTTGGCTGCCCGATACCTGTGCGTATCGACTGGTCCATGAAGGCAAGGATTTACCGAATTGGCACCCGCTGCGCACGGGTAAGCCCTTGTCGACCTTGAAGAAAGGCAAATCCGTCTTGCACTGGCCCGTTATTCCTGATGATGCAGTGCCGGAAGACGAGTGGGAAGATCACATTATTTTTAAGGCAGAGTGATGGAAGATTATCAAAGTTACCTGATTGCATGGGGCGTTTACGCCGTGGTATCCCTTATCCTGTATGGCTTGCTGTGGATCGGCACAACGCGGCTACCTTGGGCCAGTTTGCGCTGGTACTTACGCTATGTCATTGCGGTGGTGTTGATTGTACCTTGGGAAGGTCAAGAGCCCGAAACCTATTATGCTCCGGCTTTCATCGTCGGCGGTTTTGAGTTGATGGACTCTGGCGTACGCACAATGCTGGAAATATTAGGTGTCGTCATTGTATTGATACTGGTCGGCACCGTGGCGTTGTTTGCTAAACTTGGCTTTGATCTGTTGCGTAAGCGCCAAGCAGAACCCGGGAACCCCGGTGCCTCCGAGGAATGATTGGCACGAAAATTGATGCAACTCTAGTAAATACGTTGTTCCTGACGCTTTTTATGGGCGTCTGGCTTTACTGATTAATTGCTTACACAGCTCCGGGAGAAACCGATGTTAACGCACGTTTTTGTATTGATTGCCGTTATGTTGATGGCAGGCCTGTTCGGCGGGCTAGTGAACTATTACTTGCATGGCCAGCATGACCCTGACGTGGTCAGTTTGCCGCGCAGCTTGGTGGTGGGCGGTGCGGCTTCCTTTATGGTACCGGTTGTGCTGAGCCTGTTGGGTAGCGACTTGATCGCATCCAGTGAAGGTGATCCAGGGCAGTTCGTGTTGTTCGCCGGTTTCTGTTTGATTGCGGCGTTGGCGTCACGTGTTTTTATCATCAGTACCACTGATCGCATTATGGAAACCGCTCGCACGGCGCGTGAACGCTCAGAGCAGTTAGAGCATTTAGTGCATGCGCTGGAGCTGCAGATAGCGCCTATGATCGAAAGCGAAACTGAAAATGAAGCCTCCGACGACGACAATCATGGTGCCGTTCCTTTGCCGGATGAAGTTGATGTAACGGCAACAAATGTCCTCAAGAGTCTGGGCAGCGGCCGATACATCTTTCGTTCCCTGCGCGGTTTAAGCAAAGACACCGAATATGAAGAAGGTGCCCTGGTTAAGACGCTGAACTTATTGGTTGCTCGCGGTATGGCCGGTCGGGTGAACGGTTTGAAAGGGGTGCGCTGGTACGTTACTGAACAGGGGCGTCGCTTTTTGCAGCAGATTATCTGACTGCTGCGCACACCGTAGGGTGCAGCTAGTAACCTCGGAGGCGAAAATCTGGCGAGGCAAAAATTTCCGAGAACGCGCAGTTTACTTCAAGTAAATATTCGCTACGCTCACCCTTCGGGTCGACCTATGGTCGTTCTGGCAAGCCAGTGAGCATTTGAGGACATTTTTAACGCCGCCAGATTGGAAAAAGGGTTATTAGATGTTCCCTAAACGCTTGGCCGGTCAAATAAGTAGAGGTATGCATGCGTCAAAGTGTCACTAAGGTTTTAGTAAGTCTGCTGTGTTTTAGCTGCCTGGTGGCAACTGGGCAGGCTCAGCAGGCCACACCGACGGACCCCAATTTGGCGCCTCTGGATTTGCGCATCCTGATTGATATTTCAGGCAGTATGCGCGATACCGATCCCAACAACTTGCGCATTCCCGCAGTGAATCTCCTTGTTGAGCTGTTGCCTGAGGGCAGCACAGCGGGTGTTTGGACATTTGGTCAGTTCGTTAATATGTTGGTGCCACATGGATCGGTGGACAGTGCGTGGCGACAACAAGCAAGGCAACGAGCGAACGACATTAATTCCGTGGCATTGCATACTAATATTGGCGAAGCAATTGAACGTGCCAGCTATGACTTCGGTTTTAGCACTGGTCGTAATCCTAAACACTACATCATTCTGACCGACGGTAAGGTCGATATTCCTCCTAGTGCAGCGGCCAGTCGTGCTGAGCGCGATCGCATTATTCGTGACATAGTCCCGCGTGTCCGTGAGCACAATGGCACCATCCACATGGTCGGGTTGTCGGATGATCTCGACGATACGCTGATGTCTCAGTTGGCTGCGCAAACGGGCGGGCTGAGTGCGGTGGCCGAAGACGCCGAAGAGCTATTGGCGCTGTTTTTACAGGTAATGAATGCCAGTCTAGGGGACCAAGCGCGCGAGGAAGTGGGGTTAGACCTCGATCAGCAGTTCCGTATTGATTCTTCGGTGAGCGAGTTTACCGCTGTTATCTTTCGCCCAGAGCCTACACCCGTGACTTTGGTGGCGCCTGGAGGGCAGCGTTATACGCCGGACCAATTGCCTGCGAACAGCGAATGGTTGGTCTCTGAGCGCTATGACCTGATTACGATCAGAATGCCAGCCTCCGGCACTTGGGCGGTTGAGGGCGAGCTGGGTGCTAATTCGCGCGTTGCCGTTGTCAGTGATCTCAATCTGCAAGTAAACCCTCTGCCGCTCAATATCATGGCGCAAAATGAAGTCCCTTTGTTGGCGCGATTCCGGGACATTGATGGGGCCGTTACCGATCAAGAGTTCCTCGATCTTATGACGTTGACTGCGGTAGTGCGTCAAGGCGCAACAGTGCTGCAGCGAGGCACTTTAACGCGGTCAGGCAATGAGTTTGTGGGCAATGTAACCATGCCGAGTGGTGAAGGCTCGTATGACGTAGTGGTCGAAGCCGACGGACAAACCTTCAACCGACGCCGTGTGTTTTCAGTGAATGTACGCGAGCCTTTGGCTGTTGAAGTTATCCCACGCACAACGTCGTATGAGATCCGCGTCTATCCAAACTTGCCCGAGATGACAGAGCAGGAGATGCGCTTAGTTGCTCAGGTTGATGGGCCAGATGGCAGCGCTCAGTTTTTACCCTTCACCCAGCAACCGGCAGGTTATTGGGCCGTAGATGTAGCCGGTAATCGTGGCGACGGCCACTACTCGGTGGACGTCAATGTACAGTTTATCGGTGCGGAACAGCCTGCTGGCGACGTAGTGATTGCGCCTATTGTCTTGGTGTTTCCCGTACAGGCCGGTGATCCACGGTCGATTTCAGCACAGCAAGCACAGCCGCCAGCGGCGCGTCAGCCAGCTGAGCCGGTGCCCGCCATGCCGGCTCCGACCATTCCCGAACCGCCGCCGGTGAGTGAAGCACCACAAGAAACACTGACTGTCCCTACACCAGTGGAGCCAATTGAAATAGGGGAGGAAGGGTTGCCTGATGATTGGTTGGATTTTGTTCCAGAAGGCGAACGCCGGAGTGCGGACTGGCTGCCGTACGCCCTGGCCGGTGGTTCAGGTCTATTGTTCTTGATATTGCTCTATTTGGTTTATCGTCGCTTCGAGGGCCGCAATAAGTTGGATGACTTGGACTTGGACGAGCCGTTGTCTAAAGCCGAACGCGCTGTTCTTGAAGAACTGGACGGCAAAGAGGTTGATGAAGAAGTCTATGTCGATAAGCCTGCCGCAGCACCCGAAGCGGAAGCTGCAGAGGAAGACGAAATTCCAACCATCAGTGATGCTGTGCAAAACGCCGAAGAGGATGGGGCTGTAGAAGACGAAGAGCCTTCTATACTGGACGATGAATTTGATTTGGAGTCGCTGGGCATTAAGGATGGAGCGTCAGCCGACACTGGGCTGGATGATCTCGACGACTGGGAAGACATCATTTCCGATGATGACTCTGCCTTTGACGAAAAGCTGGCACCGGATGAGTTCGATCTGAGCGATGACGATATCGACGACATGCTGGATGACTCCTTGCTTGATGACGATGAACTACCAGAGGATGACAAAAACAAAGGCGGTTAATGCTTTGTTTATGTGGATTCCCCTGTTAGGTGTAAAGCGCTGGTTTCTTAGGATCTAACATGAATCAAGCCAATGATCTTGCTCATTACCTTGCTGAACATCGGCCTCTTGATGCCTATGTATCGCTAAACGCTCTGCTGGAGCATGCCAGCCGACACTATACGGATAGGCCAGCCTTCTCTAACGAGGGGGTGACACTGACCTTTTCCGAGTTGGATGCGTTGAGTGCTGAGCTGGCTGCCTATTGGCAGAAGCACACGAACCTGGTCCCCGGCGACCGAGTCGCCATGATGTTGCCTAATATCCTGCATTTTCCTATCGTGGCCTATTCATTATTACGTTCAGGCTTAGTGCTGGTTAACATCAGCCCATTGCTTGAGAAAGCGGAATTACTGCATCAACTGAAGGATTCAGGTGCGCGTGGCTTGGTGTTCCTGGAAGTGTTCGGTGATGTGGTGGAATCCATCATGGCGGAGACTGACATCGATCATGTCATGGTCGCGCGTTTGGGCGACCTGCACACCACCCGTCGTCGCTTCCTGATTAACACCGTTGCGCGCTATGTGCATAAACGCATTCCCGAATTTGATCTGCCACAAGCGGTCGAGTTTATGGCCGCGCTAGAGCTGGGGCATGAGCACGCGTTTGTACCGCCCGATACGCAGTCTGAAGACGTCGCCATGATACAGTACACCATGGGCACGACAGGTTTGGCGCGGGGGGTGTTATTGAGTCAACGTAACTTGTTGGCCAATGTTGCTCAAATCCAATTTCACTTGGAGAAGTCTAGCGCGCAACCATCAGGGTTGGTCGCGGGAAGAGAGGTTATTCTCGCTCCGTTGCCGCTTTACCATGTGTATGCCTTTACGGCCCATTGTTTGTGTTTGGTGGCGATGGGCTGCCACAGTGTGTTGGTGACCAATACGCGAGACATCGCCAGTATCGTCCGTACCATGCGGCAATGGGATGTTACCGCAATGACCGGTTTGAACACGTTGTTTGCACATCTCCTAACGCATAAAGAGTTTCGCAAACTCGACTTCCAGAATTATCACATGACCCTATCGGGCGGCATGCCAGTGGTGCCAAGTGTGGCACGCGCTTGGCAGCAAGCAACCGGGGCACCGCTGTTGGACGCCTATGGATTAACCGAGGCTTCGCCTGCAGTATCGATCAGTAAAGCAGGGGAGGACTACGCTGGACATTGTGGCAAACCGCTCAGTAATACGGAGGTGCGTATTTGTGACGACGCGGGCACCACGCTGGTTCAAAATGCCGTAGGTGAAATTTGGGTACGTGGACCACAGGTGTTTGCGAGCTATTGGAATGCGCCGGAGACGACGCGGCAAGCATTGACTGAAGACGGATGGCTGCGCACCGGAGACTTAGGCGCAATGAATCCAAATGGGGAGATTAGCGTCGTAGACCGCAAGAAAGACCTAATTGTCGTCTCCGGGTTTCAAGTGTATCCGAGTGAGATCGAAACAGTGGTGCACCGGCATCCCAAGGTGGCATCTTGTGCCGCCATTGGAGAAACAGATGCCCATGGACAGCAGCGTATCCACTTGTTTGTGGTGCCACGTGATGCTGAAGAATCAGCGGGTGAAATAGCCTTGAGTGATAAAGAAATACTTCATCATTGTCGCGCCCACCTGGATGGGTATAAGGTGCCCAAGCTTGTCACTGTGTGCGAAGACTTGCCGGTCAGTGCAGTTGGCAAAGTACTGCGACGAAAGTTGCGCGGCACGAATACCCGCCTGGATTGACCGCATCACGGTCAATAATCCTGTACAGTTGATCAATATTGAAGAAATTACTGCCGCTTTGCGGCAGTAATGCAGTAGTGCGGTTAACACAAGCAGATGTTGCCCGTACACTGCGCGCACAACGGCGGAGTTTTACTTAAGGGTTTCTCTCTAAGTAGCTTTCGGCAAGAATAACAATGTAAGGAGCGACCATGGCTAGCCAATACGCGCTGGAGCAATACCCCGGCGGCATGAATGCCACCATAGATATGTCACACTATCAATCTGTGACTCAGCTGTTTGATAAGTCGGTAAAAGAATTTGCCGAGCGTCCTGCATTCAGTTGTATGGGTCGCACCATGACCTATGGCGAGCTGGATAAACTCAGTGCCCAGTTTGCGGCTTATCTCCAGCATCATACTGACCTCAAGCCGGGAGATCGTATTGCTGTCCAACTGCCCAATATTTTGCAGTATCCTGTTGTCGTTTGGGGTGCGTTACGCGCCGGGATGATCGTGGTTAATACCAATCCGCTTTACACTGAGCGGGAAATGGAACACCAGTTCAACGATTCAGGTGCACGCTTGCTGGTGGTCTATGCCGGCATGGCCGACAAGGCACTAGCCGTGAAAGACAAAACGCCCATTGAAAACATCATTTGTACTGAAATTGCCGACTTCCATCCTGGCTTTAAGCGCGTGTTGGTCAATACTGTCGTTAAACGCATCAAGAAAATGGTGCCAGCCTATGACCCCTCAGCGGTAAAGCCTTTGCGTGAATGCATTGCGGCTGGTGAAGGTAAGTCGTTTGCGCCGGTGGAAAAACAGCAGGATGATACTGCGGTATTGCAATACACCGGCGGTACAACGGGCGTCGCCAAAGGCGCCGAGTTAACCCACGGCAACCTGATTGCCAACATGCTGCAGTGCTATGAGTATTTCGCCTTAGCTCTGAAGCCTGGTCAGGAAACCTTCGTGGCGCCACTGCCGCTGTACCATATCTATGCGTTCACTGTGCATTGTTTGGTGATCATGGAAACCGGTAACCACAACGTACTCATTCCTAATCCGCGTGATATCCCTGGCTTCGTTAAAGAACTCGGCAAATGGAAGTTCAACGGCTGTGCGGGTCTGAATACCTTATTCGTGGCATTGATGAACAACGCCGATTTCCAGAAGCTTGACTTCAGTCATTTGAAACTGACGATTTCCGGTGGCATGGCGCTGACCAAAGAAGCCGCTGAACGCTGGCAGAAGATGACTGGCTGCGCCATCAGTGAAGGCTATGGCATGACCGAAACTTCTCCTGTGGTTTCCTTTAACCCGCCTGGCTTTACTCAGTTAGGTACCATCGGTTTGCAAGCGCCCAGCACCGAAGTGCGCGTGGTGAATGATGCCGGTGAAGATCAACCTGCTGGTGAGCCAGGTGAGCTCTTGGTGCGTGGCCCTCAGGTAATGAAAGGCTATTGGAAGCGCCCTGAAGAAACGGCCAAAACCATTACGGAAGACGGCTGGATTCACACCGGTGATGTCGCGGTGATTCAAGAAGACCGCTATATCCGCATTGTTGACCGCATGAAAGACATGATCGTGGTATCGGGCTTTAACGTCTACCCGAACGAAGTGGAAGACGTGCTGGTACAGCATCCCGCTGTCGTTGAATGTGCTGTGGTCGGTGTGGCAGACGAGAAGTCGGGCGAAGCCGTTAAAGCCTTTGTGGTCGTTAACACCGAAGTCTCGCCAGAAGACCTGATCGCGCATTGTAAGAAAGAGTTAACGTCTTACAAAGTGCCGCGTCAGTTTGCGTTCCGCACAGAGTTGCCGAAAACCAACGTCGGTAAGATCCTTCGCCGCGAGTTGCGCGACGAGAACGCGTAATCGTTAACATTACTTGGAGTAGTAGGCGTAAAGGACTGCCTTTACGCTGCTCTAGGAGTGGTCAGTACCGGGCATGCCTCAAGGTGCGACTCTCGGCCTGCCGTGGAGCGCCGGAGGCATGCCCGGTACTGACCACACCGCGAAGCTTAATGCACCGTTGCTACTAGCAACGGATGGCACCTACAGTTTTCGCCTCAACTTCCCTATACTACGCGCCGGTTTAATTAAGTTGGCGTGTTATGTCCGTTGCTCCGTCCTGGCCTCAGGCCGAACAAATTCTCAACCAAGTTCAATGTCGAGATCGCCATCGTTTAGCGAGTACGTTGTCGCGCCTGAAAAAAGACGCTGACGCCGGGCATGACATCCTGACCGACTTCGAGCAATGGCTGGCAAAGGCCGAGCAAAGCCTGAATCACGTGCAAGAACGTCGACTCAATACGCCTATAGTAAACGTTGATACGCAATTGCCGGTAGGTGAACAAGCTGAGGCACTGCGCGCCGCCATTGAAGCCCACCAGGTGGTCATTGTGGCGGGTGAAACCGGCTCTGGTAAAACCACCCAGTTACCCAAGATATGCTTGCAAGCCGGACGTGGCACGTTGGGTTTGATTGGTCACACCCAACCGCGTCGTTTGGCGGCGCGGGCGGTGGCGACGCGCATCGCGGAAGAGCTGAAAGTGCCACTTGGCCAGCAGGTCGGCTTTCAGGTACGGTTCACCGACGATACGAGCCCGCGTACGCAAATCAAATTGATGACCGACGGCATTTTGCTCGCGGAAACGCAGAACGATCCCTTTTTAAATCGCTACGATACGATCATCATCGACGAAGCGCATGAGCGTTCGTTGAACATCGATTTCCTGTTGGGCTACATCAAACGCTTATTGCCGAAGCGCCCTGACCTGAAGGTTGTCATTACCTCGGCGACCATCGACGTAAACAGGTTCTCCGAGCATTTTGATGGCGCGCCGGTGTTTGAAGTGTCTGGCCGCACGTATCCGGTGGATGTGATGTATCGGCCACCGATCGAACACGACGATTATGCCGCCGGTGGGCCGGAGGCAATTGTTGCTGCCGTAGAGGAAATACTGGATATGGAGCGGGCAGGGCAGACCCACCAAAAAGGTGGTGATGTGCTGGTTTTCTTGCCCGGAGAACGCGATATCCGCGAAGCCGCTAAGGCCCTGCGCGATGCCGAGCTGCCACACCTCGACGTATTGCCGCTGTATGCGCGCCTGAGCGCTGCGGACCAGCAAAAGGTATTCAGCCCCGGTAAAGGGCGTCGTGTGGTGCTGGCGACCAACGTGGCGGAAACCTCCATCACGGTACCGGGTATCCATTATGTCGTGGACACCGGGGTAGCACGTATCAGTCGCTACAGTTACAAATCGAAAGTGCAGCGCTTGCCCATCGAGGCCATTTCTCAGGCCTCGGCGAATCAGCGCGCCGGTCGTTGTGGCCGTATCGCGCCCGGCTTATGCATTCGTTTGTATGCGGAAGACGAGTTTAGCCTGCGCCCGGAGTTTACCGACGCCGAGATTTTGCGTACGAATCTGGCCTCGGTCATTCTGCAAATGTTGCATCTGAAACTGGGTGCAGTCGACCAGTTTCCGTTCATCGACCCGCCAGATCACCGGCAAATCAAAGACGGTTATACGCTGTTGCATGAATTGCGCGCCGTAGACGAGCGCAATAGCCTGACGCCCTTGGGTCGACAACTGGCGCGTTTGCCGGTAGACCCGCGCTTGGCGCGAATGCTGTTGGAAGCGCACGAGCGTAATGTACTGAACGAAGCCTTGATTATTGTTGCGCTGCTGGCGGTGCAAGACCCTCGCGAGCGGCCGCAAGACAAACAAGCGCAAGCGCAGCAAAAGCACGCCGTCGATGTCGATAAAGAATCGGACTTCGTCACCATACTGAATTTATGGCAGCGCGTTGAAGAGCAGCGGCAAGCGCTGGGTGCGAATCAGTTCCGCCAGTTCTGCAAAAAGGAATACCTGAATTATCTTCGCCTGCGCGAATGGCGCGAGATTCATCGTCAATTGCACATCATGTGTAAGGACCTCAATCTGCGTTTCAACACCGAGACGGCCAACGGTGCAGATCTGCATCAGTCGTTGTTGTCTGGCATGCTCAGCCAGATCGCGCAGTGGAAAGAGGGCAAGGTCTATACTGCAGCGCGCGGTCGCCAATGCGTGGTGTTTCCGGGCTCGCCCCTGTACCGCAAGCCACCGCCGTGGTTGATGGCCGCCGAACTGGTGGAAACGTCCCAGTTGTACGCGCGCACCGTTGCCAAGATCGACCCCGGTTGGTGTGAAGCCTTGGCGCCGCATTTGCTGAAACGGGCTTACAGCGAGCCGCATTTTTCGGCCAAGCGTGCGCAAGTCATGGCGTGGGAAACAGTATCCCTGTACGGATTGATCATCGTGGGCAAGCGGTTGGTCAATTACGGTGCCGTAAACGCCGTGGAAAGCCGCGAGTTGTTCATTCGCCAAGGTTTGGTGGAAGGCCTGTACCGCACGCAAGCGCCTTTCTATCAACACAATCAAGCCTTGCTGCAAGAAGTAGAAACCCTGGAAGACAAAGCGCGGCGGCGGGATATTCGGGTCGACGACGAAGCCCTGTTCAGCTTCTACGACGGACGCATTCCCGATGGTATCGTGAATGGGAAAGGGTTTGAAAAGTGGCGCAAAGACGCCGAGAAAACCACGCCAGACTTGCTGTATTTTAACGCCGAAGACTTACGCCAACAGGACGATTTGCCGTCGCCACAGGCCTACCCGGACCATTTCCGCTTTAACGGTTTGGAAATACCGCTGCAATACAAGTTTGCACCGGGCCAGCAAGAAGACGGGATCACCGCTGTGGTGCCGGCCGTTGCCTTGCGTCAGTTAACCCCCGAACGGCTGGACTGGCTAGTGCCAGGACTGCTGGAAGACAAAGCCATTGCCTTGGTCAAAAGCCTGCCTAAGTCTATTCGCCGAGCCTTGGTGCCGGTGCCTGACACAGTGCGGCAAGCGTTGGATGGCGTGGAGGCCGACAACATCGCCTTAACAGAGGTATTGGCACAGCGACTGTTTCGCCTTAAAGGTGTACGCATTCAGCCGGAAGATTGGCAGCACGACAACATTGAGCAACACTTGAGGTTCAATATTCGGGTGGTGGACGAGGCCAGCAATACCTTGGCCGAAGGCCGTGACATCAGTGCTTTGTGGCAGCAGGTAACGGACGTTGATGTCCGGCCCAGTGCGCGCACAGTCACCGAGCTGGAACGTGACGGCCTGACTCGCTGGGATTTTGGCGACATACCCGCCACCTATGACCTCAAGCAAGCCGGTATGACGATCACCACCTATCCGGCGCTGGTTGATAAAGTGCATTCGGTGGCAATAGAGTTGTTTACTGATGCCGATTTCGCCGCGCAACAACACCGCCTTGGCGCGTTGCGCCTTGCGCGGTTGCACCTCGCGGAGCAAGAAAAATACCTCAGTACACGCTTGCCGAAATTCAAAGAAGCCGCGCTGTTCTTCGCTCCGCACGGACAAAGCCGCGACTTGTTGGAAGATCTGCTGGCAACCGCGGTGGCCGAAGCCGTAGTGGAGAATACCGAAGGTGCTTGTGAGCTGCGCACCGAAGCAGAATTCACGGCGGCGCTCGATCGGGGCAGGGCTGAGTTAACCGAAGTAGCTGAGCGGCTGAGTTTGGAGTTACACGGTATGATGGCTGCAGTGCACCAGATCGCCAAAGGCCTCAAGGGCAAGATTTCCTTTGCCTTAGCATTCGTGTATTCAGACATTAAAGCCCAGTTGGCACGTTTGGTTTTCCCCGGCTTTTTGCTCCAAACACCGCGCCCGCAACGGCATGAACTGGCACGCTATTTGGACGGCATGGTGTTGCGCATGAATCGCAGCAGCGGGGTGTCACCGCGCGAGCAAATGTACATTGATGAGCTGAATACGTTTTGGGAACGCTACGTTGCGAAGGCGGAAAAGCTGCGCAAAGAGCAACGATGCAGTGCCGAGTTAGAAACCTATCGATGGCAGATAGAAGAGTACCGGATATCGCTGTTTGCGCAGACGCTGGGGGCAAAAAGCCCCGTATCAGCGAAGCGCTTGGAAAAACTGTGGGAGGCGCTGCGCGCCTTGTGAGTTACCACGGCATTTGCATAAAAGAGCGCGCCAACGCTACGACAGCCAGTAGGATGAACAACACACCCATGGTTAAGTCCATGGGCTTCTGCACCCGGGCCATGAACGTCGACACCGTTTGACGGGTCAGAAACCATACCACTACGGTGTACCAGAGCCCGTCAATGGCGAAGGCCAAGCCAGCCAGCGGCCAAGGGTTAGCGACTTGTCCCACGAACGGACTGAAGATGGCGGTGAAGAAAATCCAAATTTTGGGATTAAACAAACCAATGGCCAGTGCGTGGTACCAGCGGGTGGCGGTGGGCCCGGCTAACGTTTCTCGATGCTGGTGCCCCGGCCGCCACGCCCACAACATGCTGACCCCCAAGTAGAGCAGCCAGAGCTGCCCCAACAAGCCAATCAACCAGAACCACGGACCACCCATCAGCCGCGCGCTGGCAAATACGACTAAGGTCAGCATGGCGTAGAAACCAATAGCGGCCGCGTGCGCCCACGCCCCGATCATCGCTTGTGTGCGTCCGCTGGTGCTGGCAATACGAGCGATCACCACCAAGCTCGGCCCCGGCGTGGAGGCCCCCAAAAAGCACACCAATGCCAGCGAAAACCATTCTATTGGACCCATCTCAGTTCCTTTTCAGCATACGATTAGAGAGATAGCGGTTTGTAACAGGAATGAGCACTCCACACCATACCACCTGTGTGATGTGGAGGCTCAACTGTTATCAGAAGTTGACGATCAAGCGCACTGCGTCTAGGTGCAGTTCCGCGTGTTGAATGGCTTCTGCGAGTGCGGCACGGTCTTCTTTCAGAGTCTCAAGGTCGACGCTGAAATCCTTGCCTGACACGGCTTGCAGGGCTTCTAGGCGGGCGATCTCACCGTCATAAAAGGTGTGACTCGATTCGGTCGCTTGCGCTTTCAATGTGGCCAGCTCAGGCTCGGCTTGTGCGCGTACCTTTTCCAGCAGTGTTGCTATCAGGGTGTTCTGCGATTTGATCACTTCCAACACCACATTTTTTTTGATGCGTTGCTGCAGATCACGCAGGTCCTTGTCGACGAAGTACTCCGTGATTGGCTGCGCTTCCTGATCGATCACCACTTGAAAAGACGCTTGCGGCAAGTAGCGACCAGCGGCGCGCGCCCGTGGGTGTTGCATGATGGGCATGAAGTGCGCAGCAACATAAAGGCTGCCTTTGGATAAATCTGGCTGGCTGATCAAGGTCACGCCAGCGGCACCTAGGTGACTGTCCTCCAGTGTTTCGAGCACAAAGTCTACCATGGGGTGCTCCCAAGTGATGAATTGGATGTCATCACGGCTGACAGCAACGGAGCGTCTGAACGTCACGCGCGTGCCTTCGTCGCCCATAAAGGGTAGGGAGTCGGTCAGCATGTTGGCGCTGGGTTGCAGGCTGAAAATACCTTGGCCTTCATCTTCGACATCAATGCCGAAGCTGTCCAGTGCCTCGATCATAAAGTCCTGTGGCGACAACTGACTCTCAAATTCAACGATCTGCTCCAGTAACTCTTGAGCTTCATGTCGATTGAAGGAGTGCCATTCCAAAAGGCGATTCTTGCCTGCGCGCAGACGCGCTGTCAGCTCTTGCGCCAGCGTCTGCACTGAGGTCAGCTCATTCTGGAACTCTGCCTCAGTCAGTGCATCCAAGTAGTCTAACTGCTGTGGTTGGTCGTCGGGAACCCGTTCCGACAGTACCGCCTGCCCGACGCCACAAGTCTGTTCAAAGGCGTTTAACCCAGCGTTATACCATTCGAACCAGCGCTCGCTGACGTGCTCAATGAAATAGGGCACATGAATCTGAATGGTATTGGTTTGGCCGATCCGATCCAAGCGACCAATACGCTGTTCCAAGAGATCAGGGTGGTTTGGCAGATCAAAACACACCAGATGATGCGCAAACTGAAAGTTTCGACCTTCACTGCCGATCTCTGAGCACACTAGAATCTGCGCCCCGTCGTCCAGGTCCGCAAAATAGGCCCCGGCCCGATCGCGCTCGATTAGGGTCATGTCTTCATGGAACTGGGCAGTACGCAAACCTTCGCGCAGCCGCAAGTGGCCTTCCAGTCCGGTAGCCGTGCGTAAGTTGTGGCAGATGACCAGCAGCTTTTCGTCGGTACTCTGGGCCAGTTTGACCAGCCACTCCACGCGTGGGTCATCTTCTGTCCACGCCAGTATACCGATTTCAGGGTAGGGTTTATCGAGTAAATAATCGCTGGGCAGTGGCAGCGCGGTAGCGTGCACTTGGCGCTCTGGAAAGCCTGCGATGCGATCGCGGGTATTGCGGTACTGAATGCGCCCGGTGCCCTGTACGTCGATTAAGTGATCAACCAGTAGTTGGATGTCCTTTTCGTCGGACGACTCGCGCGCCTGCGTCAGTAGCTTTTGGCTATAGGGGTCAGTACAGAACGCGTCCAGTGCGGTGCTTTGCAAGTCACTGTCCAGCCATTCGCCCAGTGCCGTGCTGAGAGCTTCCAGTTGTGTGTGCGTGCTTAAATACCGCGGTAGGTCATTAAAGTGCTGCGGGTCTAACAGTCGCAGGCGAGCAAAATGGCTTTCTACACCCAGTTGTTCTGGTGTGGCGGTCAACAGCAACAGCCCCGGAGTACTAGCGCTCAAGGTTTCAATCGCTTGATATTCAAGGCTAGGTGCTTCCTCTGACCAAGCAAGATGGTGTGCCTCATCGACAATCAATAGATCCCACTGACTGCGCGTTGCAAACTCAAGTGCGTTGCCATCTTGCCATAAGGAAACGGGGACCAGTACACGCTGTTCGTCGTCAAACGGATTGCCATCAGGGTTTTCTTCTAATGCTGCATCCAAGCGCGAATGATCAAAAATGCTGAAATGCATATTGAACTTGCGCAGCAGCTCAACCAACCACTGGTGCAGTAAATGGTCTGGCACGGTGATCAGTGTACGTTGTACACGGCCTTCAATCTCCAGCTTGTGCAGTATCAACCCAGCTTCTATGGTTTTGCCTAAGCCTACTTCATCACTTAATAAAATGCGGGGGATGCCGCCTTTGGTTGCTGCTTGGGCGAGATAATACTGGTGCGGCGTCAGTTGTATGCGGCCACCTAATAAGCCACGTATGGTCTGGCCTTGATACTCACTGTATTGCGCTCGCGCTTTTTGGCGCAATAGATACCAGTTAAGATGATCGACTTGGCCGGCCAGTAGACGCTTATCGGCGCTGTCGAGTTTCAGTTCGTGAGCCAGCAGCATTTCCGGTACCACATGCTCTTCGCCCGCATCATCCGCTACCAGATAAATGATACGATGCTGATTCACTTCGCCACCCTGGACCTTGCCACGCAAGCCGTCTGCGGTATTCAGAGCATCGCCTTTTTGCAACAAATAGCGCTGCAAAGGTGCCTGAGATTCGGCATAGGTGCGTACCTCATCTACCGCAGGGAAAGAAATAGTGATACGGCGATTGGCGACAGACTCTATAATACCCAAGCCGAGCTCAGGCTCTGTTTGTGAGAACCAGCGTTGTCCTGAAGCGAAAATCATGGTGTTATATGTCCTGTCTCTGGTCGATTACATTCATTAGTCTAGCCGATGTAGATGGCAGGGGGCGGGATTGTAGACATGCGAAACCAAATCAGCAAACCCAATTCAACGGTACCGACCGATTTTGAACGGCGTCAAATTGACCGCCAGGTGCAAAACTTCTTGCTGAATGTGGTGCCGGTTAACTATCGCGGACCCGGTGAAGTGCGCTTCAGTGCCGAACAGTGGACTGTTGAGTTGTTTGAAGTTCAGGCTCACCCTGTGCATCGGCAGCGTGGCGTTCGCTTACCGTTGGCGCTGTTGCGTAGCGATGGTCGCGGGCAGCCGTGGCAACTTTTCTTCCGCGGTGAGCAGGGTCATTGGCGTGAATATCCGGTCACGGACAAGCAACCCTTTTTGCGTTTAGAGGCAGCTTTAGCAGAGATAGAAAGTGACAAATATCGTGTCTTCTGGTGATAATATGACCACGTAGGGAGTATATCAAAGCTCTGTGCTCTGACTGGTTCCCATAAGCTCAACTATAATAATTACAGAACGGGCTTAGCTTAGGGCAAGTCTTATTGGAGTATCTGCATGCAACAAACAGGAAATGATCGCCGGATCGGTGATGTACTGGTTGAGAATGGACTCCTGACACCCGAGCAACTAAAAAAAGCGTTATCCCTTCAAAAAGCCTATGGTAATAACGCCAAAATCGGCGAAATTGTGGTCGATCAAGGCTGGGTCAGCCGACAGAGCCTGCTGCGCACCATGTCCTTAGAGTTTCATATTCCAATGGCGAAAGACGTGTTCTCACGCCGAGAATCTTTTCGGGCAGCAAAGGCTCCAGCCAAATCAAAACTAGCTGAGGCTATTCATCATCCTACGTCGGGACCCAATGCTGACGCTAAAGAATCCTTCAAGGACTCACCTCCTGTGCGTGAAAAAGCATTCAGTTACGCCGTTACGTCGTTGCGCAAGCTACGCTGGTTGTCACTGGAGAAGGACCCTGAGCATGAACTGGCTGAACTCCTAGATGACTGTTCATCAAATAATCCACCTGACGCAGACCAATTTCGCAAACGCACTACGGCATTGGCACCCTGGACGGAAAAACGCGACATAGCGGTCTTAACGAGCTGGTACGAAATCAAGAATCGCCAATACAGCAGTGCGCAAAACCGGCTGGGGCAATGGCCGGGTGATGAAAGTGCCGCACAGTTGTGGCTGGATGCAGGTGTTATGGCAGAAGACTACACAGAAGTTGTGCGTACTGTGAAGCTTTATTTGGAGCGTCCTAAACCACCGTTAAACTGGTACTTTATTCTGGCCTATTCACTGGATGAGTTGGGGATGATCGGGCCGGCTGTTGCGGTGTATCGTTACTACACCGAGCATGCGGATGAGGTTTCAGCCACCGGTCGTTACGCCTTGCAACGATTGAAAACGGTAGCACCCAGTTAGCGCGGTCTGGACGTAATTAGTGGCCTGAGCAACCCTTCTTGACCTTCGGTTTTTAGCAAGAGAACCAGCGCCATCTGTTGGCCAAGTTTACCCGGTGGAAAACCCTTGCGCGAAAACCATAATAGGTACTCTTCCGGTGTATCCACGAGAAATCTCCCTTGATACTTGCCAAATGGCATTCGTGCGTTGGCCGCTGCGGTGAGCAGTTCTGGTGTGAGGTCGGTCATGTAAATAATCCTTATACAATCCTTGGTGGATTCTTCAAATGAACTATAATACCTTGAATCACCAAACACTGATAAGTGAAGGTTCACCTTGATCAAGGCTATCCCCGTCAGTCAGCTGCGTGTAGGAATGTTTGTGTCGGAGCGTAATGCCGACTGGATTCCCGATAGCAACAAAACGAAATCAGGTTTAATCCTGCGGCAAGAAATTATCGATAAGATCAAGGCGCGTGGGATCGAGTACATCACCATCGATACCGCGAAAGGTGTGGATGTTGGGGACGATTCAGAGGTCGATGTTGCTTTAGCGCAGCAGGCTGAAAAAGTACCCAGCCAAAAAGCGGAAATCAAAGAGCGGCTAGAGAAAAAACGCGCCCAGATCATTGCGCAGCAGGAACAGTCTGGTGTTGCCGCACCCTCTGCATCGCTTGACGATGAGCGAACGAAGGCGAGCAAGATTCACAGCGAGGCGCTGAACTTGCTAAGCGATGTCATGTCTAAGGTGCAGGCGGGTGCTTCCATTGATATCGATCAAGTGGAGGATATCGCCGAGGATATTATCGCTTCCGTATACAGAAATGAAAACGCACTGGCTTGTATGTCACGTATTCGCGACAAAGATGCGTACTTGTTGGAGCACTCCCTTAATGTAGGTATTTTGCTCAGTATTCTGGGCAAGTCGATGGGCTTCGGCCACGACAGTATCCGCAAGCTGGCGGTGGGTGGCATGTTGCATGATGTGGGTAAGATTCAAGTGCCAGATGCCGTCTTGCATAAGCCAAGCAAACTGGAAGCCAGTGAATGGGAGGAGATGAAACGCCATGTTGTGTATGGTGAGCAATACTTGAAGGGCATGGGTCTCGACCCTGATGTGGTGAGTATCTGCGCGCAGCATCACGAGCGTTTAGATGGTACCGGTTACCCCAATGCATTGGCCGAGACGGATATCAGTTTGTTTGGCCGTATGGCGGCCGTCTGCGATGTGTACGACGCCATCACCGCTGATCGTGTCTATCACCAAGGCATGACACCTTCGGTAGCGATGAAGCGCTTGGTGGAATGGAGTGATCATCATCTGGATCGTAAGCTGGTGTACCAATTCATTCGTGCCATGAGTATTTATCCAGTCGGGACCGTCGTTGAACTTAATAGTGGACAACTTGGTATTGTGGTCACGCCAAACAGGGTTCGTCAAGCTGAGCCGGTGGTGCGTTTGATTTATAGCCTTAAGCACAAGCGCTTTTTGGAAGTGCAGGATGTAGACCTAGCAAAGCCGAGCAACGACCTAGAAATTGTGCGAGCCATTGATCCGGCTCGCTTATCCTTTGATCTGAAAATCATGGACTTTATGTAGGCTACTTTAATGGCGCTGAAGTAACTGCACGAGTGAGTCGCTCCATTGCCAGTTCAAACAAATCTGTACCACAGGCAAAGTTCAAGCGCAGAAACCCCGGGCAACCGAACGCGTCTCCATCACTCAGGCCCAAGCCGTGCGCTAGCATGTGCTCATAGGGGTTAACCGCCCAATCCCGACAATCCAACCAAGCCAAATGCGTCGCCGACGCAGGGCGATAGTGCACCGAAGTGCCTTTCAGCACAGTCGCCAGTTGATCGCGCTGTTGGCGCAGGTGTTGGAGTAAGGCCGCGTGCCAGTCATCACATCGAGTGAGCGCCGCTTCGGTCGCTACCAAAGCCAGTGCATTTACTTCCCCTGTTTCGTGGCTCAAAGTGTCTTTGAACGCAGCGCGCTGGTAGGCGTTAGGGATTATGGCAAAGGCGCAGGCCAATCCTGCAATATTGAAGGTTTTGCTGGCGGCCATCAGTGTGACACTGCGCTGAGTCAAGAGGGGCTGAGCACCTGCCGGGCAATGTTTGACCGATGTCTCTAAGATCAAGTCAGCGTGTATTTCGTCGGAGCACACCATCACGTCATGCTGGTCACAGAGCGCTGCCAGGCGTGTTATGTCGTCTTGGCGCCACACAGTGCCTTCCGGGTTCATTGGGTTACACAGATGCAACAGTCGTGTCTCAGGGGCGCTTAAAGCGCTTTCTAGCGCGTTCCAGTCGGTTCGCCAGACATCATTCTCAAGTACCGAACCAATTAATGTCTGCCCGTGTCCGTATTTTTCTGTGACGTTGCGCAGAGGCGGGTAGTTTGGGGTTTGGATTACGGTCTGGCTCGTTGCCGATCCCCAAAGCTTTTGTGCAGCGTTAAAGCCCTGGACAACACCAGGTAGCCACACTAACCACGATGGATCAGCGGCCCAGCCGTGCTGCCGTTCCAGCCAGGCGCAGACAGCTTGCTGCAGGCTTGGCCAAGCCTTGGTGTAGCCGAAATGACCGCGTGCCACGCGCGCTTGAAGGGCTTCGATGACGGGTTGCGGAGAGGCTAAATCCATATCGGCCACCCACATCGGTATGACATCCTGGCCAGCATAACGCCGCCACTTGTCAGCGTGATCTTCCAAGCGAGGGACACTTTGTGAGAACATGCGCGCCAGATCGGCGTCGTGAATGCTGTACATGGTATACTGCTTCCTTTGGTTACCGTAGTTTCGAAGCATGCAGAGCCTAGGCGATAAAATCAAGCTTGGGTAGACAGCACAGGACTCATTGATCACGTCACTGCCACTCGTTAAACGTCAAACCGGAAATCACCATGCTCAGCTATGAAGACCGTTTTAATGGTGTTGCCAGACTCTATGGCGACCAAGCCTTGCAAGCCTTTCGGCACGCACACGTGGCGGTGATCGGTGTGGGCGGCGTGGGGTCTTGGAGTGTTGAAGCATTGGCGCGGTCGGGCATCGGCGAACTGACGCTGTTTGATTTGGATGACGTGTGTGTGTCGAATACCAACAGGCAATTGCATACCTTAGGCAGCACTATTGGACAGTTCAAAGTCGATGTGTTGGCCGAACGCTGTCGCGATATAAATCCTGATATCATTGTGCATACGCGGCAGACCTTTATAACCGTCGATAATCTGGCGGAGCAGGGGCTGGACAAGCTGTCGTTTGTGATTGATGCGATCGACAGCGTGAAGGTCAAGGTGGCCCTTATTCATTATTGCCGTCGGCACAAGATTCCGTTCGTCACCACAGGGGGTGCTGGCGGGCAGATTGACCCTACGCGAGTGCAGGTGGTTGATCTGGCGAAAACCATACAAGACCCCTTGGCGGCCCGAGTGCGCTCGGAGCTGCGTAAACAACATGGTTACACCAAGGGCGGAAAGTCGATGGGTGTGCCCTGTGTGTTCTCTGATGAACCCCTGGTTTACCCGCAAGAAGATGGCACCGTGTGTGCCACGAAAAACCTGAGCGGAGGTACGCGGATGAATTGCGCTGGTGGTTTCGGTGCTGCCATGGCGGTGACCGCGACCTTTGGTATGGTGGCCGCCAGTGCAGCGCTGAAACGACTGTCGGCGAGCGTGTAGCTATGGCGGTGTGTTTACACCCGCCATTAGTGGTCATTAAACAATGGTCGGTAGGGGCTTTCGGGGCATGCCTCCGGCGCTCAACGGCAGGCCGGGAATGCACGCCTTGAGGCATACGCCCTACGCCCACACCTTGTCTACAGCTCTGCAGTCGATTGGGAGGCTGGCGCCCGCCCTGCGGACTAATCTGGATAGAGTTTCTTAATACGATCGTTTTTGCTCGATTTCGAGCGCACTGGTTTGCTGTCTTGCCAGCCGGTCAATAACGCCTCCCAGCGCGTACTGAGTAAGCGTTGCTCGGCTTCACTGCCAGTATCTGCACCATAGTGCAGCGCTTGGGTATCTCGCACTAGGGCGGCAAAATTCGGCTTCTGGTGGCGTGCGCTGACGGCATCCACATCAGGCCATCCATCCGATGCAAATTGTTTTGCCAGTGTATTCAACAACGTACCCCACTGTTGGCTGTGCGCTAACTCAATCAAGGGCTGACGCCAGTCGGGCCCTTTCGCGCGCAGCTTATGCCGATTCTCGGGTTCTTTGTTGGCAACACTGGCCGCGGGCTCCGAGTTGGATCGCTGGGGCAGCCGGCGGCGCGGTCGCCAGCGCAGTCGATGGCGTAGGGAGATCAGCCAAGGCTGGCCGGGTCGATTGAGCAAATACCAGAGCAGTGCACCATTCAATATGAATAAAATCATCAGCAACCAATACAGGCGCGAGGGCCCGCGGCTTATTGCTTCGTCTAGGGAGGGCAGTGTTGTCTGTGCGGTCGGCGCATCCTGCGTCAGCGGCAAGGTGGCAGGCCCGACTACCCGGATGGTGCGAGCGGGCAGTTGAGCCCAGCGTAATTGGTCATTGTCGAGATCCCACCATGGAATACGAATTTCCGGCAGTTCATATTCCCCGGATTGGCCAAACAAGTAGGACGCACGCTCTTGCCGCACACTGCGGCGCTGTCCGTTCGTAATCTGCTGTTGAGTATCCGGTAGGCTGGGGTAGGCACGCACCCCACTGGGTAAGTTCTGGTTGCTTAATAGTTCTGGCAGACGATGGCGAGCTGGCCCGGTTGCTGCGAGGTTGGCCGTGCGCGTAATCTGGTGGCCGCTCGGCACACTCAAACTGTCCTCACTCCATTGTTCCGTCAGCGTAAGATCGCGCGCGGGCAGCCAGCGAGCGTTTGCCGGAAAGCTGTCAGGTATAGGCTTTACTTGTAAGGGTATGGGGTCACTTTGCAGGCCATTGATGGTTTGTGCCGGGGCCCATGCATTTTGGCGGTAGGTTCCGTTGAAGGTAAAGGCAGGCAGCTCGACAGTGCCTGGCTGTGTCGGTGTGTACAGATAATGAAAGCGGGTGTAGCGGTATTCCTGGCCGTTGCGCTGGGTAATGCCGTTCATGCGCTCACCCAGCTGCTCCCACTCTGCATTTTCCGGTGATACGTCCGCAAAGGTACCATTAACGTTCACAGTGTACAGGAGCTCAAGCGTGACTACGGTGGATTGGCCCACATAGAGTTCATGTTCGTTGACTTCTACGTCAAGTTGCACCATCTGACGTTGCTGTGAGCGCTGTTGTGGGCTCATTTCCAAAACGGTAATGGCAATAGGCCGGGTTTGTTCGTTACCAACGGTGAGGGCCGGTATTTCCAGACGGCCCGTCTTGCGCGGTGCTAACTGCAGTTCCCATTCAAGAAATGTATTACGGACGCCACTGAATGAGGTGCTGGATGTCATGTGCGACTGCGACAATACCCGAAAGTCTGTCAGCAATGGTGCCAAGTCTATTTCGCTGTTCTCGGCGCGGGTGCGGATACGCAGCACTAGCGTATCGCCTTCAACCAAGGTGGTTTTATTGACGTTTGCTAATACGCTGGCTTGTGCCTCAATGGGCATGGCCAGCCATGCCACCAGGCACAGCGTCAAGCAGGTGCGTAACAGAGACAATGGGTTCACCATAACGGCCCCTCACGATCATACATGCTGGGATCACTCTCATACTCAAAGCGGAATTTGCGCTGTAAGAACAGGTTGTCGGCGGGTGGTAACCGGCCACGAATGTCTTCATCCAAACCGCTATCAAAGTCCTGCTGGGCGCGCTCCTGCTGAGACGCCGCATCGTCTTGTGGTGGGACCTCAGGTGCTTCACTGGAGCTGAGCTCGGTAGCGCCTTCAGCCAGGTCAGAGCCATCGTCGTCACTGCCAGCACCGGCATCACTGGGGTCGTCGCCGGGCTCACTGGGTCCGTCCGAAGGCTCATCATCGCCGGACGACTCTTGTTGTGGTGGCGGTTGAGCTAGAAAGCGCTCAAGCAAGGCTCGGTTGTGCTCTGCTTCAGCGAAATCCGGAGCCTGCTGGCTTGCTGTTTCGAAGGCAGCCATGGCCTCCTCAAAGAGGCCTTGATTTACCAAGGCATGACCAAGGTTGTAGGTGGCCAAGGGGTCATCGAGTGGTTCTAAAATGGCGAGCGCACGCTCGTATTGATTAGCCTGCAGCGCCGCATAGCCTTGCCATTCAGGGGAAAGAAATAAATCCATTGCCTGCTCGGGATTCGTTGGCAATAGCTCTGCAGCGCGTTGATCCTGACTGAGAAACAGGTCACGTAGGCCGCTGGCTTCCACGGGGGGGCTCCAGAGCGCACCAATGCTGAGCGCGGTTAATCCATACAAGGCACCTCGGCGCCACCAGAGTAATAAGCCGGGTAGAGCCAGCAAGAGCAAATAAGGGCCGTAGTCACGGTACTGCACACGCTCTCCAGCCGCATAGGCGGCATTGGAAAGTACGGGAGGCAGCACTTGATTGAGATCGTGATTGTCAACACTGACCGGTTGCCAGCGCACGTTGCTGGCCTGCGCCAAACGCGCGATCTCTTGGGTGTCTACGGGTGGAATCAGCAATTGCCCGTTATCGAGGCGCAAGGGTGACCCGTCAGGCAGGAGCACGGGTGCACCTTCGCGCGTACCGACCACAATGATGCCCAGGCGCTGCTGGCGTGCAATATCGGGTAAGCGTGCGCGCTGAGCGGCGGTGAGGTCGTCGGTAAACCATAAAATATCGCCAGCGTTGTCACCCAGCAGTTCAGTGGCAATGTTCATGGCTGCAACCGCGTGGCTGCCGAGCACCGGCATGATAAAAGGGTCTAGCTGCAACAAGAAGTTGTTCAGCGCTTTATGGTCGGTGGTTATCGGCGACACCATGTGGGCGGTGCCGGAATAGGCCACCAAGCCCGCCGGACGCTCAGGGTGTTCCGACAACCAGTCTTGTATTTTTTGTTGGGCACGGACATGGCGGCTTGGGCTGATGTCGTCACTCGCCATGCTTAATGATTGATCCAAGACAAACACCACCGGGCGCTCCAGGCTGTACACCGGCAATGTCGACCGAGAGGCTGGGCCTGCTAGCGCAAAGACCAAAACGAACAACGATAGCCAGGGTAAAATGCGCTGCGTACGCTGCCAAGGTCCCCTTGACTGGACCGTTAAAGCACGCAAAAGATCAGCGTCAATCCAGCGCTGCCAAGGGGTAAGGCCTGTGCCCGAACGCCAGAGTAGAAAAGATAACAGCGGGAGCCAAGCGATTAACCATTCCGGCCGCAAGAGCGTCATGACGATGCCCTCCGGCCCGACAATACTTGCGTTTGGAGCGTCGATAAAGCCGCGACCAGAGCCAGCAAAAGCAGACTGAACGCCGCCGGTAGGTGAAAAAGCTCGCGTCGTGGACTCAGTGTCTCATCGCCAGCAATAGTGGGCTCAAGCCTGTCGATGGTGCGGTAAATGTCTTGTAACTGCGCAGTGGATTCGGCACGAAAGTATCGCCCACCGGTCTGCTCGGCTACTGCAATTAACGTTGGCTCATCGAGGTCAGCCGCTGACAACCCGGATGGGTTCAGTAAATTGCCATCGCGGCTCGGCCCAAGACCAAAGCCAATGCTGTGGATACGCACGCCATAGTCCGCAGCCCAGGCAGCGGCTTCCAGTGGGGTGATATTGCCTTCGTTCTGCGCGCCGTCTGACAACAGCACCAGAACGCGTTCACCGTCTTGCGGTTGGTTATCAACCAGATGGGCGATACCAATGGCTAAGCCTTCCCCAAGAGCCGTGCGGTTACCCGCCATGCCAATGCGCATGTCGTCGACCATTGCGGCAACAATGTTGAGATCAGGCGTAACTGGCAAAACCAAATACGCCTGGGTGCCAAATACCGCTAGACCTAATTGGTCTCCAGTGCGTGACGCAATGAATTCGTGCAGAACCACTTTCAAGGCATCGAGTCGATTAGCACGACGGCCATTCAGAATCATGTCTGCAATGCTCATGCTTTGTGACAAGTCCACCACCAACATCACTTGCCGTCCAGAGAGCGGCTGTTGTGTGCTGTCACCGGGCACGGTAGGGCGCATGAGAGCCAATACCAATAAAACCCAAGCGACGGTCAGTAAAAAAGTGCGCACACCCAGTGTTGAGGCAGGCGCGCGACGGACGGCGCGCCGCCATAATATGGCATGCGGTAAGCGAATGGCATCATTGCGTGCGCCCCCTAGGAAGCGACGCACTGCCCACGCAGCCGGCAACAGCAGTATCAGCCATGGCCAGGCGAATGTAAGGTCAGACAACGCTTGCATAGGGTATGTAATACCTCGGTTGTGGTTTCGTTTTCCAGCGTTTTCAACGCGGCGGATGGCTGGTAGCTCTGCAACAGCAGGTGACGCACGGTACTGATCATTCTCTCGTCGGGAGAATCCGGTAGTGCAACGAGCTGTGCCTGTAACTCGTGTATAAAGTGCTCCGGCGGTAAGGTCGTATCAATGCCCAGCCCGTCACGAGCCAATTGGCGTATCCACTGGTTGAGCGCGCCGCTGTGCGCCGAGGCGTGCAGAACGTTCTGTTCAAGCGCTTGGCGATAGAGGCGACGCCAACGCCACACCTGCGGCCAGCGCCACCAAGGCCAACGACGGCTGAGGTAAACCAGCGCTACCATCAGCACTATCAGAATCAAACCAAAAAGCATAAGCCAGCCGGGACCAGGCGGCCAAGCCGACAAGTGGTCAGGTGCAATCGGCGGGGCCAGTTGGCTCAGCAGGTTATCCTGCATTGGGCAGCACCTCCTGATCAAGCCAATGCCATTCGCTGGGGTCCTGTGTGGTATCAATACGGACCCAACGATGCCGCTGCGGGTCGAGTTCATCGCGCAGTTCGCTCAGCCAGCGTGTCCGGCTGTCGTGGTAACGCTGCTGTACCGTGCGGTCTGAGGTGAGCCATTGCAGGCGTCGGCCACTCAGGACGGGGTAGCGGCCTGAATCTGGCAGCGCGGTTTCTAGCGGATCAGTCACCTGAATAAAGGTCGTAGGGTAGCCATGCAGCGAGGCAATCAACGCATCCCAAGGGTAAGGCGGCATAAAGTCACCCATCAACACAATCGCTTGCTGGCGGCGAATGAACCCCTGGAGTTGCTCAGTGAAATGACGAAACGCGTCCAGTGACACTGTAGGTGCTTGGTCTGAAGTTATAGGCTGGCTATGATCCGCCCATGCACTGAGTTGCTGCAAAAGCCCACCAACGTGGCGTGCCGGTTCGGACCAAAAGCTACCATGTGGGGAGAGCACTGCGCTGCCGATGGAGTCATGCAGGGACTGGCGTTGCCACGCCAGTTGGGTGATGGCGTCTAACGCTCGCACCGATTTAAACGCCTGTCGACTACCAAAATACATACTGGGTGTTAGGAGAATTAGCATCAACCAAGGCAGTTCATGCTCAACATCATACACCTTGGTAAAGGTTTCATTGGAACGGGCAGATATCCGCCAATGAATATGACGAATATCGTCACCGGGCTGATAGTGGCGTACTTCGCTGATTTGCATGCCCGCGCCGGTGAGCCGACTTTCATGCGCGCCGACTTGCAAAGCGAGGCCTTTCTGCAGGCCAGCGCCCGGCGGGCGGCGCAGCGCTGCCAATTGATCGAGTGTCACGCTGGTGCCGGTCAGCATGTCAGCTGACCGCCACGCTCTGAATCAATCGTGCGACCACTTGGTTCGGTGTGATGCCGTTCGCCAGGGCGCGGTAGTGCACGCTGATCCGATGTTGATAGACCCAAGGTAAGGCCCGCTGCACCAAGTCTGGCGTGACGTAGTTTTGGCCTTTCAGCCACGCCAAAGCGCGACTGACATGCTCCAAGGCGATGGTGGCGCGTGGGCTGATGCCCGACTGAATCCAGTTTGCCAGTTCATCGTCGTACAGGCCAGGCCGACGCGTGGCGTCCGCGAGGTGCACAAGATAATCCTCAATCGCCGGGGCAACATGCACCTGGTTAACCTCATTACGCGCCGCCAAAACATTTGCTTCAGTCAGTGGCTGCCAGTCCGCTGGTGGCTGAATGCTGTCGCCACCGCGGGTTAAGCGTAGAATGCGCCGCTCCGTCTCTACATCAGGAAAGCTCAGTTTCACTTGGAGTAGAAAACGGTCGAGCTGTGCTTCTGGTAACGGGTATGTGCCTTCCTGTTCCAGTGGGTTCTGGGTGGCAATGACCATGAACAGTTCCGGCAGCGGTCGCGTGGTACGGCCTACGGATACCTGGCGTTCCGACATGGCCTCCAACAGTGCGGCCTGTACCTTGGCCGGGGCCCGGTTGATCTCGTCGGCCAAAACCAAATTGGCAAATACCGGCCCGGGTTGAAATTCAAAGACTTGCTGGTCAGGGCGATAGATTTCGGACCCCGTTACATCACTGGGGATCAGGTCCGGCGTAAATTGCACGCGTTGAAAATCCGCCTGGATACCTTGAGCCAGCGCTTTGACAGCGCGAGTTTTAGCGAGTCCAGGTGTGCCTTCTATCAATAGATGACCGTCTGTCAGCAGGCTGATGATCAGCGCTTCCACTAAGTCTGGTTGGCCTAGAATCTGGCCGGATAGAAATTGTTTCAGATCGTCGAATCGTACTCGAGTGCTCATACTTCTTATTGTCGATATGATGACACTGCATTCTTTCTATCTTTACGTCTCGCTGTCAACCGCAGAAGTTCGTTGTCAGTCGCCGTTTACCGGGTTTTTTCACGCGTCGGGCGATTGCTCGCAATTCGATAATTGACGTGCTTTGGTCTTTACGCCACTAACAACAAATTTGCGACAAAAAAGAGGGAAGTAGTGGAGAAAATTCACAGGTGGGCTAGATTACTAGCATGTTTCAACTTATCTAATAACAATCCAAGGAACTTTGCCCGATGGCTTCCAGTAGAACGGCTGCTCAACAAGACCTGACCCAATTGTTAACTGAACGCCTGCAACCTCATGTGGCGGCACCACAAAAGAAACTGCTTGCGCATTTCATTCACTGTCTCTATGACCACGCTTCACGGCTGGACATGGAGGCCTATGAATTAACCGATCTGGCTGGTCTTACCGTCAGCGCATGGCGCCATGTCTCAAAGTGGGATGGCAGCGCAGCCAAGGTGCAGGTGTTCAATCCTAATGTTGAAGAGCATGAGTGGCAAAGTTCGCATACCGCTGTATTGATTTTAACCCGTGACCTTCCGTTTACGGTCGACTCGGTGCGCATCGCACTGAATCGCATGGGCGTGAACATCCATAACCTGTTTCACGCAGACTACTGTGCGCAGCGCGATAAAAGCGGTGATTTAAACGATTTCACCGAGCAGCCGACTGAGCACAATGAGTTGATGATGTATTTCGAAGTCGATCATCGCTCCGACTCTAAGCAGCGCCGTGAAATCGAACGCGAGTTGTTGCAAGTCATTGCTGACGTGCAACTGGCGGTGGATGACTTTAAAAACATCACTGACGCGGCACGTACGGCACAAAAAGATATTCAGACGTTGGCGAAGGCGGGGATGTCGCAAGAAGACATCGACGAAGCCAATGTCTTTTTAGATTGGCTCACCAACGATCATTTTACATTCCTGGGTTACGACGAATACGTCGTCGACAAAGGGGTTGTTAAGCCGGTTGCCAATTCGGCGTTGGGCTTGTTCCGCAAAGCACGTGGTGCGAAAGCAGAGTCGGTAACCGAAATGGAAGCCCAGTTGGCTGCCGCCAATGACGCCAGCATCATTGCATTCGCCAAGTCCGGTCGTCGCGCTACTGTTCATCGTCCTGCCTACAACGATTACGTGATCGTTCGACAGTTCGATAGCAAAGGCAATGTGATTGGTGGCCGTCGCTTCTTAGGCTTGTATACCTCATCGGTTTACAACGATTCACCACGGTCCATTCCGATCATTCGCAAGAAAATCAAAACAGTATTGGCCGCGTCAAAGTACGTTGACGGTAGTCATAACTACAAAGAGCTGGCGCAAATTCTGCACACCTTCCCGCGGGACGAGCTGATTCTGTCCACCGTTGACGAGTTACTGAAAACCACGCGTTCAGTGCTGTCGATTCAAGAGCGGAAGCAGATTCGTGTATTTGTGCGCGAGGATGTGTACGGCCAGTTTGTAACGGCGCTGGTTTACCTGCCACGGGAGATCTTCAATACCGAAATTCGCATGCACATTCACGATGTGTTGGCCGAGTATATGGCGGTTGAAGGCTCTGACTTCACCAATTACCTCAGCGAATCCGTGTTGGCCCGTATTCGTTACGTCTTTAAGCTTGAAAAGCCATTGAAGAAAAGTCTTGATGTCGCCGAAATCGAACGCAAAGTTGTGGCCTTGGCGCGCCAGTGGACCGATGAATTGCAGGCGTCTCTGGTCGAGGCGTCCGGTGAAGAAAAAGGCATGGCGTATTACGCCGCGTATCGTGACGCTTTCCCATCGTCTTACCGTGAAGAATACTCGGCGCGGGTGGCGGTGGCCGATGTTCAGCGCATGGAGTCATTGTTTGAAGACCCCGATAACCAGTTAACGCTGAGCTTCTACCTGAGTCAGGAGCCTTCTGGTAGCAGTCTCAAGTTGAAGATTTTCCATCAGGCTTCGGAATTGATGCTGTCCGACTTGGTGCCTGTGCTGGAAAACCTCGGATTGCGTGCAGTGGAAGAAATTCCATACGAAATTCGCCGCAGCGATGGTCAGTGTGTCTACGTGTACGATTTCACCTTGATCTACGAAGCCGATCCTGAACTCGACCCGGCCAGTCTGCGTGACATCTTCCACGATGCCTTCGTGAACATCTGGTACGGGCGAGCTGAGAATGATCTGTATAACCAGATGATTTTGGGCTCTAAGCTGACGTGGCGTGAAGTGGCCATGTTGCGCGCCTACGCGCGTTACATGAAGCAAATTCGGTTTGGTTTTAGCCAAGAGTACATTGCGCATACCCTGATTCAGCACTCTCGTCTCACCGAGACGCTGACGTTCTTGTTCTCTTCGCGTTTTAACCCCGTACGCAAGAAGCGCGCTGAGTTGCAGGAGAAATACATTGCCAAAATGGAAGAAGGGCTGGAGCAGGTGCAAAACCTGAACGAAGACCGCATTTTGCGTAAGTACATGGAACTGATCCTAGCGACGTTGCGCACCAACTTTTATCAGGAAGATAGCACCACCAAAGCACGCAAGTCGTACTTCAGCTTCAAGCTGAACCCCAGCTTGATCAACGACATGCCTTTGCCGCGTCCGAAGTTTGAAATCTTCGTCTATTCACCACGCGTAGAAGGTGTCCACCTGCGTGGTGGCAAGGTAGCCCGTGGTGGTCTGCGTTGGTCGGATCGTATAGAAGACTTTCGTACCGAAGTACTGGGTCTGGTGAAAGCGCAGCAGGTAAAGAACGCTGTCATCGTGCCGGTGGGTGCAAAAGGCGGCTTTGTCGCCAAGCAGTTGCCGACCAATGGTGACCGTGACGCCATGCTGCAGGAAGGTATTGCCTGTTATAAGACGTTCATTCAAGGCTTGCTGGACATCACCGACAACCTGGGTCAAGGCGAAGTATTGCCACCGAAGGACGTGATTCGTCACGACGAAGACGACCCCTACTTGGTTGTCGCGGCGGATAAAGGTACTGCAACGTTCTCGGATATCGCGAACGAAGTGGCCGGTAAGTACGACTTCTGGTTGGGCGATGCCTTTGCTTCTGGTGGCTCCAACGGTTACGACCATAAGAAAATGGGTATCACAGCACGTGGTGCCTGGGTCAGCGTGCAGCGCCATTTCAAAGAAATGGGCATCAACGTGCAAGAAGAGCCCATTACAGTGGTGGGTATTGGTGACATGGCCGGTGACGTGTTCGGTAACGGCTTGTTGCGCTCGAAGAGCGTGAAACTGGTTGCGGCGTTCAACCACATGCACATCTTCTTGGACCCTGATCCAGATCCGGCGGCGACCTTTGCCGAGCGTCAGCGCTTGTTTGATCTGCCACGTTCGTCGTGGGAAGACTACAACACCAAGTTGATCTCCAAAGGCGGCGGTATCTTTAATCGCAGCGCCAAGTCGATCAAGTTGACGCCAGAGATCAAGAAACTGCTGTCTGTATCAAAAGACCAGATGACGCCCACAGAGTTGATCCACAATATTCTTAAAGCGCCAGTGGACTTGATTTGGAACGGGGGTATCGGCACCTATGCGAAAGCCAGCACCGAGTCACACGCCGATGTAGGCGACAAGGCTAATGATGCATTGCGCGTCGACGCGAAAGACTTGCGCTGCAAAGTCATCGGTGAGGGCGGTAACCTGGGTTTCACGCAGTTATCGCGAGTTGAGTTCGGCCTGAAAGGCGGCCGTTGCTACACCGATTTCATCGATAACGCGGGCGGTGTGGATTGTTCGGACCACGAGGTCAACATCAAGATCCTGCTCGATGAGTTGGTGAAGAGTGGTGACCTGACCGGTAAGCATCGTAACCAGTGGATGCTGAAGATGACCGAGGAAGTCGGTGATCAGGTATTGGCGAATAACTACAAGCAGACGCAAGCGATCAGCTTGGCGGCGCGCGAAGCAGCCCATCGTGTGGAGGAATACCGTCGTCAGATCAACGCCTTCGAAGCCGCTGGCAAGTTGAACCGTGCGCTGGAATACCTACCCGACGACGAGATGATTTCCGATCGTAAGGCGTCAGGCCAAGGTTTGGTCATGCCGGAACTGGCGATTTTGATCAGTTACAGCAAGGGTGACCTGAAAGAAGCGTTGATCAAACAAAAAGCCGGTGATGACCCGTACTTGGTGAATGAAGTGTACGGCGCTTTCCCAGCTACCCTGGTGAAAGAGTTCGGCAAGCACATCAAGAACCATCGTCTGAAAGGCGAGATCGTGGCAACCCAGGTGGCCAATGATTTGTTCAACCACATGGGCATCAACTTTGTGCATCGCTTGAGCGAGAGCACAGGTGCCAGCGAGCTGGACATCGCGCGAGCCTATGTGGCGGCTCGTGACATCTTCGACCTGAAGGGGCTTTGGGCGCAGATTGAAGCCTTGGACTACAAGGTCGATGGCAAGTTGCAGCAGGCGATGATGGCACGTACAGCACGTATGGTGCGTCGTGCAACTCGGGCACTGATCAAGGCGAATCGCCTGAACTTTGATGTGGCTGCGGTGGTGAAGCGTTTTAAAGACCCAGTGGCTGCCTTTGCGACCGACATTCCGAAGTATTTGCACGGTGAAATGGCGCAAAACTTCAATGACGCCGTGAAGGAGTATCAGGCTGCCGGTGTCGACGCCAAGTTGGCGCACCAGGTTGCGGTATCGGATCACCTCTACCATGCCTTGGGTATCATAGGCGCGGCGACGGATCTCAATGTGCCGGTGAATCGTGTCGCTGAAGCCTTCTTTATCCTGGGTGAGCGTTTGTCGTTGAACCAGTTTGCGGGCCAGTTGAACAATCTGTCGGTCAGCACTCATTGGCAGGCGATGGCGCGCGAAGCCCTGCGTGATGATCTGGAATGGCAGCAGCAACGTTTGACGCAAAGTGTGTTAAACGTGCAAGGCAAAGAGTCCTTGGGGCAGCTGCTGGATCAGTGGAGCGAAACGCACCGCTTGCTGGTGGATCGTTGGTTGCGCATCGTACGTGAGATTCTGGCGACGACCGATCCAGAGTTCAGCATGTACAGTGTTGCGATTCGTGAGCTGGTGGATCTGTCGCAAGCGACCTCGATGGCAAGCTAACATTGCATGAAAATGCAAGGGCGGCGATACTTAACGAATTCGTTATTCGCTAAGTCGCCGCCCTATGAGCCGTTCCATCGAAGTCAGCTTTTACATCTCGCCCGACGAGTTGGAACGCCTGTATGCGGGCACCGCCCGCAACGTCTATACCACTGCCCGCGATGGTCGCAGTGTCAGTTTTCCCCTGCGAATATTGCAACCCTTCATTACCCACCACGGTATACGCGGCAGCTTCCGTATCTACTTCGACGAACGAGGTAAGTTCGACCGAATCGAGCGATTGGACGGATGATGAGCTGGTTGTGGCGCTTGGCGTTTATTGCCCTAATTACCTGGGTCGCCGTACCTTTGATGATGCAGGAAGAGCCGAAAGAATTGGAGCCGACCTCCACCGGTGCCGAAGTGGTCGATTCCGCCTTAACGGTGTGGCAGCGCTTCTGGGCAAATCAAATGCACGCTGACAGCGTATCAGAAGCCAATGAACCCGTTGTCGTCGAGGCCGTCGATGGCGGGCTGCAGCAACAATTCTTGCAGCGTTTGCTGCAGTTCCCCGAAGCGCGACAGATAGGTCGTGATCATGTCCGACGGCAGGCGGAGGAGTTTGGCTTGCATTTGACGGACGAGGATGTGGATCGGGTGCTTGACTGGCTGCAGCGCCCGTAACACATGGAAGTGCACCAGAATGATGTTTCCGGCACTGAATCGGTGCGTTTTGATGCGCAAGCGATACGTGCTCAGGTTCCTTTGAATTCTTGGAAAAGCCGGTAACTCATTGAAATTTAATTAAAAGATTTGCAATTCATTGTTTTGGCACAAGATCTGCTTTAGTCATTTCAGTAACACGCAGCACGTCTAACCAACGCAGGTTCAGACACAGAATTTATGCATGAGCAATGGCGCTCGAATCAACCACCGTCACGGTGTGTTTGGTTCGAGCGCTTTTTTTTGGACAAAATTTGGTGGTCGAGTGATGCACATACCGAGTCGACACAATCTAAACGGCCTTCCTGATACGGGCGAGCATTGGGTGCTGGTAGGGCATGGCATGGCCGCCATGCGACTGCTGGAGCAGCTGGTGGAGCATCAAAAGCCGGGCGTGCGAATGACGGTGATCAGTGGCGAGGCTGTAGGCGGGTATAACCGCCTTGGGTTGTCGGATGTGTTGGCTGGAAAGCGGTCGGCCGAAGCGCTGTTGAGTAAGCCGCGTACCTGGTATGAACAAGCGGGCATTACTTGGGTGCAAGGCTGGGTTGAGGCCATAAACCGGACCGACAAGGTAATCAGCCTGCAGGGCGGCCGCCAGATGGGTTTTGACCGCTTGATCTTGTCGACGGGCTCGTCTGCGTGTTTGCCGGATATTCCCGGCGTTTCCGGGACTGGCGTGCAGGTCTTTCGCACGCTGCAGGATGCCGATACGTTGATGCAACTGAGCTCACAGGATCGTGCTGTGGTATTGGGCGGTGGCTTGTTAGGGATCGAGGCCGCCGTTGGTCTCGCAGGCCGTGGCGTTGCGGTGACCCTGTTGCATCGTGGCAGTTGGTTGATGAATCGTCAGTTGGACGCCTTCGCTGCAGGCTGGCTGTGTGAAGCGCTTGAAGCACGGGGTGTACAGATTCAACTGAATGCCTGCGCAACGCACATAGAACGCGCCGACGGCGTTATCACTGGCGTGCTGTTCAGTGATGGTCAAAGACGGGCAGCGAACGTCGTCGTCGCTGCCATGGGTGTACGGGCGAATACCGAGCTGGCAGAACGTGCGGGTCTTCAAGTGGATGGTGGCATCGTGGTGAACGATCAGATGCAGACGTCCGATGCCGCGATCTGGGCCTTAGGTGAGTGCGTGAGTCATCGTGGGCAAACCTATGGCCTCGTAGCACCGCTCTACGAGCAGGCCGATGTCCTGGCGGAACTGCTGTGCCATCCACATGCCAAAGCAACCTATACCGGTTCGGTCACCTCGACGCATTTGAAGGTGAGTGGCGTACCGGTGTTCTCCAGTGGCGATACCTCAGGTGAGGGTACTGAGTCGCTCGTGTGGCAGGACCGCCAGCAACGTCACTATAAGCGTCTATTCCTGCGCGCTGGCCGTTTGGTCGGCGCCGTACTGTACGGCGACATTGCCGACGGTGCTTTTTATCAACAACTCATTCAACAAAAAACAGAAGTGGATGCCTGGCGCAACCACCTCATCTTCGGGGCCGCCCACTGCGGCATTGATTCCCAGACCCAGGCAGCAGCTTAGAGGAAATGTACATGTCTTCACTCACATCAACACGTCATTTGGTCGTCGTCGGCAACGGCATGGTCGGTCATCACTTTCTGGAACAACTGGCGGACAGCGCTGGCAAGTCGGCCTTTAAGGTTACCGTACTCGGTGAAGAGCGGCTGATTGCCTATGACCGCGTGCATCTTTCTGAGTATTTCCAAGGGCGCAGTGCCGAGGACCTGGCACTGGGGACTGCCCAGCAATACGCTGACTGGGGTTTTGACCTCCGGCTGGGTGTGGCGGTGACCGAGATTGATCGCGCTCGTAAGTCATTGGTGCTGAGCGATGGGTCGAGCTTGAACTATGACCAGTTGGTGTTAGCGACGGGTTCTTATCCTTTTGTACCACCGATCCCCGGCAATGACCGACCCAATTGCTTTGTTTATCGTACGCTGGATGACCTGGATGCGATTCGCGCAGCGGCCAAAACAGCCACGACCGGCGTCGTCGTTGGGGGTGGTCTGCTGGGTCTGGAAGCGGCGAATGCCTTGCGTGAACTGGATCTCGATACCGCCGTAGTGGAATTTGCTCCGCGGCTGATGCCGATGCAGGTCGATGCCGAAGGCGGTGTCGTACTGCGCGACAAGATTGAACAGCTGGGCGTGCAGGTGTTGACCGACCGAGCCACGCAACGCATCGAAGACGGCGACGGCAGCCTGCACCGTATGGTGTTTCAGGATGACAGTATACTGGAAACCGACCTGATTCTGTTCTCCGCAGGTATTCGTCCGCGTGACGAACTGGCGCGCGCTGCTGGTTTGGTAATGGGCGAGCGAGGCGGAGTGGTGGTCGATAACCAGTGTCGCACCAACGACCCTGATATTCTCGCCATTGGCGAAGTGGCGCTGTGGAACAACAGTATCTTCGGGTTGGTAGCACCGGGTTACCAAATGGCGAAGGCGGCGTTAGCCACACTGACCGACGGCGACTTGGCGTTTACCGGTGCCGATATGAGCACCAAGCTCAAGTTGATGGGGGTCGATGTTGGAGCCATTGGTGATGCCCATGGCACACAGGCGCCAGGCTCGAAATTATACCGTTATCTTGATCAATTGAAGCAAGAATACCGGAAGCTGGTCGTCTCGGCCGATGGGAAAAAATTGTTGGGGGCGATGCTGGTTGGCGATAACAGCTACTACGATACCCTGTTGCAGTATTACTTGAACGGTATCGAGCTGCCGAGCAGCCCGGAAGGACTGATCCTGCCGCAGCAGGAGGGAGGGGCGCCTGCGCTGGGCATCGATGCTCTGCCCGATACGGCGACCATCTGTTCATGCCACAACGTGTCTAAGGCGGCCATTGTCGGTGCCCTGGATGCCGGAGCTTGCTGCGTCGCCGACGTGAAAGGCGATACCAAAGCCGGAACAGGCTGCGGTGGCTGTGCAGCCATGCTGAAGGATGTGGTGGATCATGAACTGGCTGCGCGTGGTATTGAGGTCAGTACCGATATCTGCGAGCACTTCGCTCACTCACGGCAGGCATTGGAACACATCATTCGTGTCGAAGGGATTAAAACCTTTGCTGAATTGCGCCAGAAACACGGTTCAGGCATGGGTTGCGACATCTGCAAGCCAGCGGTCGGCTCTATTTTGGCCTCCGTATGGAATGATTACATTCTGACACCTGAGCACACGCCATTGCAGGATACCAACGATACCTTCCTTGCCAATATGCAGAAAGACGGCACCTTCTCCATCGTACCGCGTATCGCCGGTGGAGAAATCACCCCGGAAAGTCTGATCACCATTGGTGAAATCGGGCGCGATTTTAAGCTCTATACCAAGATCACCGGCGGCCAGCGTATTGACCTGTTTGGTGCCACCCTGAACCAGTTGCCGCAAATCTGGAAACGCTTGGTTGACGCCGGCTTCGAAACCGGCCATGCGTACGGCAAGTCTGTACGTACGGTTAAAAGCTGTGTCGGCAGCACCTGGTGCCGTTACGGTGTACAAGACAGCGTGCAGCTCGCCATCGACCTGGAAAACCGCTACAAAGGCCTGCGTGCACCACACAAAATCAAATTCGGCGTCAGTGGCTGTACCCGTGAATGCGCCGAAGCGCAGAGCAAGGACATCGGGGTCATTGCCACCGAAAACGGCTGGAACCTTTATGTGGCTGGTAATGGTGGTATGCGACCACGGCATGCGGATTTGTTTGCGACTGATCTCGACACCGCAACCTTGGTGAAATACATCGACCGTTTCCTCGTGTTCTACGCCCGCACCGCGGACCGCTTACAGCGCACCGCGCGTTGGGTGGAAAGCATTGAAGGCGGACTCGACTACCTGAAGAAGGTCGTCATTGAGGACTCGCTCGGCGTAGCCGCAGACTTGGAAGCGCAAATGCAGCGTGTTGTCGAAACCTATCAGTGTGAGTGGAAAACCACGCTCAACAACCCTGAAGCACTGAAACGCTTCCGTCAGAACATCAACGACAACAGCGATGACCCGTGCGTTGTGATGGTGCCCGAACGCGGCCAACCCCGTCCGGCTACTGACGCAGAAAAAGCACAACTGATCCCTGTAACCACCGTTTAAGGAAACAACCATGACGAGCATGACAAAGAAGCCGCGTTCGACAGAACAGACCGATGGCGCGACCTGGGTCGCCGTGGGGCAATCAAATGACCTGGTACCGGACGGTGGTGTCGGTGCGCGCTTGGGCGACCAGCATGTGGCCATATTCTGGTTGCCGAGCGAACAGGATGCACTCTATGCGCTCAGCAATTTCTGCCCATTTTCCAACGCGCACATTTTAGCGCGGGGCATTGTCGGGGATTTGGGTGGCGAGCCTGTCGTAGCATCACCCTTGTACAAGCAGCATTTTTCGCTGCGTACCGGTCAGTGTATGGAAGATGAGTCCGTGCGAGTCACCGTATGGCCTGTGCGGCTCAACGAGGGTGTGATAGAGGTGTTCAATCAGCCCGTGGCTGCCCAAAACCTGAACGCCACCAACGAGGAAGCTGCAGCATGAAAAAACGGCAAGAGACGACCTGCGCCTACTGCGGTGTTGGCTGCGGCGTCAGTGCTATGGTGCACGACGACCGGGTCATAGCGGTAGAAGGCAGCACACGTCATCCTGCCAATCGTGGCCGCCTGTGTGTTAAAGGTTCTGCATTGCACGAAACGCTCGACGCATCGGCACGCTTGCTTGCACCACAGGTTTATGGTGAAACCGTTGATTGGGACCGCGCCATAAGCGCGGTAGCAAAAGGCTTTGCCGATGTTATTCGCCGTCATGGCCCAGACAGCGTGGCATTCTATGTGTCTGGTCAACTGTTAACGGAAGACTATTACGTCGCCAATAAATTGCTCAAGGGGTTTATTGGTACCAGTAATATCGACACGAATTCTCGGTTGTGTATGTCGTCGGCCGTCGCGGCGCAAAAGCGCGCTTTTGGTAGTGATACCGTACCCGCCAACTATGAAGACCTCGACGAAGCCGACTTGCTGGTGCTGACCGGTTCAAACGCGGCGTGGACACACCCTGTGTTGTTTCAGCGTATGCAAGCCGCCCGTACCGAGGCCCAAAAGAAGGGGCGTAAACTCAAACGCATGGTGGTGATTGATCCGCGCAGTACCGCCACCGCCGAGAGTGCCGACCTGCATTTGGCGCTGAAGCCGGGCACTGATGCCGTGTTGTTTAATGGCTTGTTGGTCTGGCTACATCGTCAAGATTTGACCGACAGCCACTTTATCGAACGCCATACCCAAGGGTTTACGGCCGCCTTAAATACCGCCGAGCGAACCGCCGGTTCGCTGAAAAAAGTGGCTGCCGCCTGTGATGTGCCCATTGAACAGGTTGAAACCTTTTACCAATGGGCCGCGCAATCGCCCAAGATGGTGACCTTCTATTCCATGGGGATCAATCAGTCATCCAGCGGCGTCGACAAGGCACATACCATTATCAACCTGCACCTCGCGACCGGGCGCATCGGTAAACCGGGTGCTTCGCCGTTTTCCATAACCGGGCAACCGAACGCCATGGGTGGGCGTGAAGTCGGTGGCTTAGCCAATCAGTTGGCGGCGCATATGAACTGGGACAGTCCCGACGATGTTAATCGTGTCGAACGCTTTTGGCGCGCGCCGAACATGGCCCGTGGGCCCGGCTTGGCGGCCACCGATCTCTTCGAGGCCGTAGGGCAGGGCAAAATTAAGGCAATCTGGATCATGGCGACCAACCCGGTGGTCAGTATGCCGGACGCCGATCGAGTACGCGCCGTACTGTCCGCTTGCGAGTTGGTCGTGGTGTCGGACTGTATGCAACACACCGATACGCTCGACATGGCGCACATCAAGCTGCCAGCGACGGGTTGGAGTGAAAAGGACGGAACCGTCACCAACAGTGAACGCCGTATCTCGCGTCAACGGGCATTGGTGAAACCCATGGGACAGGCGAAGCATGACTGGTGGATAATCACACAGGTCGCCCGTGCCATGGGGTTTGCGGCTGGCTTTCCCTATCAGCAACCCGTCGACATCTTTCGCGAGCACGCGCAATTGTCGGCCTACGAAAACAACGGCAGTCGTGATTTCGATATCTCTCTGTACGCCGATATAACACCAGCGGAGTACGATGCGATGGTGCCGCTGCAATGGCCGATTACCCAAAATGCGCCCATGGGCACCGCGCGCTTGTTCGGTGATGGTCGTTTCTATACGCCGGAACAGAGTGCCCGTTTTTTCCCCATTGTGCCGCAGGCACCACGGCACCTGCCGAGAGCAAACAGCTCGGTGTCCGATAGTCCATTTGAGTTCCTATTGAATACCGGGCGCCTCCGTGATCAGTGGCATACCATGACCCGAACCGGGTTAGCCGATCGCCTGCAGCAGCATATGCCAGAGCCTCGCGTTTATATGCATCCGGACGATGCCGTTCGCTTGCAGGTCAGCGATCAGGATTGGGTACAACTCGACTCCGCACGGGTGGCCGGTGAGGACATTAAAGCGCGCGTGGTCTGCAGTACCAGTCAGCGTCGCGGTGAATTGTTCATGCCCATTCACTGGACGGCGCAAAACAGCAGCCATGGCCGCGTCGGACGGCTGATTCCCGCGCATGTCGACCCCATTTCTTTTCAACCGGAGCTGAAACATGCCGTCGTGCAGGTGCAGCGCTGGCAGCCCGCTCAACAAGGCTATATTTGGCTGCGTGAAGCGTTAGCAGAGCCGCCGTGGGATGCCTGGTTAAAGCGCACTGTGGCGGGGGTCACGGTGTATCAATTTGCGCACAGTACCCTATGGCGTGCCGCGACCGACCTGCCACAGCTGATGGGTGGGGCGCTGTTGGACGAACCCATGCAAGTGTTCGAAGATCTGACACGCCATAGCCAACGCTTGGTGTGGGGTACCGCCGACCACCGCAGTGCCATAGCCTGGGTGGGGCAAACATTGCCGGAGCCTGATTCACGCTGGGTTGCCGAGTGTTTGAAGGCAGGCGAGCTGAACTCACAAGATCGGCGCGACCTGCTGGCCGGACGCAGTGGCGGGCAGGTGGACCCGGGCCCATTGGTGTGCAGTTGTCACCAAGTAGGAGAGTATACCATCCGCAATGCGATGCGCGATGACGGGATCAATACCGTGGAGGGGTTGGGCAAGCAGCTCAAGTGCGGCACACAATGCGGTAGCTGCATACCGGACTTGAAGCGCTTGATTGTCAGTGATCGGGCAGTGGATGCCGCCTAAAGCTGAGCGGGCGTTGTAGCGCGTGCTAAACCTAATGAAACCGACCTACATTTCATTGTCTATACACTCTATAATGCCTGCCAGTATTTTTAAGGAGTGTACTTATGTACCAATACCTGCAAGCCGCATTGTTCAAGCTTACGCCAGAAACAGCCCACGAATTCAGTTTGGATTCCTTGGGAGCGGCCAAACGATTGGGACTGACCTCCATTTTTGCACCGCGCGTGCCCGCCAAGCCCGTCACCTTGTTTGGTCTTAATTTTCGCAATCAAATCGGTTTGGCCGCCGGTTTGGATAAGAATGGCGACTACATCGATGCTCTTGGCGCTCTGGGTTTTGGCCACGTAGAAGTGGGTACTGTCACGCCACGCGCGCAACCGGGCAACCCTGAACCGCGTTTGTTTCGTTTGCCCGAAGCGCAAGCCATCATCAATCGCATGGGGTTTAACAACCTGGGCGTGGACCACATGGTGGCCAACCTGAAGAAACGCACCTTTGATGGCATTGTGGGTGTGAACATCGGCAAGAATTTCGATACACCGGTTGAGAATGCGGCCGACGACTATTTAATCTGCCTAAAAGCGGTGTACCCCTATGCGGACTACATCACCGTGAATCTGTCTTCACCGAATACGCCGGGCTTACGGGCGCTGCAGTTCGGCGATATGCTCGACCAGTTGTTGTCCACCCTGATGACAGAGCGTGCAGCATTGGCCAAACAGTATGAAAAAGCAGTGCCCGTATTGGTGAAAATTGCCCCTGACATGACCAATGAAGAGATTCGTTCCGTCGCCGCCTCATTGCGGAAAGCCGGTGTTGACGGTGCCATCGCGACCAATACAACCATTGAACGTCCGGGCGTACAGGGTTTGAAGCACGCCGATGAAGCCGGTGGTTTGAGTGGTAAACCCTTGGCAGAAGCCTCCACGCATGCGCTGGCCGTGTTGGTGAAGGCATTGGACGGTGCCATGCCGGTGATCGGTGTGGGCGGTATCGTTGACGGGCCTTCGGCGCGTGCGAAAATGGACGTCGGGGCGAGTTTGGTGCAGATGTATTCCGGGTTTATCTACCAAGGGCCTTCACTACTGAAAGAGGTTCAGGAAGCCATTTTGTAAGAGGTTTTGCGGAAGGTATTACGAAAGAGAGCGGTTTGTTCGGTGACAGGCCGCTTGCGCGGCCTGTTTCCTGAAATAACTGGACGAGTTACCCTTGATGGATTTGGTGATAAACGACTCGGTTTAGCTTGTGTACCGCGCTGGCACCTTGAAAGCCATTCCACATATCATCACGGCCTTCACGCCAACCGTTCATCCATTCTTGGTGTTCGGTACCATCCGGTTTCGGACATAACGACTTTGAACGTCCCTCCAGACCTGCCAAATAACCACGCTGATAAGCTCTGTCGGAACGATCACGTTTCTGTCTTTTCATAAAAGTCGACCTCTTGCATTGTCGAAGATGTTCAGGGAACTGCTCTATAAGAGCGGAATTATGAAACGATCCTGCTATACTCCTTTCCTTTCAGGGCACTTGCATGCCGCGTCACGGTGACAGTGGCTCCGATGAAAAATTCGGGCACTGCATGGGACACCATCGGGAATACAAACCGACGGCATGTCTTAGTTTTACGGCAGGAGCGGTGCAGGTGTCGAATGCTTTGGAGTTCTAACGGTGGGTCTGTTGATCGCCAAAAGTTCTTAAAAATGTCATGCGCTTGTAACCAACTGATTTACGGGTGCTTTGATGTCGGCAAAAACATTCAAGCTGATCCACTTATAGCTCATATTTATTAAAAACTGGTTTACATACAAAATGCATCTAAGAACATCGGACACCCTGCAATGGTTTTTCGCCTGCCCACAATTCATTGAGCCATTGCTTGCCGATGAATTGACCGCCTTGGGTGCAGAAACTGTAAAAATTGGTCATGCAGGGGTTCAGGCCGAGGGCGATCTCGCTTTAGGCTATCGCGTGGTACTGTGGAGCCGTCTTGCGTCGCGCGCGACCTTGCAGGTGGCTTCTGGCAAAGCCAGCAACCAAGACGAACTGCGCGAACTGCTGTTGAGCATCGCGTGGGAAGATCACCTTCACCCCAATGGCTCATTGAAAGTCCGGTTTTTGGGTCGTACGGAAGACCTGCGCAACACGCAGTTTGGCGCCCAGTGGGTAAAAGACCAAATTGTTGATTATTTCACCGCGTCGCATGGCGTGCGTCCCAGTGTCAGCAATGACCCGGACATCAACATTGTCGTGAATCTGCACAAGGGGCAGGGCACGGTAGGCATCGAGCTGAACGCCCAAAGCCTGCACCATCGCGGCTACCGTCAACCGGGTGCTAAAGCTCCGCTGCGCGAAAACCTTGCCGCTGCCGTTCTGATTCGCGCTGGTTGGCCAGAGCATATCGCCAGCGATAAAGCCGCTGTGCAACTGGTGGATCCGATGTGCGGTTCCGGCACGCTGTTGATCGAAGGGGCATTAATGGCCTTTGATTGGGCACCGGGCTTGCTGCGTCAAGACAATCTGGCGCGCCGCTGGCTGGGGCACGACCAGGCGTTGTGGGATAGCTTGGTAGCAGAAGCGGAAGAACGCCGTGACGAAAAGCTCAAAAACGCCAAGCGGTTTGAGTTCTGGGGCAACGATGCCGACACCGACATGTTCAATTTAGCCCGCCGTCATTGGCGTTCTATCGGTTTGCCGGAAGCGCGCTGGAGCCATTGTGATATTGCAGCCATGCCGGGGGCCGCGCCGACCGAGAGTGGTCTGGTGGTCTGTAATCCGCCGTACGGCGAACGCCTGAGTTCCGTCGCCGAGTTAAAGCCGTTGTACGAGGCCTTAGGTGGCTTTATGAGCTCGTTATCAGAAGCCTTTCAAGGCGCGATCTTCACGCAGGCCGATGTGCCCATCACGCTGTCGAATTTGTATTACAGCAAAGAATATCGCTTGATGAACGGCGATTTGGAATGCAAATTGTTCCGCTTTGAATCGCTGGCGCAGAAAGAACGTCCTGCCAAAGTGCTGGCGGAAGACCTCGCCAACCGCATCACCAAAAACCTGCGTAAGTTGAAGCCCTTTATTAAAAGCGGCGTTACCAATGCGTACCGGGTTTATGACGCCGACATTCCAGAATACTCCATAGCCGTTGACCGCTACGGTGACTGGTTACATGTGCAGGAATACGCGCCACCGAAAGACATCGACCCGAACGTAGCACAAAAACGCTTGAACTCTGCCTTGATGACCCTGCCCGAAGTGCTGAACGTACCGGCCGACCAGGTGGTGCTGAAACAGCGCAAGCAACAGAAGGGCAGCAGCCAATACGAAAAGCAGGATGACCAGCGCAGCACGGGTAACGACCAGATCGTGTTCGAGCACGGTGCGCGCTTCATCATCAACCTGACGGATTACTTGGATACCGGTTTGTTTCTGGACCACCGCCCAATGCGTTATTGGCTGCAACAACAAGCCAAAGACAAAGTGGTGCTGAACCTGTTTTGTTACACCGGCGCCGCCAGTGTGCATGCGGCTATCGGTGGCGCATCGCGGGTCGACAGCGTCGACTTGTCGAATACCTACTTGGAATGGGCGAAAGAAAACTTCCGTCTGAACAAACTGAAACCGGAACGTTTCAATTTCATTCAAGCCGATGTCGTAGAGTGGTTGGCGGACGCTCAGAGCAAGTACGATTTGATCTTCTTGGACCCTCCGACGTTCAGCAACTCGAAGCGGATGCGTGACCACTTTGACGTGCAGCGTGACCATCAAGAACTGATCGACAACGCTATGAAAGTTTTGGTGCCGGGCGGTACGTTGGTGTTCTCGAACAACTTCCGCAAGTTCAAAATGGACGACGCGGTGTTAGAAAACTATGACGTGCAAGATTATCGGCAGAAGTCTATTCCGGCCGATTACGAGCGCAACCAGAAAATTCATGGTTGTTGGCTAATCAAGCATCGAACCTGATCAAAAGCGCAGAAACGCATCGGGCTGGCGTCAAGCGCTGATCAGCGCTAACGCCAATGCCATGCGCTCTTCGGTGCTCTGGTGTACGTTTTCTTCTGCGTGGCCACGAATGCATTTTTCAATGGCCGGTACGGTGACTCCAGCGTACTTCGCATAGCGGCCTTTATCCGTGCCGTAGTGCAGAAGGTTGGCCGCTATGACAATGTCGACATAGTCGGCTTCTGGATTGCCGGTTTCACGCATGATTTGTTCGTGCTCACGCGCCATCTGCACCAGCGAATCCACCATTTGCCAGCGTTTTAACATCATGGCACCAACCATAGGGTGGAGCAGTTGCTCAAACTGCAACCGTTGCTCAGGAGACAATTCAGGGCGGGTTTCTAGGAATTCGCGCAAGGGCAGCTTTCCAATATCGTGCAGTAAGCCACCTAAGGCCGCTTGCTCTTGATCCAGATGTTTCTGATAGCCCGTTAGGGTATAGCACAATGCGCTGATACGCAGCCCGCCTGCAACGAAGCCACGTAAGCGCTGTTTGTCATGTCCGGACTGCATCGTTTGTAGAATGGCGAGCTGGGTGACCAGTGAACGTACCAAGCTGAAGCCAAGATTGGTGATGGCTTGACGCAAAGAGGTGAGTGGAGAACCACGTAATAACGCGGAGCTGTTGGCAACCTTCATTAAGCGAGCTGAGATCGCCGCGTCTTTGGCAACTTCACGCTCCAAATGAGAAATTTCACAGTTGGGATCTGATGTGAGTTCTCTTACCCGCATAGCCACTTCAGGCAACGACGGCAAAATGAGACGGTTTGCCGCAATGTCGCGTTCCATTTGTCGGAGGAGTTGTTCTGCTTGCTCTTTCATGAGCCGCTCCTGATGATCCGTTAACCCATTATAAGGCTATCCTGATTAAATACCATACACTGATCAACAGGAGTCTAACAAACTCCTACAAGGTTTGCGTTGCTACCTGATGTAGACGTTCGACAGCGGCTGAGATTTGCTCGGCGGTTAGGTAAGGCGCTGGGCCAAAGCGTAAGCAGTTTCCACGACTGTCCGTCCAGACGTTTAAGCTACGAAGCTGATTGGACCACGCCGCTGCCTCTGGGGTTCGTATTACGAGAAATCCACCCAGCTCCGCCAGTTGTTGACTAGGGAGCTCCACATGCGTGGGCCAGTGGTATTGACTAAGGCGTTCGCGCAACAGGGTAAGTTGGGCGATATTGATGGAGCGTAATGTCGCTACGTTCAGTTGCTGCTCGGCGAAGAATTGCCACACCCGGGCGGCTCGGTAGTGACTGGTCGGGTCATAGGTCGAGCCTTCAAATGCCCAGCGGCCCGTGCCATAAGCTACTGATGTTCCGGCGGACTGACTCAGTTCGGCGAATTCCGCGTACCAGCCCGTTACCAAGGGTCGCCAGTCACAGGATTTGGGGACGCGCAGAAAGCAGTTGCCTTCACCCAGCTGACAATACTTGTAGCCCCCGCCGACAACAAAGGTGCTGTCGGGCAGTGTGGTATCCATGTCATAGGGTAGGGCGTTGACCAGATGATAGGCGTCCAGCAGCAAGGGCAACTGACGCTCTTGGCAGCGCTGCGCCAAGTTGGGTAAATGAGGCACAACTTGACCGGTTTGAAACAACACCATAGAGCACATTACTGCGGCGGTCTGTTCAGTGCAGGCTGCCCAAAGTCGCTCGGCCAATGTGTCCACGGGTTCGGTGGCCACACGCGTCACCGTTAAGTCGGTTTCGTTGAGCCGTGCGAGTAGGCGGCGCATAGAATGGAACTCACCGTCTGTGGTGACCAAATGCGGTTTACGGTCTAGCGGCAGGGCAGAAAGCCAGCGTACCAATAGCTCCTGGGTGTTCTGGCCAAGTACGTATTCGCCAGATGTGTCACCAAGTCGTTCGGCAAAACCAGTGCGCACACGATCGGCCTGCGCAAAAGCCTGGGCCCATTTGTCATCAACGTGCGTGGTCGCGTGGTCGAAGGCCAACAGTTGGCCTTCGCGGGCGACGTCCGGCCACGCTTGATGGGAGTGTCCGGTCAGCAGGATTCGTTCGGATACCTTAAACGCGCTGTAGTGGCGCTGTAACTGTGCGGCGGTGGTTGACCAGTCTGACATGCTAGCACTCCAAAAAAACGGTTCGTTTAAAACTGAGCGCGTATGGCCCACAAATCTGGAAACACAGGTTTGAATAGGGTGGTTTGCAAATAACCTACTCCTTCACTGCCACCGGAACCCATTTTGCTTCCAATGGTGCGACGCACCATTTGAACATGGCGATAACGCCATTCCTGCAAACCTTCGTCGAGGTCCACGAGCAGTTCCAGTATCAGTGTTAAGTCTGGTACTTGGTGATACACCTCCAGCAGCACAGCCTGCACACTCTCGTTTGGTTCGGTGGCGGCATTGCACACGACTAAGGCTTCGTCTGGAATGTTGTAGCCGCGGCGCGCCAGCAACATCAGAAGATGCTGCCAGACGCTGGGCTGAGCCAGGCGCTCATTGAGCTGTTGCGCAGCTGGGCTGTTCTTCGGTTGGTGTTTCAACGGGTCCAGTCGTTTGTAGCCGAGCGCGAACTCGAAGGCGCGGAATTGATAACTTTGGAAGCCGCTGGAGGAAGCCAAGAAGGTTCTGAAACTGGCAAACTCCAAGGGCGTCATGGTCTCCAGTATATCAACCTGGCCAACCAGCGTTTTCATGATCTTCAGTATCCGCTGCAAGGTGTGTGCGGCGCGCGCAGTGTCTCCATCCGCCATCAGTCGGTTGCAGAAATCGATCTCGTGCAGCAACTGCTTAAACCAGAGCTCATAAGTTTGGTGAATGATAATGAACAGGGTTTCGTCGTGTTCTACGGGCTTGGACTCGGGTTGTTGCAAGCTCAGCAGCTCGTCGACTTTTAAATAGGAAGAATAGGTCAGCATGAGGCATTCGTTCGTTACAAGATGCCGTCAGCTTAGCCTGTATCGCTACGATGGCGAAGCCATGCAGGCGTCGCAAACCGATCGGTGGTGCAAACTTTCGTGCACAGACAGCTATGGTCACTTATTGGATTCCTGCGGAGCCCAATCTGGGCGCTTCACCAGATGACCGATACGGTCTTGCCAGCGTTTGTTGGGCGCTGTGGCGTCGCGCAGCATATCGCGCCATTCATGAAAGGTGAGTGTTATGGGATTGTGGGTGCGCACCGGCTTCGTGATACCGTATACGCAGGGGTTATCGTCTTGCTCGGGCACAAAGGTGCCAAAGAATTTGTCCCATATAATGAGCACGCCAGCGTAATTGCGATCGATGTACTCTGGATTGCTGGCGTGATGTACCCGATGATGTGAGGGTGTATTGAAGATGTGTTCGAGCACACCAAGTCGACGCACAGCTTGAGTGTGTACAAAAAACTGATAGCCCAGATTCAGCAGAACAACCATGATGATGGTTTCGGGGGCGAAGCCTACGACAGCCATCGGTATCCAAAACGCCCACATGCCGGCTACCGGGTACATCAGGCTTTGCCTAAACGCTGTCGAAAAGTTCAGGTGTTCAGATGAGTGGTGGACAACGTGGGCTGCCCACAACCAACGAATTTGGTGGCTACAACGGTGGAACCAGTAATACAGAAAGTCTTGTAGCACAAAGGCGAAGGCGAGACTCCACCAAGTCATCGGAATGTCGAACAACCGCCAGTCAAAAAACCAAGTATACACGCTGAGAATGGCAACGGCGGCAATGAGCTCGCCGACCTGATGCAGAAACGCTAGGGTTGCATTCGATACGGTGTCCTTCAAACTGTACTGTGCGTTGGTGAGCTCAGGGTGGCGCTGTAACCAACGCCATTCCCAAAAAATAAATAGGAAGAACACCGGTGCCAAGGCTAGCAATATATATTCTGGGTTGAATGACATAGGGGAAGACTCTTTAACCTTGTTATATTAGGAATAATTATAGGATTAAGCAGCGTTTCTGCCTTGTTCTAACACGCCATTATTATTGTTCTGGTACGACAAATAGGAATTTCATGGAGCCGTCTCTCAGCGCACAGTATCTCAGCGGATTGGTCGATCACCTGGTGTTGCAGGGCGTCAACGTCGATCACTTTTTAGCGCCTTTCGGGGTGCAACGAGGCGATGTGGCAGACGGACAGAAGCGCTTCCCCGTGACACTGTACGAGCAAATGCTCGATGCTGCCGCTACCCAGTTAGAGGACCCGCACCTGGGGTTGCATGTCGGTGAAGGGATCAAATCTGGGCGCTATGGAGTACTCGGCTATGTCGTGATGAGTTGTGCGACACTGGGCGATGCGATGCAACGCCATGCGCGCTATGAGAATCTGGTGAGCGGTCGTGGTCAAGTGACCTATGAGGCGTTAGGAGAGCAGGTGCAACTGCGTTGGGATTCAGGGGAGCCTGCGGCGTCTCGACAGCAAGTCGAAGACAATCTGGCCAGCTGGGTAACCATTGCGCGTTGGATTACTGGTCAGTCACTGGCGCCCACCCGTGTGTCTGTGCCCTATGCAGTCCCAACGGAACAGGCGCATGCAGAGTATGAACGGGTGTTTCGTTGTCCTGTTTTATGGGCGCAGGCCAGTGTGGCGTTAACCTTTCCCGGGCATTACCTAGGCCTGCCTATTGTGTCGCAAGACGCTGAAGTGCTGGCGATGATGGAAGCGTATGCCGAGCGCTTGCTGGTTAATCTCAGTGGCAATGATAAGTTGCAACGCGCAAAGGCCTTGGTGGCGGAACACCTCGCCAGTGGTGAGGTCACGCTGTCTTGGTTGGCGCAGCAACTGGCTACGTCAGAGCGTCAGCTCCAGCGTAAACTCAGCGAGGAAGGGGTGAGTTATGTGCAACTGTTAGATGACGTACGGCGAGATATGGCCGAGCGCTATATCCGTGATGACCAGCTGTCGCTCACGGATATCGCTTTTCTGCTCGGCTACGCAGATCAGAGCGCGTTTCAAAAAGCGTTTAAACGCTGGTTTGATGCAACACCGGGCCGCTATCGCCAGCAGGCTACTAACCGAACTTAGCTGCAATTAGCCGCCGGTGAGCTGACCGAAAATACGGAATCCACCGATGTAGGTCGCCGAAGCCGAGCCCAGAGTTGCGAAGAAAAACACCAATAAAGTACGTGATACGCGGTTACGCCACCATCCACCTACTGTACTGACATCAGTACGCAGGTGCGCGAAATCGCCAACCGTAGGTTTACGCGCAAAGATCTCTACCGCTGCCGCGACGAAGCCAGCCCCAATGGTGGGGTTTAATGAGGTGAAGGGCGCAGCAAAGAACCCGGCAATGACCGTCAACGGATGCCCGCGCGCAATTAGAATGCCGAAGGCCGTCAGCGTACCGTTGATCAGAACCCATTCGGTTACCAGGCGTAAGCCCAGTTCTGGTCCACGACTGAAGCCAATGGCAAAGCCAGTAATGATCAGGGCAGCAATAATCCAGGGGACATATTTCAGCCAGTTTGAGCCTTTTGGCACGCGTTCCAGAATCTCACGCTGTTCGCGCGGGTTGGTGGGTAGATGGCTGTGCAGATTGGTTTCTATGCCCGCCAAATGCCCAGCACCGATCACGACCAACACTTTTTTGTAGCGGCTATCGCCGTTTTCCTCGGCCAAACGCAGCGCCATGTAGTGATCGCGTTCGGTGATTAACGCTTGGTAGAGGCCTTCGGATTCTTCGGCGAACTCGGCGAAGGTCGACTGCAATACGTCGCCTTCTTTCAAGCGCTCGATTTCTTCTGCCGAAACCTTCTCTTTGGATACCAGGCTACCGATGATGCCCGCGATCAGCTGTGATCGCTGCCACCAAGGGACACCGCGATAAACGCGACGCAAGGTGATGCCGATGTCGCGATCGATAACGAACAGAGGCAGTTCGGCGGTTTGAGCTTCTTCAATAGCGGCCTTCATTTCTTCACCGGGCGCTATGCCCGACTCATCGGCGACGCGCTGCTGAAATGCCCCCATAGCCAGATTGGCAGCGACCATACCCGCTTTGCCTTGCTTGATGACTTGAAAGAGGTCCATCTGGGCAATCTGGTCGGGCTCACTCATGGCCTGATAGCGCGCCGGGCACAGCTCTACCGCAACGGCGTCGAATTCGCCTGAACGAATCAGAGTACGTACTTCTTCGGCACTGGCTTTGGATACGTGGGCGGTGCCCAACAGGGTGTATTCAGTATCGTGCTTACGAACGATACGACGTGGTCCTGGTGTCGTCGACATAGGAACTTCCGTGAGGCTGGCTGTGGTCATAGCGAATTCTTGGGCATCTATTAACTGCGGTGCGCGCATTGTACGCGAAAAAGCCAGAGCAAGGACAGCACCTAGAGGCTCAATCGGCGGCCCCTGACACACGCCTTACAAAGTTTAAGCCTTGGTCAATGGCGCGTTGCGAGGTGATAAATGCAGAGGCATGGCCACGTACGCGCATGACGTAAAGCTCATGTGGTACTCCGAAATGGGTTAGGGCATGTGCAAAATCGGTGCTGTGCTCAATGGGCACTAGACGGTCATTCTGCCCATGATAGAGAAAGAAGGGTGGGGCGTTGCTGTGCAGGTGCCACATGGGTGAGGCCAAGGCATAGACGTCGGGGATTTCATGCGGTGTGCCTTGCAGGAACTGTTCGACCAGTCGGCCACCCGAGAACTTCAGGAGGTCGGTTGGTGTCCCCCCGGCAATCACAGCGATGGGGCGGGTGTTTGGGCCGCCATAGGGTGTGTTGAGCGTCGTCGGTTGATCCGCCACCGCAGCCAATAAGCTGACCATGTGCGCGCCGGATGAAAACCCGGCGGCGGCGATGCGGTCAGTATCCAGTTGGTAGTGCTCAGCGCGGTCGTGTAGCCAGTGCATTGCTACCTGAACATCGTGCAGCTGGGCTGGAAATGGGAATTCAGGGGCAAAGCGATAGTCCACGTTGAAAACCGCGAAGCCCTGGCGGGCCATCCGACGCGCCGTGCTATTCATGTCTTGGCGCGAACGTGCTTCCCAGCCGCCGCCATGCACCAGCAATATGGTCGGGTGGGGGCCTGGCAATTCCGGAAGGTACAGGTCGCCATGCAGAGTCGCAGGCCAATCTGGAGGGGAGAAGATCAGTTGCTCAAGGGTGCGATAGCCAACCGGGCCACTGGGTTCGGTTACCTCGGCATTTACCAAGGCAGCTTCGGTTTGTTGTGTGTGTTGGGCACAACTGGCAAGCAGACCCGCTACCGGCAGGGCTATGAGGTAAAGCAGACGCATTAGACGGTATTCCAAAGAAATTCTGATGGTGCTTTACCTACGTGTTTGTGGGTCGTTTAGACTTACATTTTCTTGCTGAGTAGGATGCCAGCCTCTCTATGATGTGAGTAAGGGAACTGATCAAACAGCGCCAAGCGCTTTACTTCATGCGTACTGCTCAATGCTTGCACATTATCCAATAGAGTTTCCGGGTTGCATGATATGTACAGTATGTTGTCGAACTCGCGCACCAACTCTACGGTGTCATCGTCGAGGCCAGCACGTGGCGGGTCGACGAACACGGTCGTGAAATTGTAGCGATCGAGCTGATAGTCCTTTATGCGGCGACCTTCGCCGGTGCGCCAGCCAGTACTGAAGTCTTCGGCGGCCATGCGTCCGATGACCACGTTCTCGGTGCCATTTAACCCAAGGTTAATCTCTGCCGCGCGTACGGACGTTTTGGAAATTTCCGTCGCCAGTACCCGGTCAAACTGTTGGGCCAACGGAATGGTGAAGGTACCAAGGCCACAGTACAGTTCCAGCAGGTCGCCACTCAAGGGTTCCGCTTGCTGCAACGCCCACTCCAGCATTTTTTCGCACACTTGGGCGTTGGGCTGAGTAAAGCTATTCTCGATCTGTCGATAATGGAACTTGCGCCCATTGACCACCAGACATTCGGTAACGTAATCACGGTCCAGCACAATGCGTTGTTTGCGACTGCGCCCAATGATCTGTATTCCTAGGTTATCTGCCAGTGTTTGGGCTGACTCTGTCCAAGCATCTTCCAGTTTCCGGTGATACACCAAGGTCACCAAGGCTTCGTCCGACAAGGTGGTTAGAAACTCAACTTGAAACAGGCGATAACGTAACTCCGGATCTTGGTGAATGGCTTCCAGCAATAACTCCATCAAACGATTGATGGTTTCGGAGCCAATCGGAAAATCAGGCACTTCAATAGGGTCGCGCGGATTCTCAGGATCAAACATCGCGAAATAGCTGCGCTCACCCTCATGCCACACGCGGAACTCGGCACGCATGCGAAAGTGCGCGTCGGGTGAAGCATGAACATCAATATCGCCCTGATAAACGGGTAAGAATTCTTCGCGCAACTGCGCAAGCTTAGCATCCAATTGGGATTGGTACAGGGCGGGATAAACCTGGCCGGGGCGGTCTGACATTGCGCAGATAAGCTCTATAACTGATGGAGCCCGAATACTACCGGAAAATGAAACGGAACTCATCACTCTGAATTTGCGTGGCGGTTTCTTCGTCGTCAGCGCTTGCTGCCGCGTAATCGAGCATACGCAGACTGCACTTGGCGGAAGTGCTCGGCATTGCCACCTCGGTCAGGGTGATGCTTTTGACATAAGCGTCGATATTGTTGGCGAAGCCGGTCGGCGGAAATCGGTGGTTTGAGCTCCAGAATGGCCCAGTCGTCTTGCTCATGGACAGGATCACTTAAGCGCCGCCAAAAATGATCCAGTTTCTCGTGAATGCTCTCCGGGGTTTCTCGATACAGGTTTTCAATGTCGAGATAGTATTCCTGCATCGGGTCGGCAAGCGCCGCAAGTTGACGGATCGTGCTGGTGTGCTCATCCACGACCGCTTCCGTTCGCTGGGGTTGCAGTTCCACGCGGGTGGCAATGATGCTGATGTGCTCCCCAGTGCGGGCGGCCAGTTCCAAACGCAGCAAATGCAGACAATGGAACAACCAAAAATGACATTGAAATAAAGCCCAGCTGTCGGACATAACGGGCTTTTTAAACGGCGTGTCAGGATCATTATGCAGCGCGGTAATGATATCGAACTCGCTGATGCCGAGAGGGTGCTGACGCAGTAAGGCTTCAAGTCGAGGCATCAGTTCATCGGCGGGAATCATATTGGCCTCCCCGCGGCGCATTCTTGATCGATGAATTGTTTGGCCTGCGCCAGCCAGTCATCAGGCACTATGAACATGGCCTTGGGTGGCGCGGTTGTGGCAACAGTGGGCGCAAGCCATACCTGTACAGGAGCACGTTCTTTTAATAGGGACAGTAGCTCGGTGCAGAAGGGCTGCCAGCTTGGTTGATCCGGCCCGGCCAGCCATTCGCGCCGATCCAGCACCGCCAAGCGCTGATCGCGCAGTGCTTCAGTGGCGTCCGTAAGACTTAGCCATAATCCATCGGTTTCATGAGGGTTTGGTGTTGTATCGTCCACTCGCTGGGCACTCCCTGAACGAGGCCAGAAACCGCGTCCCTTAATGATTGCCAGATGTTCATCGGGCGGCTTATTGAGTCGTGCGACGATATCGGCATGGCGGCCCAGTGGAAGTTGATGGTGCGCCAAATGGTCGAGTTTGCGTTGTAAATTGTCTTTCAGTGATGGGCCTACCCAGTAGGTGTGGTTGCGGTGCTGCACCGCCAAATAAAACTTAACGGCAATTTCTAAATGCAGTAGATGCCGAGAATCCCGGTGTTGCAGCACAAAGTCAATTTCGCCAATGGTGCGCTTGTCGTTTGGGGCATCATCAAACACCACTTGATTGGCGAGACGGAGTTGCCAGTCTGGTTGATGTTGCAGGTAAAACAACCAAAGAGCTTCGAAGTAATGGCCTAAGCGGCGCTGTTGCAAACGGGGTAAGTCAGACGTCATTAGGGCTCTATCAGGAACAGCGTCGACCCATTGATGCAGGCGGTGCTGATCTCCCACCTCAAACGCGGATGATGCAGACCAACGGTCGGCGCTGGAAATCGCCCACAATAGGTCGCGCCTAATCTGCGTGCATAAGTCCTGAGAGGATACCTGAGCTTCACCCGAGTCCGCTGTTTCAGGCGGTTGCTCATGGGCTTGGTCATTCGCCGGTTTATCAGCGGATTCTCTCGCCGGTTTATGGAACAACACGGTGTTATCTGTCTGATTCATTCTGTTATGCTTGGCGCAGACTATAGGGGGTAGTGTATTGGAAACCTTCAGCTTTAACAAAATTGGCGTACTTGGCCGTCTTGGCAGTGACAGCGTGGTGTCTACCTTGCAGCGCTTACGCCACTGGGGAGCCGAAAAGGGTTTGACCCTACAGTTTGACAGTGAATTACAGAGCAGTATGGCGAACGGCAGTGCGCCTGTGGTGGCTTTTAGCTCGCGGCAAGCCATTGGCGAGTGGGCTGATTTAATCATCGTAGTGGGTGGTGACGGTACACTGCTGGGCGCGGCGCGTGATATGGCGCGTTATGAAAAACCACTGCTCGGAATCAACCGAGGTCGCTTGGGTTTCTTAACCGATATCATGCCGCAGGATTTGCCGGGTGCGGTAGAGCGCGTATTGTCCGGCGACTACGTGATGGAGAATCGCTTCTTATTGGAGGCGCAACTGCTGCGCAACAACGAGGTTGTTGGCGAAGCCATGGCAATGAACGATGTGGTGCTGCACCCTGGGCAGTCTATCCGTATGATCGAATTCGAGCTCCATATCGACAATCAGTTCGTCTACAGTCAGCGTTCCGATGGACTGATTGTGTCAACGCCCACCGGTTCTACGGCTTATGCGCTCTCGGCAGGTGGGCCCATTATGCACCCGAGTCTGGATGCCATTGTACTGGTGCCTATGTTCCCGCATACCCTGACCAGTCGACCCTTAATGATCGACGCTGGCAGTGAAATTCGTATCGCCATCAGCGATAATAATGATTTGCCACCGCATGTATCCTCGGATGCGCAGAGTCACATGGAGACTCGCAACGGGGATGTACTGGTTATTCGTAGGCATCCGCATCGACTGCATCTTTTGCATCCGTCGGATCACAACTACTACGAAACCTGCAGAACAAAATTAGGCTGGGGCTCACGCCTTGGCGATGACTGAATCAAGAGGTACAGGATGAGTTTTTCCGCAACCGCCTCCGGCTTAACGCCAGAGATTTACGAGCGTTTTCGCGCCGCCCTAGAGACTGGCAAATGGCCGGACGGTAAGGCCCTGACCGCCGAGCAGAAACAGACGGTGATGGAAGCCATACTGACGTGGGAAGCCGCCAACTTACCGGAAGATCAGCGTACTGGGTTTATCCCGCGCAATGAATGCCAGTCTTCCGCTAAGCCTGAAGTCATTCCAACGGTTAATCGTGATGACGCCTGATATGTTTGGCGGCGATGCAGCCATGACCAGCATCGGTGCAGCAGGTGTTCTGGACAAGATGCCTATCACGGTGACCGAAGATGGGCCGCAATACAGTCTGTTGATCGGTAAGCAATCCGTGCCGTTGAATCCGTTACGCGGCAAACAGATTCGCCTGGAACACACCGGGCGCATATTTTGCCAGCACTGCGGTACGCAGACGAAAAAGAGTTGGCAGGGCTTTTGTTATGACCATTTCATGAGCTTGGCTCAAGCCGACAGTTGCATCATGAGCCCGGAAAAGTGTCATTTTGATCAAGGCACTTGCCGCGAACCAGAATGGGGCGAGCGCAACTGTTTTCAGACGCATTATGTGTATCTCGCCAATACCGGCCAAGTAAAAGTCGGTATTACACGCGGCACTCAGGTGCCGACCCGTTGGTTGGACCAAGGGGCGCATCAGGCCATTCCGGTAGCCCGTGTGCGGTCACGCTATTTAGCAGGGCTTATTGAGGTGCTCTTTAAACAGCACGTCAGCGATAAAACGAACTGGCGCACCATGCTGAAAAGTACGGACGAATCCTTGGACTTGGCGGCCATTCGAGACCAGTTGTTTAACGACTGTGCCGATGATCTTCGTGATTTGCAGTCGCAGCATGGCATTCAGGCCATACAGATGATTGGGCAGGCTGATATTTATACCGTTATCTACCCAATTGAAAAAATGCCAGAAAAGTTCAACTCATTTAATTTTGACAAGGACGCGGCGGTAGAAGGCCAGTTACTGGGTATGAAAGGTCAGTATCTGATTCTAGACACCGGTGTCATCAATATACGTCGCTTCAGCGGTTACGAAGTGACACTCAAAGTACAGGAATAGAGACAGCTATGCGCACCGATACCCCTCAGATCATCCAGCTCAGTGACTATCAAGCTCCGGCCTATTGGGTAGACACAACACAGTTAACGGTCAGCATCTTCGCTGAATACACCGAAGTAAAAGCAGAATTGCGTTTGCGTGCCAACGACCGTTACACCACATTACAGCCCATTGTGCTACACGGTGTTGGCCTGGATCTTAAGAGCCTAGCACTGAATGGGCAGACAGTGCCCGACTATGAAATCGTTGGCGAAGAGCTGCGTTTACCTGCACCCGCAGAGGGTGAGTTCACGCTGCATACCGTTGTACACATCTATCCGACGACCAATACGTCGTTAGAAGGCTTGTATGTTTCCGGTGGTATGTACTGTACTCAGTGTGAAGCCGAAGGCTTCCGTAAAATCACCTATTTCCCTGATCGACCAGATGTGTTGTCGGTGTTCACCACACGCATCGAAGCGCCCAAAGAATTTGCCACGTTGCTCTCTAACGGCAATCCGATCGCCGCCGGTGAGCTGGCCGATGATCGACATTTTGCCGAGTGGCATGACCCCTTTCCTAAGCCGGCCTATTTGTTTGCGCTGGTAGCCGGTGATCTAAAAGACGTGCGTGATGAGTTTGTTACCATGTCAGGCCGTACCATCGACTTACGAATCTATGTCGAGCCTCACAATCTGCACAAGACAGAATTTGCGCTGGAATCCTTGAAGAAGTCGATGGTCTGGGATGAGCAAGTGTATGGTCGAGAATACGATCTGGACATCTTTATGATCGTCGCCGTGGACCATTTCAACATGGGCGCCATGGAGAACAAGGGGCTGAATATTTTCAATTCGGCTTGCGTACTGGCAGACCTTGAAACCACAACCGATGATGGCTTCGAGCGGATTGAAGCCATAGTAGCGCACGAATATTTCCACAACTGGAGTGGCAATCGCGTCACCTGCCGCGACTGGTTCCAGTTGAGCCTCAAGGAAGGCTTTACGGTATTCCGCGACGCTGAATTTACTGCCGATACGCACGCGCGTGCGGTGAAGCGGATGGACGACGTAACCCTGCTGCGCACCTCGCAGTTTGCGGAAGACGCTGGCCCTATGGCGCACCCGATCCGACCGGACTCCTACATCGAGATCAATAACTTCTACACGCTGACCGTGTATGAGAAGGGCGCTGAAGTGGTGCGTATGCTGCACACTTTGTTGGGAGCCGAGCGTTTTCGTGCGGCATCTGACCTGTACTTCGAGCGCTTCGACGGGCAAGCCGTGACTACAGAAGACTTTGTTAACTGTATGGCAGAAGTGTCGGGTATCGACCTGAGCCAGTTCCAACGCTGGTATGATCAGGCGGGCACTCCCCGTTTGGCCGTGACAGGCAACTACGACGGTGCCGCCCAGACCTTCACACTGCAGTTCAGCCAAAGCTGCCCGGCGACACCGGGGCAGCCAAACAAAGCACCGTTTCATATCCCGGTAAAACTTGGTTTGGTGGGCAAGAACAGTGGCTCCGATTTAACCTTTAGTACGCGTCATCCAGGGTTTGATTCCGAGCTACAGGTCTTCAGTTTGCGCGAGCGTGATGACACATTGGTGCTCGAAGGTGTCAGCGAAGACGCAGTACCTTCATTGCTGCGTGATTTCTCTGCCCCGGTGATTCTGGAATACCCATACACAGTAGAGGATCTTCGCCGTTTGGTGAGTTCCGACAGCAATGCCTTCAACCGCTGGGATGCCATGCAAACATTGGCGACTCGCACCTTGTTGGCGGCGGTGCAAGAGCAGGCAGAACATGGCGACTTACAGGCGGTGTTGACCGATGCAATGCGTGATGTGTTGCAAGATGCCGATCTTGACCCTGCCGTTAAAGCTCGCCTGTTGCGTTTGCCCGGTCAGGCTTACATGGCCGAACAATACAAGCCGGTTGACCCGGTGGCGCTAGACCAAGTACACACCGCTTTGCGTCGTCATTTGGGGCAGGCGTTGCAAGCCGAGTGGATTGCCGTGTTCGAGCAAACTCAACCGTCCGGCACCTACGCGTTTGAGCATCACCAAGTAGCGCGCCGCGCGCTGCACAGTGTAGCTCTGAGTTATCGCATCATGGCGGATCAAAATGCGTGGCGCTTGGCAGCAGAAATGTACCGAGCCGCTGATAATATGACCGACCAAAGTGCAGCCTTGCAGTTGTGGGGGCAAGTTGCGAATGAAGAGTGGGACAATGCCATGGCGGCGTTCTACCAGCGTTGGCACAAAGACGCGCAAATGGCCGAGCAGTGGCTGTCCATTCGAGCCTCGGCACCACGAGTACGCGTGCGTGAAGTGGAGTTGCTGACCGAGCACGATGGCTTCAGTTGGACCAACCCAAATCGGGTGCGCAGTGTGATTGGTGGGTTTGCAATGCGCAATCCCGTAGGCTTTCATGCGGACAACGGCGCAGGCTATCGCTTCTTGGCCGACAGCATCATTCGCCTGAACTCACTGAATCCACAAATAGCCGCACGGTTGTGTACGCCGTTCACCTACTGGCGTCGCTATACACCTGAGATTCAAGCTGCAATGCAGGCTCAACTCAAGCGTATTCTGGACGTAGAGACTTTGTCGAAGGATGTGTATGAGGTCGTCTCTAAGTCATTAGATACCTCCTTAGCCTAAAAAAATGGGTGGCTAAGGCCACCCAACTTTTTCTCACCTAGCGGATCCGCATGGGGCGCGGATTGATCATGTTTTCGGGTTTCAGAAACTCATCAAGCTCTTCTGCGGTTAACAGACCATCTTCCAGTACCAAGTCCAATACCGAGCGCCCACTTTCCAAGGCCAATTTAGCAATGCGCGTGGCATTGTCGTAGCCAATGTATGGGTTTAGCGCGGTGATCAAGCCAATTGAACTGGCAACCAATTCACGGCACCGTTCACGGTTGGCGGTAATGCCATCGATGCAGCGCTCACGCAGCATGTCCATGGCGCGGCGCAACAAACGCATGGATTCGAGGATCTTGTAAGCGATCAGCGGCTCCATCACGTTCAACTGCAGCTGGCCGTTCTCGGCGGCCATGGTAATAGCGAGGTCATTGCCGATCACTTGATAGGCCACCTGATTAACCGCTTCAGGGATTACCGGGTTTACCTTGCCAGGCATGATGGACGAGCCGGGCTGTTGCGGTGGCAGATTGATCTCATTGAAACCGGTGCGTGGACCACTGGACAGCAAGCGCAAGTCGTTGCAGATCTTCGATAGCTTGATGGCCAAGCGCTTGGTCATGCCGGAGAACAGCACAAACGCACCCATGTCGGAAGTGGCTTCGATCAAGTCGTGCGCCAGACGCATATCGTGGCCGCAAACCTGCGATAACTCGTTGACCGCCAGTACGGCGTAGTCGGGGTCGGCATTGATGCCAGTGCCGATGGCGGTGCCGCCCAAATTGACCTCACGCAGCAGGTCAAACAGGCTGGCAATACGGTCAATGTCTTCGCCCAAGGTGGTCGCAAATGCGCCAAACTCCTGGCCGAGGGTCATGGGTACGGCGTCTTGCAGTTGCGTCCGGCCCATCTTGATGACGTCGCTGAACTCGTTTTTTTTAGCCGCGAACGAATCGCGTAATAACGCAAGGCTGTCGACCAGTTCTGCGTGTGAAAGCTGCAAGCCCACACGGATAGCGGTGGGGTAGGCATCGTTGGTTGACTGCGACATGTTGACGTCATTATTCGGATGCAGGTGTTCGTATGCGCCCTTTGCATGACCCAAGTATTCCAGACCAATGTTGGCGATGACTTCGTTGGCGTTCATATTAGTGGAAGTACCGGCACCACCCTGAATCATGTCGACCACAAATTCGTCGTGAAACTCACCCTGAATCAAACGATCACAAGCGTATTGAATAGCTTCGTTTCGCTTGCTTTCCAAGAGTCCAAGTTTTGCATTAGCCGAAGCAGCGGCTTTTTTGACCATGGCGAGACCCACAATCATTTTTGGAAAGTGCGACAGTGGAACGCCGGTAAGGGCAAAGTTCTCCAAGGCACGTTGTGTTTGCACACCGTAATAGGCCTGGGCTGGAACGGCCAGGGGGCCGAGTAAATCTTTCTCCATGCGATGAGGTTGTTGGAGTATCTCTTCCTGGCGTGGGACTGGGTTCATGATGCTTACGAATCACCTGCGTTATGAATTGAGGTGCCATTCTGCCTGCGACAACACCGTAAATTCCAATGCTGAAAATGGATGCATTATGCAAAATGTGCATAATAGGAAGGAATAACAACAAAAAACGCTTTAATAAAAGGCGCAGCGGAGGTGCAGTTTGGATTTTGAAACGCGATGGATGGAAGATTTCTTGGCCTTGGCCGCTACGCACAGTTTTTCGCAAGCCGCTGAACGACGGCACGTCACACAGCCTGCCTTCAGTCGGCGAATTAAGGCCTTAGAAGCGGCTGTCGGGGTGACACTGGTTGATCGATCGACCACTCCTGTTGCCTTAACACCGGAAGGGCAGATGTTTCTCATCACCGCGCGCAATGTGGTGGCGCAGTTGCATGAAAGCATCAGCCGGTTAAGAGGCTTGCAACTGAACACACAGCAAGTCATAGAGGTCGCTGCAGCGCATTCATTGGCCTTCAGCTTCTTTCCTGACTGGGTAACCACCGTGAAGGACGTGATGGACAATTTGTCCTTACGGCTGGTCGCGATGAACGTCGAAGATGCCGTACATGCGCTGCGGGAAGGGCACTGCGACCTGATGCAGGTGTACTACGACTCTTACGCTACTTTGCAGCTTGACGCACACACCTTTCCTTCCATCCCGTTGGCTCACACCACCATGTTACCGGTGTGTGTGCCAGACGCTGAAACAGGCCTGCCGTTGTATTCATTAGATGCATCCAGTGATGCCGACATCCCCTTGCTGGCCTATACGCCGGGGGCTTTTCTTGGTCGTACGGTGCGCCTGCTGTTGAAAAATGACCCCATCTTACTGCGCCTGCGTACCGTCTATGAAACCGCAATGGCGGAAGGACTTAAAGGCATGGCGTTAAATGGGGCAGGCGTGGCGTGGGTGCCCAAGTTGTGCATTGAACGAGAGTTGGAAGAAGGTCGCTTAGTGGTCTGTGGTGGTGAGCAGTGGCATGCGCCGCTTGAAATTCGGTTATACCGATGTGCTTTGGTACGTAAACCGGCGATTGACAAGCTCTGGCGCCGACTGGAGAAAGCGCTTTAACGATTATCAGGCCGCTATGTACAGCAGCCAAGCCAGCCCATAGAGAACGGGCTGATGGACTAAATAGATCATCAATGGGCGCTGGCCCAGCCAAACAATGGTGCGACGGCCGGGAAATTCTGGCATGCCTTGCCGTAACCAAGGTTGGTGCCCCAGCCAGACGCCTACCCAAACTACGCCCAGCCACGGCAACAAATACATGCGATCCATGGTGCCACTGGGTAGGTTAAGCATGGGTTGCAGTACGTTATACATCCACGGGTCCGTGTAGGGCACGCCGAAACGCTCCGCAGCGATAAGCAACAAGCCCAACACTAAGCTAAGGCGGGGTAGACGTAAAAGAGGGAGGCTGATCAGCAAGGCAAGTACAAAGAAATGCAGTATGCCGAAGTAGATCCAATGTGTCGGGTAGGCAATCAAACTGAATGCCGTAACGATCAGCGCGCCTGCGGCTAACTGACCCTGGCGTTTTGCATAGGCGGACCAGCGCGTGCGTTTGCCATGCGCCCAAACCAAACTAGCGCCCGCGGTTAAGCAAAAGAGACTCACAATCACCGCCCGCAAGCTGTACCAGACGGGGTCTGCCATGCTCATGGCAACAAAGCCGAATACGGATAAGTCGTACCAGCCGTGAAAGAAAATCATCAGGAGAATGGCGCTACCACGCATAACGTCCGGGCGCGGGTAGCGCGTCGGCGCAGCAGGTAGCGCAGACATAGCGTTTAGTCGTCCAACAGGTTCCAGAGATCGTCACCGCTGAGGGAGTCGAACTCGGGCTTCGCTTTTTCTTTCTTTGTTTCTTGCTCAACAGGCGCAGCTTTAGGCTTTGGCGCCGCTGTGCTCGTCGGCTTTTCAGTGTCTTTACCGGTGGCACGAGGTGCTGCCTTAGGCTTAGTCGCTGCCTTCGGTTTGGCAGTAGCCTGGGTCACTTTCTTGGGCTTGGCCACTTCCGCAGCGGCTTCAACGGCTTCAAGAATAACTTCCTGAGCGTTCTCGGCGCTTTGCATCACCGCGTTGTCACGTTCGGCTTCGGCGGCCTTGCTGGCACGACTGAACGGTGCTGGCGGGCGCTCGGCTTTGCCATTCTCGTCATCGGCCTTTTTTTGGCTGGATGGCTTGCCTTGCTCTTCAAGATGTTTCTTGTAAGCGGACTGTTGCTTGTCACCGTGCTTCGCCAATTTGTTTTTTGACGGAATGCGGCCTTTTTGCCCGCGCTCAATGAAATTCTTCTTTGAGCCGGTCTTAATATCAAGCTTGCCTTTTAAACGGCGGGATTTCTTCTCTCTGGACATGTAAAGTCATCGGTTGGTCATAAACTGCCGTACAGTATACCTCGTTAATTGCAACGGCCATAGGAGAGAAAATGGAATACCGTCAACTAGGCAAGACTGATTTACAGGTCTCCAAGATTTGTTTGGGCACCATGACCTGGGGAGAGCAGAACACCGAAGCCGATGCGCACGCGCAAATGGATATGGCGGTGGAGCAGGGCATTAACTTTTTTGATGCTGCCGAGATGTACCCGGTTCCACCTCGTGCAGAGACGCAAGGCGCTACGGAAGCCTGCATTGGTAGTTGGTTCCAAGCGCGTGGTCAGCGCGATAAGGTTGTTCTGGCCACTAAAGTGACCGGTCGCTCGGTGGATGGTTTCGCCTATTTGCGTAATGGTCCACGGCTCAACAGCCAGCAGATAGAACAAGCGCTGGACGACAGTTTGCGTCGCCTTAAAACTGACTACGTCGACCTGTATCAAATTCACTGGCCGGAACGCAAAACCAACTTTTTTGGACAGTTGGGCTACCGCCATGATGCAAACGACGACGCGATCAGTATTGAAGAAACCCTGACGGCGTGTGAACGCATCGTGCGCAGTGGCAAGGTTCGGCATATCGGCTTGTCTAACGAAACCCCGTGGGGCGTGCATGAGTATCTGCGTTTAAGTGATTCGGGCGTTGGGCCGCGCGTGCAATCGATTCAGAACCCTTATAACTTGCTCAATCGTAGCTTTGAGGTCGGTTTGGCCGAAATGGCGATCCGTGAAGACGTGGGTCTGCTGGCTTATTCGCCGCTCGCATTTGGTGTGTTGAGTGGGAAATACTTGGGTGGTCAGAAGCCGCCTAAAGGGCGTCTGACGTTGTTTGAACGCTTTCAGCGCTACAACTCTGAATTGGCTACCCAAGTAACCGAACAATATGTTGCGCTTGCCAAGCGACATGGCCTGGACCCCGCTCAAATGGCGTTGGCCTTTGTGAATGATCAGCCTTTCGTGACCTCAAACATCATCGGCGCCACGACACTGGAGCAGTTGAAATCCAACATTGGCAGCGCGGACATCAGGTTGAGTGATGAAGTAAGGCGCGACATTGAAGCAGTGCATCGCGTGCATCCGAACCCGTGTCCTTAGAGGTCATTTAAACTACCACTGATCGCGTAGGCCACGCAGTGCGATGAAGGCAGACTCTGAAGAGTTGACGCTAAGTCCTTGTTCTTTAAGGGTCTGCCATAGCGCTTCATCGTCGGTGCGTAGGAACAGGTTGTACGTCGCTTCATCACCGAGTGTGCTGATCGGGCGGGTGTCAGGTGTGGTCGTCTCGCAACGCTGAATCCAATTCTGAGTTGTTTCCGTATGGCCATTAACGGACTCGGTGAATTTTAAGTTGGTCAGGAAATAGTCGTGACCATTGTACAACTGAGTGTGTGCGGGCAGGGCACGCAGTTGTTGAATGGATTTGAAGAGCGTCTGTGGATCCCCACTGCGAGTATTGCCGACGCCGGCGTTAAACAGGGTGTCTCCTGCCAGCAACGCAGGTAGGTTAGGCAAAAAGAAACACAGATGATCGGCAATGTGCCCGGGCGTATCAAAGACTTCGACGCGGGCACCGGCAAACTGGAATGAACTGGCTGAGTGGTATGGGTGTGTGATGTTACAACGCGTTATGTCGGGGTGTCCCCGCACGGGACCCTCGAATGTGCTTGGAACACCAGCAATGTGGTCGCCATGCCCATGGGTCAACCAAATTTCGGAGATGGTGACGCCCAGGCTTGAAGCTTGATCCAACGCGGCTTGCCAGTTAAATGGATCAACCACTGCAGCTTCGCGCGTCTCAGTTGACCAGACCAAATGGTTAAAATTCTGTAAGCTGTCTGGCAAGTAGTAGCGATGTACATTAAGTTGCATCTTAATTTCCCACTGGGTGCATTGAAAAGCGACGGGATGCTCGAGTTTTTCAAGGTTCCCATGCTCTGATGTATTAAAGGAGACTCGATGTTAGCAGTGATCTCGCCTGCAAAGACGTTAGATTATAAGTCATCCACCCCGGAACATCATGTCACTGACATTCGGTTTCCCGATGAAGCGGCGACGCTCGTCGATCGGATGCGCCAATTCGGTGTGCCAGACATTCAATCATTGATGGGCGTGTCAGAAAAAATTGCTGAAGAAAACGTTGAGCGATTCAGTCAGTGGACCTGGCCGTACCCAAGCAACGCCGCCCGGGCCGCGATTTTCGCCTTTAAAGGTGATGTGTATACGGGCTTGGATGCCTACTCCTTGGATCAGGTCGAACTTGATTATGTGAATCAGCACGTGCGTATCCTTTCGGGCTTGTACGGTCTGTTAAGACCGACGGACGCCATACTGCCGTATCGCTTGGAGATGGGAAAGAAGGTACGCACAGCGGCGTCAAATGATCTATATTCTTTCTGGGGTAACAAAATTGCCGCACAGTTAGGGGATGATTTAGCCAAAGTAGAGAGTAATACACTGGTTAACTTGGCTTCTACGGAGTATTTCCGCAGTGTAGCGCCCTATGTAAAGTCTTTAGATGTGGTGACGCCAGTGTTTAAAGACTGGAAAAATGGTCAGTATAAAGTCATCAGCTTCTTCGCGAAGAAAGCACGTGGCTCTATGGTGCGCTACATGGCGGAGCATCAACTGACAAAACCAGAACAACTAAAAGCTTTCGATACCGATGGCTATGCGTTCAATGCTGAGCTATCGTCGAATAGAGAATGGGTATTTTTGCGTAAGCAAGGTTAACCGATTGGAACCAGAAGACAGAATCCATAAGGAGTAGACATGAAAAAGTTATTGTTTCCCATATTAGGTGCTTTGGTCTTTGCGACCGGCTGTGCTGTTTCACCGCAGCAGATCACCGTTGAACCACGTTCAGAAGCGAACTTCTCTGGTTCGGGCGCAGGGACCTCGATAAACCTACAAGTGCGCGATAACCGCGGTACTACCGCTTTAGGCTCATTGGGTGGCACTTACCCTGAAACCAGTATGCTGACCACCAGCAATGATGTAGCGGCGGATTTGAACAACCTGTTGCGTCAAAAGCTGACGGCCGCAGGGTATGTGGTGACGCCAAACAACGCTGACTTCAATCTCGTTGTTTCATTGAACGAACTGAGCTACGAATACGGTACTGCTGCGGTGGTTGCCCGTGAAGTGCAAACGGTCGTTGAACTGGCGTTTCGTGCTGAGAATGCATCAGGTATGAGCTATCGGGAGGGCCGTTTCCGTACCCCACGTACGCAGCCACGCGCTACGCGCCCAACGCCTGAAGAAAACAAAGCGTTTCTGGAAGAAGTGCTGACGGAGACCATTGATCGTTTGTTGGCGCACCAGCCTTTAGTCGAATTCTTGCGCTAGTGCCCCAAAGCACCAGTTGGCTTTAGACGATAGAGTAATAAAAAAAGGCGGCCCATTGTTATGGACCGCCTTTTTTGTGTGCACTGCAACAAGAGATTTAGCGCAGCGAATTCTTCTCGAAATAGTCCGCCATGAAATCGATGAACGCTCGGCTTTTAGCGGATAGGTAGCGATTTTCCGGGTACACCACATGGATAGTACGCTTTGGAAAGACCACTTCTGGTAACACATGAACCATTTTACCGCTGTCCAATGCTTCCTGGACCATATAGGTCGGCAAAGCAGCCACCCCCATATCGTGATGGCAGGCTTCGCACATGGTATCTAGATCGTTGACGGTAAATCGGCGCTCTTTGTCCTGCAGGTTCGCTTCTTTCAGAAATCGTTTAATCCAACGCGGTTCTGCGTAGTCGATACCCGATACCATCAGCATGTGATGATTATTCAGGTCTTCGAGATTCTTAGGCACACCATGTAACTGGGCGTACTTCTGGGTGGCTACCATAATGACGTTCTGGCGAGCAACCGGTCGCGCCACCAGGCGACTGTCTTGCAGTGAGCCAAGATGAATGGACAGGTCGATGCCTTCCCGTACTAGATCCAAGCTCTTGTCGGCCAACACCAAGTCAAAGTTAACGTCCGGGTATTCGTGCAAAAATTCGCTGAATATCTTCATTAACATGGCGCGCCCAAAGGTCGGCGTCGCGGTAATCTTGAGTGTACCCTTGGGGCTGGTATCAAGATCCTTCACCATGTGTTCCGCTTCTTCCAAATCCTCTAGAATGCGATTACATCGATTGAAGAATAACTGGCCAGCCTCGGTAGGGCTGACGCTGCGAGTAGTGCGGTTCAATAAACGCACTCCCAAGCGGTCTTCCAGTAAACTGATTTGTTTACTAACCGCCGAAGGTGTTAAACCCAAGGCATGGGCGGCGTTAGTGAAGTTATTTGCTTTTACCACTGTGGTGAAAATTACCAATGAATCCAGTCTTGCCATAGTCGTTGATCTTTTTCAGGTCCGTGATTGCTAAATACGTCATTGGTCAGACGTCATCCATCTGCGCTGAGAATGAGGTATCCGCTGAAAGTGTCTATGCGTATAATGAGCGTGAAGAACGCGCTTGCATCGCATTGATGAATAATGCACCGGAATCATAGCAGCTATTCGTCATTTTTCTACACACAGTTATGAATTTTTTTCTGCCGATTCGTGCTTCTGTAACAATTAATTACTAAAGAATCTCCTTCGACCGCCGTTAAAGCTCACACAGCGGAATGAAAGTGGAGCAATAGGTTATGCAGATTAACCCTTCAGTACCGGGCTTACTGCCTACGGTACCGACAACTATTAATAACCCAGCGGGTCAGAACACTGGTGCGGCCAGTGATTCCAGTACGCGGGCTGATAACGTCAACCTTAATAGCAGCGTCTCAACAAAGTACAACTCGCCAGAAGCGGTACTGAAGAACTTTGACGCGGATACCGTGATCAAGAACGTCTCCAGCTTTATCGAACGAGCCGTTGATCGCGCGCGCGCCAGTGGCGCCTCGGAGGCTGAGGTCGCCAAGATTCGTGAAAAGTCGCTGGCGGGGATGGAGAAAGGCTTCAAAGACGCTCAGGACATCATCAAAGGCTTAGGCCTGATGTCAGACGAGCTCACGTCAGTTTTAGATGGTGCGAAGAAATCCATCCGTGACATGGTTGAGAATGGGAAGTCAGTGCAGAGTAAGGTGGTGGAGTCCGCCACGGCAATGATGGCGAAGAGCAAGCAAGTCACCAACGACTTCTCTTTTACCCTGAAAACGCGTGAAGGCGATGTTGTTACTATTTCTGCATCGCAGCAAAAGTCGGCATCTATGGCTGCCTTGGGTTCACGTAACGGAGACTCCCAACTGTTGGCTGCCATGTGGGAAACAAACAGCAGCGAAGCGTTCAGTTTTTCCGTGAAGGGTGACCTGAACGTGGAAGAAATGAAGGCGATTGAAGCGCTACTGAAAGACATCGGCAAGATTGCTGATAAGTTCTTCAGTGGACGCTATGAGCAGGCCTTTGAAAAGGCGAAAGGGTTGCAGCTCGATAGCAATACATTGGCCTCAATGAGTATGAACATGACGCAGACGAAAGCCGTTGCACAATACAATTCAGTGTCTTCAGGCGGCGCACGATCTGAATGGATGGCGCCGATTCGAGAATACGCGCAGGCCTTGGCTGATTTGCAACGTAATCAACCTGAAGTATTAGCGAAACCCGCTTGGTTGGATGCGTTGAACAGTCATCCGAAGAAAAACTCTGCAATGATCGACTTTGCTCGGGCACTCATGCCCATGATGGCTCGATAATCATCGGGTATGAATAGCAGGCATCAGTCGTAGTCATTCCGCTGCTTATTGTCTAGAATGAAGGGATTCATTCAGATTGGAGCCTGCTGTGCGGTCATTGGTTCTTTACGAAACGTCTCATTGTCATTTGTGTGAGCAAGCGGAGCAGGTGCTCATTCCGTTTGTGAATTCTGCAGAGTGTCAGATCGAGCTGGTCGATATCGTCTCAGATGACACCCTCATGCAAGCTCATGGTACCGAAATCCCCGTGCTAAAAGATCACCATTCAGGCCGCTTGTTAAAGTGGCCTTTCGACGAGTGTGATGTTCGTTCATTTCTATCAGCCTGTCAGGCTCAGTAAGGAGACTACAGTGAAGAAGACACTGCTAATTACAGGCATTTTTGCCATCGCCACTATTGCTGGGTGCGCTACTTCTGGCGCTAAGTACAAAAACGAAGCCGTTGCCTACGCTCTTTCAACAGAAGCCGAGTTACGTGCATTGGTGTCCGCTTGCGACCGAGTCAGCGGACCAGCCAGTGCTGAAGCACGGGAAGCGGATCGCGAGTGGTGGCGCCGAAATGCGACCATGATGCAAGCCGCAGACTATGGTTTTATCAGAGAGCTCGAATCTTTTGCTGACAGTCGACGTGAAGAGAGCTTAGTGCTTTTTACCATGAATGCCGGCTATGCGCTTGATCAACAGATGCAAGAGAGTGTGGCTAAGCGCTTGGACACTCGTAATCCGGAGCGGGTCTGCTTGCAAGAACTCGCAAGCTTCCGTGCGGGTGACCGCGATCTTAGCCGCAACGCACGTCATTATTCAGAGCTTGTGGCCTTAAGTACAGAAGCTCGGGTCGATCAAAATGCATTGCGCAGTAGCCGCGCGCCAGCTTCGGCGAATCGTGATTTTGGCCGCTCTTTTTATCAAACAGAGGCCGCACTGGCAGCGGTTGGTTGCCGGCAGCCACAAATTGCTATGCTGAAGAATGACTGGCCTACCGAGGTGTATGAAGCTCAGTGCCAGGATACAACATACCAACTGGTGCGTTGTGAGTGGAACCGCTGTGAAGTTTTCTGATTTCGTATAAACGAGTAGAGGCGGGCAGCCAATGCTACCCGCTTATAAGGAAATTAAGCCAGCGATACGGAATTCGGCTACACTTTTCTTCATGTCGCTAAGAGTGGGTGTCCGCGTATGTCCAATTTAATGAGTTCCGTTGATAGCCGTACCCAATTGGTCGGGCAGAACAGACTGGAAATCCTGTTATTTAAACTGCGCGGCTCGCAACTCTTTGCCATCAATGTCTTCAAGGTTCGTGAAGTACTGACCCTGCCTAAAATAACGCTGATACCAAGCCAGCACCCGGTTATCTATGGCGTCATTCACTTACGTGGTATGACGGTGCCGGTTTATGATCTCAGTCACGCCATTGGCATGCGCCCGATCGAAATAGACGACAAGTCGACCATTATTGTGACGGAATACAACAGCAGCGTGCAGGCCTTTGTGGTCGGAGCGGTGGATCGTATTGCCAACCTTAACTGGGAAGACATCATGCCGCCTCCAGTGGGCTCCGGTCGTTCGCATTTTTTGACGGCTATCACCCGTTTCGAAGAGCGCATCGTTGAGATCATCGATGTTGAGAAGGTGCTGTCTAATGTGCAGCCGCCGGTTACAGAGATACCCGAAGGCACCTTAGAAGACGCGGTCATTGAGCGCGCTAAGGGTATGGAAATTTTGATGGTAGACGACTCGCATACGGCGTTGTCGCAGGCCACATCAACCTTTGAAAGTATTGGTATCAAGGTGCATCAGGCAACGGACGGTGCCAAAGGGTTAGCGATTTTGAAGAAGTGGGCCGATGATGGCGAAGACGTGCCCAATAAACTTCTTATGTTGGTGACCGATGCTGAAATGCCCGTGATGGACGGCTATATGCTGACCACCGAAGTGCGCAAAGACCCTCGTTTGTCCGGTTTATTCGTCGTATTGCACACGTCACTCAGCGGTAGCTTCAATGAGGCTATGGTGAAAAAAGTGGGCTGTGACGCCTTTTTGTCAAAATTCCATTCCGGTTCTTTAGCCAATATGGTCCAAGACCGCATACGCGCCATCTCTGGTATGGAATAAACAGACTCAAAGAACAAGGAGAATAACCAGTGAGCTTACTGGTCAGTGAATTGTGGGTATATCCGGTGAAAGGTATGGCGGGTAACCCCGTGGCCAGCTTGAAATTTGATGAACATGGTCCGCTGGAAGACCGTCGTTGGATGTTAATGGACAGCAATGGCACCTTCGTGAGCCAACGTCGTTTTCCTTTATTGGGGTTGTTTAAGGCCTCGGTGTTAGGCCAGCAATTGACCATTGAAGCCCCAGACGGGGAGCGGTGTATAGTAACCGCCAATCAATGCACGCAGCGGGTGCGCGCGACCGTTTGGTCCGACGAGGTTGCAGTACTGATGGCACCTGAAGTCATGAATCAGTGGTTGTCGAACTACTTCTCCGAGCCTGTTTACTTGGTGCGTTATCGGACAGATCAACCGCGTCACACGAGTCCCGAATACAGCGACCGTACGGTTGGCTTTGCCGATGGCTTTCCGTTGTTGTTATGTCTGGCAGATTCTTTGAATGCTCTGAATGTTGGCTCGCCAGTACCGCTCGATATGCGCCGGTTTCGGCCTAATATTGTGCTCAGCGGTGCGCCAGCCTGGAGCGAGAACAGTTGGTTGACCTTACGCGGTGACCATCATCTTTTGACGGTGGTTAAGCCCTGTACGCGCTGCGCAGTGATTACTATACGACCCGGTACAGTGGAGCGAGAGCCGCGTGTGTTACGACATTTGTTGCAGTTTTCGCAATGGAAAAAGCATCCTGTTTTTGGCCAGAATGCCGTCGTAAATGAATGTGATAAACCGTTGACGCTGGGCAGTATCTTTCACGCAGCGATGACCGACAAACCGCAAGCCGAGCCACTGCCAACGACACCCGCCTGAATTGTTCGCCTAGCCCAAAAAGATTCAAAAAAGCGCCCTAGGGCGCTTTTTTATGCCCATGAACGGGCAGTGTTGCTCCTGAAGTGAAACCCCTGCCTGCTAGCTTTCCGCAGATGCTTCGATGGCGTCGTCACTGAGCTCTTTCGGTCGACGGGGTCGATTATACCAAGATTTAACTTTAGCCAAGGTGTTGTCGATACCGACCAGCAAACAAGGTGTGAGCACCAGCGTCAGTACCGTAGCAAAAGCCAAACCACCCGCAATGGCCGTCGAGAGTTGCGTCCACCACTGAGCAGAGGGTGCACCGACCGTGAAGGAGCGTGCCATCAAGTCCAGATTTACCTGCAACACCAGTGGCATTAAGCCTAGGATCGTTGTGATGGTGGTCAGCAGGATAGGGCGCAAACGCTGTGCAGCGGTTTTAATAGCCGCCTGGTAAGGGCTGTCACCATCGCTTTTTAGCTTGTTATAGGTATCGATCAAGACGATATTGTTGTTCACCACAATACCTGCCAAGGCAATAATACCGACGCCACACATTACGATACCAAAGGGTTTTCCTGTAATCAGTAGACCCAGCAAAACACCGGCCGACGAGAACACAATGGCGCTTAAGATAACCAACGCCTGATAAATGCTATTGAACTGGGTGACCAGAATCACCAGCATCATAAACAACGCGATACCAAAGGCTGCGGCTAGAAATTGCGACGACTCATCCTGGTTTTCCTGGTCACCACGAAATACCGGCCGCACGGTGTCGGGAAATTCGCCGGATTCTACCCAGCGCGGGAAGTCGCGGGTCAACTCGGTAATTACATCGGCTACGGCGTAGTCGCTGCGTACATTGGCTTCCAAGCGATTCGATAGCTGGCCGTTGGTGCGCAATAAATCACCTTCAATACCCTGAGCCCGACGTTCAATGAAGTTGGATATAGGCACCTGTTCACCACGGGCGGAGATCGTTAATCGCTCAATTTGGTCCAGATCCCGACCATCAAACGGATAGCGAATTCGGATATCCAACTCTTCGTCGCTGTCCGCCGGGCGAAAGGTGCCAATGGTTAAGCCTGTGGTGATCATTTTTAAAGCGTTGCCAACCGACGCGAGATCCGCCCCAAATCGACTGGCGGCTTCTCGGTCAACGTCAATGCGCCATTCCAAACCGTCCAGTGGAAGGTTGTTTGAAACGTCCGAAAAGCGCTGGTCATTCATCAGGCGGTTGGTCACAAACTCAACGGCGCGTCGTAAGTCTTGCGGATTGTCCGATAGGAAATCCAATTGAATGTCGACACCGGCGGTCGGGCCCATCGCCAGGGCTTTTTTCTCCACGATAATGCCTGGAATGTCAGCCGTTTGCGCGACGATCTGATCCATCACTTCCTGACCGGTGCCACGAAACTCCCAGTGCACAAACTCCAGCTGGAAGACGCCAATGGTGTCGGCGGAATAGTTGTTCATGGTGCCGCCAGAGGTCAGCGTATTGATGGACTTCACTTCCCGCATACCCAGAATACGGTCTTCAACTTGGCGTACCAAGTAGTCGCGTTCGGTCAACGACAGGTTGCCGCGCGCGCGTACGGTGATATTGCCAAAGTCAGAGTCGATGTTCGGGAAAAATTCGACACCGGTCCCGAACTTGGCGTAAGACGCTCCCAGCGTGGCGATGATGAAGAACACGCCCGCCAATACAAGAACAGGTACGTGCAACATCTTGCTGAGCGCCCATACGTAGGCACCGGAAAAACCCGTCATGCGATCAACGTCACCTTCGGCAGCCGCCGCAAGGTTTCGCCGTTGGCGTGCCGATACTACGGCAGGTTTGCCAAAAATAGTCCCCAAGGAGGGTATGACAATGAGAGCTACTACCAAGGATGCACCGAGCGTCACTATGACAGTGATCGGCAGGTAGCTCATAAAGTCACCCACAATACCGGGCCAGAACAGCAGCGGCATAAACACGGCCAACGTTGTAGCCGTGGAGGAAATCACTGGCCACGCCATGCGTGTTGACGCTTCTCGATAGGCTTTGATTCGCGGCGCACCTTCAGCCATGCGGCGATCGGCGTACTCGGTCACAACGATGGCGCCATCTACCAAGATACCAACGCAGAGGATCAAGGCGAACAGCACAATGATGTTCAGCGTAATGCCCATCAAATAGAGGATGAGTATACTGGCCAGGAAGGAGCTGGGAATCGCGATGCCGACCAAAATGGACGAACGTGGTCCTAATGTCCACAGCATGACCACGACAACAAGGATGGTCGCCAGTATCACGCTGTTGAACAGGTCGCGCAGCGTCTGCTCAATTTCCGTGGACTGGTCGGCTGTGTAGATGACTTGCAAACCTTCTGGCCATAGATGGCGCGACGCTTCAACAGTGTCTTTGACGTCTTGGATGGTACCAATAAGGTTCTCACCGACGCGCTTGGTGACTTCCAGCGTTACAGCCGGCTGCCCGTTCACGCGCGATATTTGCTGGAAATCGGCGTAGGTGCGTTGCCCAATAGCGACATCACGAAAACGCACGACGCTGTTGTCGACCGATTTAATAGGTAGGTTGAGGATGTCTTCTTCAGTTTCCAATAAACCGGGTACTTTGACCGAGAAGCGACCCGCACCGGTGTCGAGATTACCCGCGGCAACCAACTGATTGTTACGGCGTACGGTATTGACCAACTCTTCATTGGACAGGTTGTAGCTCGCGAGCATCGATGGACTGACAATAATCTCCGCAATCTCGTCACGCTTGCCCAAAATGGGCGCTTCTAAAACGCCAGGCAATGATTCAATTTGCGACTGCAAGGCATCTGCCACGGCATAAAGTACACGGTCATCAAGGTCACCGAACAGGTTTACGTTGATTACCGGAAATAGCGCCAGATTGATTTCATTAACCGTAGGCTCATCCGCATCGGCGGGGAGGTCGTTCTTCGCGCGGTCAACCTGACGGCGCACGTCGTCCAGCGCCTTGTCGATGTCGACGGATGAATCAAACTCCAAGGTTACCGAGGCATGGCCTTCGGTGGCTACCGAGGAATACTCTTTAAGGCCTTCCAGGCTTTTAATCTGTTGTGTGATGGGGTGCACGAGCAGGCGATCAGCATCCTGCGGCGATATGCCTTCCAAGCCCAATGAGATGTATACGAAGGGGACTGTGATGTCCGGTTGGGCTTCCTGTGGTATCGACCGGAACGCACTGATGCCAGCGATAACGATGAGAATAAAGAGTAGTAGGACCGTTCTGACCCGGTTTAAGGCAGCATTAATAATTGCAATCATAACTACTCCGTCACCACCGCTTCAACAAGGTCGCCATGAGACACAAAGCCCTGACCGACAGTAATGATCTGTGCTGGATTAGGTAGCCCACTGACCCAGACCCCTTGCGTGGAGGATTTAACGATATCGACGTTTACGAGCGCGACCCGCTGCTCGGGCGTTACAATTTTAAGGCTGAGGTTGCCAGCTTGGTCCAGGGTCAGTAGCGCTGGGCTAATAAAATGAGCATTGCGAGCCGGCAAAGCAAAATGTACCCGTGCAGTCACGCCAGCACTGGGAGACGGAACAGCAGTCTTAGAGGCAACTTCAACATCAAAGGTGCGGGTAGCGGCGCGGGCTTGGGTGCCAACGAAGGACACTTCGCCTTCCAGCGTTTCGCCGGATACCAACCATACGTCAGCACTTTGGCCCGGGCGCAGATTAATAACATCGTTTTCCGATACTTGAGCCGTAATCATCAAGGGAGAGAAGTCGTTCAAGTGCGCTACTGAGCCACCCGCCTGGACATAACTTCCTAATTCAATATTTAAGGTTTCGATCACACCGGCGAAAGGCGCACGAATGTTGGTGTGTTGGAGCTGCAGCTCCAAGCTGCGACGGTTCGCAATGGCGTCAGCGTAGGCGGTCTCTGCTGCGGCAAGGTTGGTGGTGTTTTGCAGTCCGCGACTCACCAGCGTGCGAACGCCATCAAGTTCAACCTTGCGCTGTTGCTCAAGGGCTTGCGCCGACAAAAGTCGTTCTGGCAATTCACCGCGATCCAGTCGAGCAATAACATCTCTCGCTTGAACGCGGTCACCGCGTCGGTGTAACAGCTCTTTCACCTCACCAGACCATTGGGCTCTAATGTCAACCGAGCGGTTAGCCTTGGTTTCAGCGCTGACTTCCAGTACCCGTTGAACAGATTCCGAGGCAATGACTTGTGTTTGCACGCGCGGTATTGCATTGGACTGAGTAGTATCACGTTCGCCAGACGGCATAAGGTCACCGTCGATACCGGAGTACATCCATATGGTCAGCAATATCATAATGAGGATGGCGGCGGCTTGACCGAGATACTTTTTCAACTGACTTCCCATGCTGTGATTACCTAAGCGTAGACTGTAAGAAATATGGCTGCCGGTATTCCGGCAGCGTACTTAAAATTGCGGGGCATACCATGCCACGTTGACAGCACAGTACCCAGTGATATTTGTCACCTATTGCACACTGTCTGAGCACGACAAGCCGTAGAAGGAAGCGTATTATACGGACCTGTTTCCTTTACGGTCTGAAGTTTTTTTCTATGCCTACCCTCGTTTTACAGAACCTTTACCACGCTTACGGCTCTGAGCCGGTTATCGATAACCTCAACTGGAACCAAACAGAATCAGAAAAAATATGTTTGGTTGGCCGCAATGGTGAGGGAAAGAGCACCTTGATGCGTATTCTAGCCGGTGCGGAATCGCCTGACCAAGGCAGTGTAGGCTGGTCCGACGATGCCCGCATTGGCTATGTACCTCAAGAGTTGCCGTTACCGGATGAAACGCTGGTACGAGACTTTATTTTGAGCGGGGCGGGGAAGGCGGCGGAATACATACTGCGTTATGAGAAATTGCTGATGACCACGCCGGATCACCCGGACGTTGAAAAAGTGCAGCAGTGGATCGAAGAAAACAACGCCTGGCCATTGATGGCCACCATTGAAGCCGTACTGCAACGTTTCAGCCTTGATGGCAGTGCGACTATGTCGCAGTTGTCTGGCGGGTGGCGTCGGAAGGCGCTGATTGCTCGCGCAGCCATTCAAGAGCCCAATGTGTTGCTGCTGGACGAGCCTACCAACCATTTAGACGTTGAGAGCATCCGTTGGTTAGAAACGTGGCTGAAAGAATTTCGCGGCTTGGTGATTTTTATCAGTCACGACCGGAGCTTTATTGATGCCGTGGCCGAAGTGATTGTTGAGTTGGATCGCAGCCAGTTGTATCGCTACCCGATACCTTATGAAAACTTTGTCGATAATCGCGAAGAACGACTCACCATTGAGGCTGAGCAAAACGCCTTGTTCGACAAGCGCTTGGCACAAGAAGAAGCGTGGATTCGTCAGGGCGTCAAAGCGCGCCGCACTCGTAACGAGGGACGAGTAAGGCGTCTGGAGGCGTTGCGTCAAGAACGTTCACAGCGCCGTAATTTGGGCGGTAAAGCAGACATACAGGTACAGGCAGCAGATCGCAGCGGTAAGCTGGTGTTTGATCTCGAAAACCTGACCTTTCATTATCCCGGTCAGCGCATTGTAGAGAATTTGACCACCGAAGTGATGCGCGGCGAAACCGTTGCACTGGTGGGCGCCAACGGCATCGGTAAGACGACGTTGATCAAAATACTGCTGGGTCAGATTCAGCCACAAAGCGGCACCTTGGTTACAGGAACCAACCTAAATGTAGCGTACTTCGACCAGGGTCGACATCAATTGGACCCGGAAAAGACGGTGATGGATACCGTATCGGAAGGACGTGACTTCATCGAAATCAACAATAAAAAAGTACACGTCATTACCTACTTGGAGCGTTTTCTGTTCTCACCCAAGCGCGCGCGCAGCCCAGTCAAGTCACTGAGCGGCGGCGAGGCCAATCGTCTTCTGTTAGCGCGCTTGTTCAGCCAGCCAGCGAACATGCTGGTACTGGATGAGCCAACCAACGACTTGGACATCGACACGTTAGAGTTGTTGGAAGAATTGATTGCAGATTTTCCCGGAACTGTGATCTTGATCAGTCATGATCGTTACTTTGTTGATAATGTAGCCACCAAGGTTTGGGGAATGCCCGGTAATGGACAGGTGATTCCTATCGTCGGCGGTTATCGTGAATGGTTTGAGTTTTGGTCGAAACAGGAAGCAATGGCAGCTCCGGAAAAAAAGCCAAAAGCTAAGCCGGCGGTGGCCGCCGCTCAGGCGAGTGCCGGGCCGAAGCCGAAAAAATTGAGCTACAAAGATCAGCGTGAACTGGACCAATTGCCGGACACAATGGCGGCGTTGGAGCAAGAGATCGCTGAGCTCCATAACACCGTAGCTGAACCGACGTTTTATACCCAAGAACAGCACGCCGTTCAGGCGACACTGAACCTGCTGGCCGACAAAGAAGCAAAGTTAGAAGCCTTGCTTGAGCGTTGGGTTGAGTTGGGGGGCTAGAGAGCGATTGTCTTCGCGCCATAAGGAATGTGGAAATTGATGTTGCGAGTAGGGGTGATGGGCGACCAAATAGCCCCTAGAATTTCCAGTATTAATAATAAGAAGGTTACATGGCCATAGAATACTCTATTGCATTGGATGACAGCGCCACTGTGCTGTCGTATATCATTGCCACCGATCATGAAGAAGTCAGTACCACGCGAGCGGCAGAGCCTGCCAGCTGGACCTTGCTGGGTAATAACCAGTGTACTAATTGTCCACTCAGCGCCAAGGAGCATGAACGATGCCCGGCGGCCGTTGATTTGCAAAAGGTCATTGAGGACTTCAGTACTTTACCAGCCCTGCGCAAAGCGAGTATTACGGTGAAGTCGCCAGAGCGCGAATATTTTAAACATACGGGAATAGAAGAGGGCCTGCGTTCATTGATGGGGCTGCTGATGGCGAGTTGTGCCTGCCCGATATTGAGTAAGCTGAAGCCCATGGCGGTAACACATTTACCGTTTGCCTCACAGCGCGAGTTCATTATTCGTAGCGTGGGTACCTATTTGCTGCGTCAGTACTTCCATCACAATGACAAGGACTCAGCCGATTGGTCACTGGAAGGACTGATCGACCTGAACAAGGAACTGCAGTTGGTAAACCAAGCTATGTGGCAGCGTGTGCATGGAGCCTGTCAGGGTGACTCAAATTTAAAAGCGTTGCTCAGTTTTTTCACCATGGCATCCAGTGTGTCTTATTCGCTGGAAACCCAGCTGCAAAAAATCCGGCCTGCTTTTCTGGCAGCCACTGACCTAGCGCCTTACGAGAAACTATGACTTTTACCGTCCTTTTTATTGCCCTAGTTGTACTCAGTTTGACTGGTTCTCTATTGTGGGTCATGCCCAGTAAAGCGGAGAAAAGGCTTGCTGAAATACGCGCTTACGCCGTTACCTTGGGCCTGCGCGTAACCAGCATTACTGCGCCAGACCTCAGTTTGGAAGGGCGGATTGATAAAAAGAACAAAATATACACCGCTTACAAGTTGGGAGCGCCGCGTATTAAGGGCGCACCCGAGTATATTTTGCTGCGCACGACAGGCGAATCGGGCTATGGTCTAGTGGATTGTTGGCGCTGGGAAAAGCCGGAATATCGTTTAACTGGCAAGCAGTTGGAGCGCCTTAATACGGCGCTGGATCAAATGCCACCCTGGACCGATTTGTTGGCTATACTGCCAGACGGTGTTGCCATCGGTTTCGATGAGCGAGGCGGTCCTGCACAGGTGGTCGAGGTGAAAACCCTGCTGGAAAGATTTCGCGACCAGTTCTTTGTGAAGTAATTTCATTAAAAATAGCCTTTCGGCCGAACAACCCTATTTTCTGATTGCAGACGCTGATTTTCGTTTGACTCCAAGGCGGAAAAAACTCAGTTTACGCCTATATTCAAACAAGCGTTTAAATTACTTGTTTGTTTCGTCATTTGCGTCAGAATGACACAACAAACCACAAAAACGGAGCAACCTTATGATCTATCAGGGTGATGCGATTCAGGTGGAACTGCGTAGCGATAATATCGCGCACATGGTTTTTGACCTGAAAGGCGAATCAGTCAATAAGTTTAACCGTCTGACATTGTTGGAGCTGGATGCTGCCGTTAAAGCAATGGCCGCAACCTCGGGCATTAAAGGTTTGGTCGCGACCAGCGCCAAAGAAGCCTTCATTGTGGGTGCAGACATCACAGAATTCCTGACCATGTTTCAGCAGGAAGAAGATGTGCTGATCGACGGTATCCTGCAAACTAACGCCATCTTCAATGGTCTGGAAGATCTGCCGTTCCCTACCGCCGTGGCCATCAATGGTCTGGCGTTGGGTGGTGGCTTCGAATTCTGTTTGGCTTGCGACTTCCGCTTGATGGCTCCTAAGGCCAAAGTCGGTCTGCCTGAAGTTAAGCTGGGTATCTTCCCCGGTTTCGGCGGCACCGTGCGTCTGTCACGCTTGATTGGCGCTGACAACTCCATTGAGTGGATCTGCGCAGGCAGTGAAAAGCGTTCTGATGCCGCGCTGGCTGATGGCGCAGTCAATGCGGTTGTGGACAATGACAAATTGTTTGATGCGGCGATTGATTTGGTGCAACGTGCCATCGACGGTTCTGTTGACTATAAAGCGCGCCGTGCTGAGAAAACCGGCAAGCTGCACTTGAACAGCATCGAAAGCATGATGTCGTTCGAGACCGCCAAAGGCTTCGTTGCTGGTCAGGCTGGTCCTAACTACCCAGCACCTGTTTTGGCCATTAAAACCATCCAGAAGCACGCCGGTATGGAGCGCGATGACGCGCTAAAGGTAGAAGCAAAGAATTTTGCCACGGTAGCGCGCAGTTCAGTCGCTCGCAACCTGGTCGGCTTGTTCCTGAACGACCAAGCCCTGAAGAAAACCGCCAAACAGTGGGAAGAACTGGCACGCCCGGTCAACAAAGCTGCCGTGTTGGGCGCGGGCATTATGGGTGGCGGTATCGCTTACCAGAGCGCCTCGAAAGGCACGCCAATCTACATGAAAGACATCAATGACGCTGGCATCAAACTGGGTCTGGATGAAGCGGCCAAGTTGTTGAGCAAGCAGGTTGAACGTAAGAAGATGGACATCATGGGCATGGCCAATGTGCTCAACGACATTCGTCCGACGCTGAGCTACGGTGACTTCGATCAAGTTGACGTTGTGGTTGAAGCTGTTGTTGAAAACCCCAAGGTTAAGCACGCGGTATTAGCAGAAGTTGAAACCAAAGTGGGTGAGAAAGCCGTCATCGCCAGTAACACCTCGACGATTTCTATCGACAGTTTGGCGACCGCACTGAAAGATCCTACGCGCTTCTGCGGCATGCACTTCTTCAACCCAGTGCACCGTATGCCGTTGGTAGAAGTTATTCGTGGTAAAGACAGCTCCGATGAAACCATCGCAACCGTTGTCGCCTATGCCAAGAAGCTGGGCAAATCACCCATCGTGGTCAACGACTGCCCTGGCTTCTACGTAAACCGCGTATTGTTCCCGTACTTCGCTGGCTTTGCCATGCTGGTGCGTGACGGTGTAGATTTCCAAGCGATTGATAAGGTCATGGAGCGTTTCGGTTGGCCAATGGGTCCTGCTTATTTGCTGGACGTCGTGGGTCTGGATACGGGCGTACACGCTCAAAGCGTTATGGCCGAAGGCTTCCCCGAGCGCATGGGTCAAGACTTCCGTTCAGCCATGCACGTCATGTATGACGAAGGCCGACTGGGTCAAAAGAACAGCAAGGGCTTCTATGCCTACACGCTGGACAAGAAAGGTAAGCAGAAGAAGTCGGTCGACGAAGAGGCTATCAAGTTGGTGAGCAGTGTTGCCGGTCCTAAGCAGGAACTGGAAGCTGATGCCATCATCGATCGCATGATGATCCCAATGTGCATTGAAGTTGCCATGTGCTTGGAAGAGAAGATCGTTGCTTCACCGGCAGACGCCGACATGGGTCTGATCTATGGCCTTGGTTTCCCTCCATTCCGTGGTGGCATCCTGAAGTATATGGATGAAGTGGGTCTGGATGAGATCGTCAAGCGCGCCGACAAACTGGCTGACCTGGGTGCACTGTACCGCGTAACCGATCGCATGCGCGAAATGGCCGCTAACGGTGAAACCTACTACAAGAATGCCTGAGGGGAGTAAGCAATGAATTTGAAACCAAATGATGCAGTAATCGTTGATTTTCTGCGTACGCCAATGGGTCGCTCCAAGGGCGGCAGTTTCCGTTTCACCCGTGCTGAGAACCTCAGTGCACAACTGGTAGACGGCCTGCTGGCTCGTAACCCTAACCTTGATCCATCGGAAATCGATGACATCATCTGGGGTTGTGTAAACCAGACTAAAGAACAGGGCTGGAACGTGGCCCGGATGATGCAGTTGATGACAAAAGTGCCGCATACGGTGCCGGCACAAACGGTTAGCCGTCTGTGTGGTTCTTCCATGTCTGCCTTGCACATCGCTTCTCAGGGTATTCAATCCGGCAACGGCGACTTCTTCCTGATCGGCGGCGTTGAGCACATGGGCCACGTGGACATGATGCACGGTGTTGATCCCAACCCGGCATTGAGTAAACGTGCAGCGAAAGCGGCCGGCATGATGGGCCTCACAGCAGAGCTGTTGGGCAAGATGCACGGTATCACTCGTGAAGCGCAAGATGAATTTGCTTATCGCTCGCACCAGTTGGCGCAGGCCGCCACTGAGTCAGGCGCCTTTGCGAAGGAAATTCAGCCCATCGAAGGTCACGACGAAAACGGCACGCCATTCATGCTGACACAGGATGAAACGATCCGTCCGGAAACCACCGTGGCGAAACTAGCTGAATTGCGCCCTGTGTTTGATCCTAAGGGCGGCACGGTAACAGCCGGTACGTCTTCTCAGATCAGCGACGGCGCGTCAGCAATGTTGGTGATGTCTTGGAAGAAAGCACAAGAGCTGGGTGTTAAGCCACGTGCGGTCATCCGTGCTATGACCTTGGCCGGTGTTGATCCGTCGATCATGGGTTATGGCCCTGTGCCTGCTTCTAAGAAGGCATTGAAGCAGTTAGGCATGACCATTGACGACATCGACTACATCGAGCTGAACGAAGCCTTCGCAGCGCAAGCATTGCCTGTATTGAAAGACTTGAAGGTGCTGGACAAGATGACCGACAAAGTGAACCTGCACGGCGGCGCGATTGCCTTGGGTCACCCATTCGGCTGTAGCGGTGCGCGTATCACAGGTACGTTACTGAACGTTATGGAAGAGAAGGGCGGTCAATTTGGCTTGGCGACCATGTGTATTGGTCTGGGGCAGGGTATTTCCACGGTTATTGAGCGTTTCGACGGCTAATAACAGCTGCGCTCGTTATGGCGGTGTTAAAATTTGTCTCAAATGCTCATTTACTAATAGTAAACTGCGCGTTCTCGGCAAATTTTGCCTGGCCATAACTTCGCGCGCGACGTTCTTAGTGGCGTCCAATAAAAAGGCGGCTAGTAGATAGCCGCCTTTTTTATGCCCATAATGAAAGCTGTGTGAAAGTAAAATAAAGGTATCCCATGCAACAACCTCAGAATTCACCCGAACCTGGTTTATACAGACACTATAAAGGAGGGGAGTACCGTGTAGTGGGTATGGTGCGCCATTCTGAAACCGAGGAGTGGTTGGTGCACTATCAATGCATGTATGGCGACCTTGGCTTTTGGGTTCGCCCGCTCGCCATGTTCAATGATACGGTTGTTGTGAACGGTAAAGAGATAAAACGCTTTCAGCGTGCCTGATGGCTTACGAACTAGGCTTTTGTTGTTTCTACAGGCTCTTTTTCGTCGGTGGCTTCTGGGCTGTCGGTCGAATCGCTGCCCTCGTCATTGTTGGCATCGCCATTCGACTCTTGATCAGGCGCAACGCCAGTGAGGTTTAAGTCAAACCGACCAGACTGCATGGCTTCCGTCACGCTGTCGAACTCTTTCTCAGTGGAATAGATGCTGGAGATCATTTTCGAAATGCGCTTCACCATGTCTGTACGCTCAGGAAAGCTCTGCTCACTGGCCACTAGCTTTTCCTTTGCGTGCTTGAAATAGGAGGCCGCAGTTAGGCGGTCACCGAGCTTGAGGGCGACCTTGCCTTGTTGCACATAAGCGTTGATTTCGGTTTTCAGTAGTAGGGTCTTCATGCGGTTTGTGTGAGCCATGAAGTCCTCTTCGAGAAAGAAGCCCTGCGGGTACATGACTTTGATCAGCTTCAAAATGCGGCCTATTTCTTTGCGCAACTCATCGATCTCAAAGTCATTGGTCGGGATGTGTACTTCGCCCCTACCAACCAGTTCAGACACGTTGTCAATGCGATGCTGTGCGCGTTCTAACTCACCTGGAATATCAGGATCGTCAGGCATAAGGTCGTGACGTTTTTTGATTTCGCTGATTAAAAATTCGGTGATTGCGACGACGAGGTTTTCATTGTTGTCGTATCTCAGTAGGCTTGTAGTCAATTCCTCGATTTCTACACAACGACGCTTTAGCAGGCCCGCACGCTGCTTACGTTGCACGTCTTCTTGAAACCGGTCTGTAGACAGCTGACCCATCCACAGAGCGCCCACAAGTATCATTAAGAACACGAACAAAGCGAGAAACCATAGCATCGGCCATCGACTCCTGAAGGCTTGACGTTGTAGTGATTTATTCTAGCATGAAAAAACAATAGTCGTTTACAACACTTGACCTGCGAGAATCAAACCGTTATACCTCGCCGGCCTTTTCAAAATTTAATACGAGCAGATATTACAGCCTTATGGGAAAGTCTTTAGTAATCGTTGAGTCCCCGGCCAAAGCCAAGACGATCAATAAATACCTTGGTCCCGGTTTCGTGGTGAAGTCGAGCGTTGGTCATATTCGAGACTTGCCTACCTCTGGCCAGAGTAAACCAGTTGATGCCACCGAGCGCGCGAAGCAAGCGGCGAAAACCCGTGCTATGCCCGCGGACAAAAAAGAACAGTACAAAAAAGACAAAGCTCGTTCGCAGCTCATCGCGCGTATGGGTGTAGACCCGGAAAATGATTGGCAGGCGCATTACGAGATTCTGCCTGGCAAAGAAAAGGTTGTCGACGAACTTAAGCGCTTGGCGAAAGACGCTGATCAAATCTATCTCGCAACGGATTTGGACCGCGAAGGGGAGGCCATTGCATGGCACCTCAAGGAAGCCATTGGTGACGTGGCGCCCTATAAGCGGGTTGTGTTCAGTGAGATCACCAAAAAAGCGATTCAGTCTGCTTTTGCTAAACCCAGTGAGCTGAATGTCAGCCGTGTGAATGCCCAGCAAGCGCGTCGCTTCCTTGACCGCGTCGTCGGCTACATGGTTTCGCCGCTGTTGTGGAAAAAAGTGGCGCGTGGCCTGTCTGCCGGACGGGTGCAAAGTGTTGCTGTGAAGTTGATCGTTGAGAAAGAACAAGAAATTCGCAAATTTAACCCGGAAGAATACTGGGATACGCTGGCCGAAACCATTACTGGGCTTGGTGTCGAGTTGCCGCTAAAGGTCGCTCGCGTAGGTGATAAAGAGTACCGCCCAACGAATGAAGCCGATACGCGGGCCCATGAGGCGAAACTGCGCTCATACGACCTTGTGGTGTCTGAACGGGCCGATAAACCGACTCAGTCGCGCCCTAATGCCCCCTTTATTACGTCGACGTTACAGCAAGCCGCCAGTAACCGTCTGGGCTTCACAGTTAAGAAAACCATGATGATGGCGCAGCGCTTGTATGAAGCGGGTTACATTACCTATATGCGTACAGACTCAACCAACCTGAGTGCCGATGCCGTTGCATCGGCGCGTAAGCTCATTGGTGACGAGTTTGGTGCTGCCTACCTGCCGAGTGACCCTGTACGCTACTCGAGCTCTGACGCCGCTCAGGAAGCACATGAGGCCATCCGTCCTTCCGATGCCACAATGCGTTCTGCTGCACTGCAAGGCATGGAGCAGGACGCTTTGCGTTTATACGACCTGATTTGGCGCCGTTTCATTGCTTGCCAGATGGTGCCGGCGCAATACTTGAGTTCTACCATCACGGTGGCGGCAGGCGACTATCAGCTCCGCGCCAAAGGTCGGATTCTGAAGTTTGACGGCTACACGCGGGTCATGAGTCAGCCGAAGAGCAACGAAGATCTGGAGCTGCCGGATGTGTCCGTCGGCGAGACGCTGACCGTCAGCAGCATTGAAAGTCAGCAGCATTTCACCAAGCCGCCCGCGCGTTTTACCGAAGCGACGCTGGTCAAAGAGCTCGAAAAACGCGGTATTGGACGGCCATCTACGTATGCTTCCATCATTTCAACGATCCAAGATCGTGGCTATGTGAAGCTGGAAAGTCGTCGTTTCTATGCGGAAAAAATGGGTGAAATTGTCACGGGTCGTTTGTCAGAGAGCTTTTCTAACCTGATGAATTACGACTTCACGGCACGTATGGAAGAGGCGTTGGATAAAGTCGCTAAGGGCGAGCGCGACTGGAAGCAGGAGTTAAACGACTTCTACCGTGATTTTTCTGGCCGCTTGGAAACAGCAGATCAAGACGATGGTGGTATGCGCGGTAATATGCCGACGCTGACCGACATCGACTGCCCAGCATGTGGCCGGAAGATGATGATTCGGACCGGAACCACTGGTGTGTTTTTGGGCTGTTCGGGCTATAACTTACCGCCCAAAGAACGCTGCAAACAGACCTTAAATCTGGTTTCTGCTGACGAGTTTGTTGGTCAGGACGACGAAGAAGCTGAAGTAAAAGAGCTGCGCCAGAAGCGTCGTTGTCACAAGTGTGATTCCTCAATGGATGCTTACATCATTGATGAAGAGCGCAAAATTCACATCTGCGGTAACAACCCAGACTGCGATGGTTTTCAAGTCGAAGCCGGTAAGTTCCGCCTGAAAGGCTACGACGGACCCACCTTAGAATGCGACAAGTGCGGCTCGCAAATGCAGTTAAAAACCGGCCGTTTTGGTAAGTACTTTGACTGTACTAACGATGCCTGTAAGAACACGCGCAAACTGTTGCGCAGCGGTGAGCCTGCGCCGCCAAAAATGGATCCAGTGCCATTGCCTGAACTGCAATGCCAGAAGGTGGACGATACCTATGTATTGCGTGATGGTGCAGCAGGCTTGTTTTTGGCAGCCAGTCAGTTCCCTAAGAACCGCGAGACGCGTGCGCCTTATCTGCACGAGATAATGCCGCATAAAGCTGAGGTTGACGTAAAGTACGACTTCTTGTTCAGTGGTCCGACGGAGGATGGTGATGGCAATCCTACGTTGATCCGCTTCAGTCGGAAGACGCAGGAGCATTACTTGTCAACAGAAGTCGACGGCAAAGACACTCGCTGGCGCGCGTTCTTTGAGAATGGCAAGTGGGTGGTGCAGTCTGCTGCACCGGCAAAGGCAAAAGCCAAGCCTAAGGCCAAAGCGAAACCCAAAGCGAAAGCGAAGCCGAAGGCGAAAACGTAGTAGGAGATCCGCTTGGATACAAAAAAGCCACCCTAGGGTGGCTTTTTTATGCTGGCATTACACCTCTGTGAGGATGCCAGTGGATCGGCGGGTGTAAACACGCCGCCCTACCTGGTTACTTCTTCGGATACTGGCGCGCTGTTTCGCCTTTATACAGCTGGCGAGGGCGACCAATGCGGTAGTCACCACCGACCATCTCTTTCCAGTGCGCAATCCAGCCGGCCGTACGGCCGAGCGCGAAAATCACCGTGAACATGGACGTTGGTATGCCCATGGCACGCAACAGGATGCCAGAATAGAAATCGACGTTAGGATAGAGTTTCTTCTGTACGAAGTACTCGTCTTCCAGAGCGATCTTTTCCAACTTCATGGCTATTTTCAGCAGCGGATCGTTTACCTGACCCAGCTCTTTCAACACTTCATCTGCGTGTGCTTTCATTACCTTGGCACGTGGATCGTAATTTTTGTATACCCGATGACCAAATCCCATCAGACGGAACGGATCGTTCTTGTCTTTGGCTTTGGCGATGTAGGTTTCAATGTTGGACTCGTCGCCAATTTCTTCCAGCATTGACAGTACGGCTTCGTTAGCGCCGCCATGAGCAGGTCCCCAAAGCGCTGCAATGCCTGCAGAAATACACGCGAAGGGGTTGGCCCCAGTAGAGCCGGTCAGTCGCACGGTCGATGTAGAGGCGTTTTGCTCGTGATCGGCGTGCAAGATGAAGATCTTGTCCATGGCCGCAGCCATAACAGGGTTCACCTTATACTCCTCACATGGGTTGGAAAACATCATATGCAGGAAGTTTGACGCGTAATCGAGGTCATTGCGCGGGAAAGTAAATGGCTGACCGATTGAGTATTTGTAAACCATCGCAGCCAGAGTAGGCATCTTGGAAATCAGGCGATGGGCGGTGATTTCGCGGTGGTCTTTGTCGGTAATGTCCAGCGAGTCATGGTAGAACGCTGCCAGTGCTCCAACCACCGCCACCATGATGGCCATCGGGTGAGAGTCGCGGCGGAAGCCATCAAAGAAGGTATGGATCTGCTGGTGCACCATGGTGTGGTGCATGATCATATGGTTGAACTTGGCCTTTTCTTCTTTCGTCGGCAAGTTGCCGTACAGCAACAAGTAGCAAGTCTCAAGGTAGTCGGCGTTGTCCGCCAGTTCCTCAATAGGGTAGCCGCGATGCAGAAGAATGCCCTTGTCACCATCGATGTAGGTTATTTCGGAATCACAAGACGCTGTCGACACAAAGCCTGGGTCATAGGTGAACAACCCGTGCTTAAGCAAACCACGAACATCTACTACGTCTGGCCCCATTGTGCCGCTATAGATAGGTAGTTCGATCGGCTCTTTGCCGTCAATCATCAAGGTCGCTTTCTGGTCAGTCATGCGGCCTCCTTAGGCTTGGTAAAAAAGAGTGAGTGTGGAATGGTATTCAGCAGGCGAGTCGGTGTCTTCTTATACCATGGTCTAATTCTAAACAACAACAGACCTGTGAAAAATGCGCACAACTATAGAGGTCGGGCTGATTTTGTCAATTTTTTACTGGTTAGCTCCGAAACTTTAGTGTTGTGTGCGACCACAATGCGTCGTGAGTGTACACCAAATAGGCAAGTGCACGGCCATAGTTCGTTTCTATAGTCATTATTAATAAATAGCGTGGGAAAACTTGTCTTGATGGTTTGTAATTGCGCAGGGTGGACACTATAATCGCCCACGTTTTCAGCCCTCATGCATGGGTTTTGGAACACAATCTGTTCCTAATAAATTTCATGCCGACTAACAAAACTAAAAGAGAGTGTCTTCAGCCGTGAAAGCAGACAGACCTGTAAACCTAGACCTAACTACGATCTCTCTCCCTCTCGCTGCGTTAACGTCCATCTTGCACCGAATTTCCGGCATTTTCTTGCTGATAGGCTCAGCCTTTATGGTGTGGATGCTGCATAAGTCACTGGCTTCTCCAGCGGATTTTGCGACAGCGCAGGCAGTAATGAATCATGGCTTGGCCAAATTTATTACATGGGGCCTTCTGTGTTCACTGGGATATCACCTTGTGGCAGGTATCAAGCATTTAATAATGGATGGCGGCCTGGGTGAAACAAAAGAAGGCGGTAAGCTGGGCGCTCAAATTACTCTGGTAATCAGCGTTATTCTTTTTGTACTGGCAGGAGTTTGGGTATGGTAAGCAGTGTCACGAATTTCAGTCGCAACGGTTTGTCTGATTGGATAATCCAGCGTTTATCCGCCGTTGTCCTCGCCGCTTATACCCTATTTATGGTGGCGTATTTCTTGGTGCAGCCTGAGTGGTCCTATGAAGCCTGGACTGGCTTGTTTGCGCAAGGCTGGATGAAACTATTCACCTTATTAACGATTCTAGCGGTAATCGCACACGCTTGGATCGGTATGTGGACGGTTGCGACCGACTACATCAAGTCAACGGGTCTGCGTTTGGCCTTTCTTGTCATACTTGGCCTCGTGTTGTTCGTCTATTTTGTGGTGGCCTTTGACGCAGTATGGGGTGTATAGAACATGACTAATATCAGAACCTTAGAATATGATGCCGTCATCGTTGGTGGTGGTGGTGCGGGTATGCGCGCAGCTTTGCAGTTGGCGCAGTCCGGCGTTAAGACCGCTGTGGTCTCTAAAGTATTCCCGACGCGTTCGCACACGGTTTCTGCGCAAGGTGGTATCACCTGTGCCATTGCCAGTGATGATCCGAACGACGATTGGCGCTGGCACATGTATGACACCGTAAAGGGGTCAGATTACATCGGCGACCAAGAAGCTATCGAGTATATGTGTAGCGTGGGCCCACAAGCTGTGTTCGAACTCGATCACATGGGCCTACCATTTTCACGTACTGAAAATGGTCGGATCTATCAGCGTCCTTTCGGTGGACAGTCAAAAGATTTCGGTAAAGGCGGGCAGGCCGCACGTACTTGTGCTGCTGCCGACCGTACCGGTCACGCGCTGCTGCACACGCTGTATCAGGGCAACCTGAAAGCCGGCACTCAGTTTTTGAACGAGTGGTATGCAGTAGATCTGGTGAAGAACCAAGACAATGCGGTTGTTGGCTGCACCGCGATTTGTATCGAAACCGGTGAAACAGTTTACATTAAGGCCAAAGCGACTGTGTTTGCGACTGGTGGTGCTGGTCGTATTTATGCTTCAACAACCAACGCGTTGATCAACACCGGTGACGGCATTGGTATGGCGTTGCGTGCTGGATTCCCTGTCCAAGACATGGAAATGTGGCAGTTCCACCCAACCGGCATCGCAGGCGCTGGTACTTTGGTAACCGAAGGCTGCCGTGGTGAAGGTGGTTATCTGGTCAACAAAGACGGCGAGCGCTTCATGGAGCGTTATGCGCCCACAGCGAAAGATTTGGCGGGTCGTGACGTAGTAGCCCGGTCGATGATTCTGGAAATTTTGGAAGGTCGTGGTTGTGGTCCTGACGGCGATCACGTTTACCTGAAGCTGGATCACTTGGGTGAGAAAGTTCTGAACGAAAAACTGCCCGGTATTTTAGAGTTGTCGCGTACCTTCGCGCACGCCGATCCAGTAAAAGAGCCGATTCCTGTGGTTCCTACTTGCCACTATATGATGGGCGGTATTCCGACGAACATCGGCGGCCAAGCGTTGACACAAGATGCGCAGGGCAATGATGTCGTGGTTGAAGGTCTGTACGCTTGTGGTGAAGCGGCCTGTGTATCGGTACATGGCGCTAACCGCCTCGGCGGTAACTCCTTGCTCGACTTGGTGGTCTTTGGTCGCGCTGCTGGCCTGCAGATTGAGAAGTCACTGCGTGAAGGCTATGACAACCGCGCTGCTAGCCAGAGCGACATTGATGCCTCGATGGATCGTTTGAATAAGCTGGAAGCGCGTAAGACCGGTGAAAGCGTTGCTGAGGTGCGTAAAGAACTGCAGCGCACTATGCAACTGTACTTCGGGGTGTTCCGCCAAGGCGACAACATGCAGAAAGGGCGTAAGATGCTGGAAGAGTTGCGGGCACGCGTGGAAAATGTCGCGCTGGCTGATTCTAGCAAGGCGTTCAACACCGCGCGAATCGAAGCGTTGGAGCTGTATAACTTGTTAGAAGTAGCAGAGGCAACGGCGGTTTCTGCTGAAGTGCGTACCGAGAGTCGTGGTGCTCATGCCCGTGAAGACTTCACCGAGCGTGATGATGAAAACTGGCTGTGCCATACCCTTTACTTCCCGCAGGATCGCAGCGTGAAGAAACGGGGCGTCAACTTTGCACCGAAGACGATGGATAAATTTGAACCCATGGTACGGTCTTACTAGGAGTTATCAGCATGCAGGTATCAGTTTATCGTTATAATCCGGAAACGGATAAAAAGCCTTACATGCAGGACTACACCATTGAACTGCCAGAAGGCAAAGACATGATGGTGTTGGACGTCTTGAACATGTTGAAAGAACAAGACGTTACCATGTCCTACCGTCGCTCATGCCGTGAAGGTGTGTGCGGTTCTGATGGCATGAACATCAACGGTAAGAACGGCTTGGCTTGTATCACGCCTATCTCTGAAGCCATGCACGGCAAGAGTAAGTTGGTTCTGCGCCCGCTACCTGGTCTGCCGGTTGTGCGTGACCTGGTGATTGATATGTCTTTGTTCTACCAGCAATATGAGAAGATCAAACCGTATTTGCAAAACAATACACCAGCGCCTGCCATTGAGCGTTTGCAGTCCCCAGAAGACCGCGCCAAGCTTGATGGCCTATATGAGTGTATACTCTGTGCGTGTTGCTCAACGTCTTGCCCGTCATTTTGGTGGAACCCCGAAAAGTTCATCGGGCCTGCTGGCTTGTTGCAGGCGTATCGTTTTCTTGCCGATTCGCGTGATACTGCTACCGCAGAGCGTTTGAGTGAACTGGATGATCCGTTCAGTGTTTTTCGCTGCCGCGGTATCATGAACTGTGTGAACGTTTGCCCGAAGGGATTGAATCCCACTCGTGCTATCGGGCATATCCGTTCTATGTTATTGAAGAATGCGACCTAAGGGTCGCTTTCTTTTTAGGTCTAAGGATGGATACAGGCAGGCATCGCATGGACGAAGCTGCCTTTATTGCTATTATTAGTGTTCGGCTGCAAAGGTCACGGAACAATTGGTGCAGGGTGTTGCGTTAATTGTTGGGTGACTCCTTGATACTCCGGCGTCGCAAATAGGTATTTTTCTAGGTAGAGCAGAAATGGCTGAAAGCTACATGGAACAACAGTGGGCCTTATCCCATCTGGCAGGAGGTAACTCAAAATATCTGGAGGAGCTCTTTGAAGCCTACCTGCAGGATCCGAATTCAGTGCCAGAGGAATGGCGCAATGAATTCGACAAGTTGCCCAGTGTCAACGAATCCGTTCATAACGATATTCCACAAGCCCCGATTCGTGATCACTTTCTTCTTCTTGGTAAGTCGCGTGGCCGCAGCGTTGGTCTTGTGGCACCGTCAATCAGTTCTGAGCATGAACGTAAGCAAGTGCGTGTACACCAGTTGGGCACGGCTTATCGTTTTCGTGGTCATCAGAAGGCGAAGATTGATCCGCTAGGGATCATGCAGCGTCCTCCTGTGCCGGATCTGGACCTGCACTTTCACGATCTGTCTAAGGCCGATGAAGAAACCATCTTCAATTGCAGCAACCTGTATATCGGCGTTGACGAAGCTCCGCTGAAGGACATTGTTAATGCACTGGAGCGCACGTATTGCGGTAGTATCGGTGCTGAGTTTACGCACATCGTCGACACTGAGCAGCGCCGCTGGATTGAGCGACGCATGGAATCCGTGCGCTCGACTCCTTCCTTCAGCAAGCATGCACGGCTGCATATCTTGGAGCGCTTAGCGGCTGCAGAAGGCTTAGAAAAGTATCTGGGCTCTAAGTACCCTGGTACTAAGCGCTTCGGTCTGGAAGGTGGTGAAGCCTTGATCCCCATGATCGACGAGCTGATTCAGCGCGCCGGTTCCTACGGCGCCAAAGAAATCGTTATCGGTATGGCGCACCGTGGTCGTTTAAACATGCTGGTGAACATTCTGGGTAAGAACCCACGCGAATTGTTCGACGAGTTTGAAGGTAAGTCCTTTATTGAAATGGGCTCCGGTGACGTGAAATACCACCAAGGTTTCTCATCTAACGTGATGACCACGGGCGGTGAAGTTCACTTGGCGTTGGCGTTTAACCCGTCGCACCTGGAAATCGCCTCGCCCGTGGTGGAAGGTTCCGTGCGGGCTCGTCAAGACCGTCGTAAAGACCGCGATGGCTCATTGGTCGTACCAGTCAATATTCACGGCGACGCCGCATTTGCCGGTCAGGGCGTCGTGATGGAGACATTCCAAATGTCTCAGACGCGCGCCTTCAAGACCGGTGGCACAGTTCACATTGTTATCAATAACCAGGTTGGTTTTACCACTTCACGTCAAGAAGATGCTCGCTCTACCGAGTACTGTACTGATGTTGCAAAAATGGTACAGGCGCCTATCTTCCACGTGAACGGTGACGATCCGGAAGCGGTCGCGTTTGTGACGCAAATGGCCATCGACTTCCGTCAGACCTTTAAGCGAGACGTCGTTATCGACCTGGTGTGCTATCGCCGTCGTGGTCACAACGAAGCGGATGAGCCGGCGATGACTCAGCCGGTGATGTATTCCAAGATTCGTTCCCAGAAGACTACCCTAGATCTCTATTCACAGCGCATTGTGGAAGAAGGGCTGATCAGCGCGGATGAATTCAAAACCATGGTCGAAGACTACCGTGACCTGCTGGACAAAGGCATGCATGTTGCCAAGTCCTTGGTTACGCAGGCCGACAAGTCGCTTCAGGTTGACTGGACGCCATATTTGAACCAACCCATGGAAGACTACTTTGATACCTCAATGCCGCTGAAAGAGCTGCAAGAGCTGTCCAAGCTGATGACGCGTATTCCAGAAACATTCCCGCTGCAAAAGCAAGTGCAGAAGATCATCACCGATCGGCAGAAAATGTCTGCCGGTGCGTTGCCGATCAACTGGGGCTTTGCGGAAATGCTGGCGTACACGACCATCTTGTCACAAGGCCATCCTATTCGCTTTACTGGTCAGGACGTCGGTCGGGGTACATTCGTGCACCGGCATGCGGTGCTGCACCACAATAAAGATGGTTCGACGTATACACCGTTGCAGCATCTGTTTGATGATCAGCCCGAGTTCGATATTTACGACTCGTTCTTATCTGAAGAAGCTGTTTTGGCGTTTGAATACGGCTATTCAGCCACTCGTCCAGATACCTTAGTTATTTGGGAAGCGCAGTTCGGGGACTTTGCCAACGGCGCGCAAGTGGTTATTGATCAGTTCATTACCAGTGGTGAGAACAAATGGGGACGTTTGTCCGGTTTGGTCATGCTACTGCCGCACGGGTATGAAGGGCAGGGGCCAGAGCACTCTTCAGCGCGCCTGGAACGCTTCTTACAGCTTTGTGCAGAGCAAAATATTCAGGTCTGCGCGCCAACGACACCAGCACAGGTTTACCATATGCTACGTCGTCAAGTTGTGCGCAATCTGCGTAAGCCGTTGGTTGTCATGTCTCCTAAGAGCCTGTTGCGTCATAAAGACGCAGTATCCACGCTTGAAGAGCTGGCAGATGGGCACTTCCGTACTATCATTGATGAGACCGACAATACCATCGACCCGGCCAAAGTGCAGCGCGTAGTGCTGTGTTCCGGTAAGGTGTACTACGATCTGGCTGAGTTCCGGCGCAGCAACGAGATCAACAATGTCGCTATCATCCGTGTGGAGCAACTGTATCCTTTCCCAGAAGAAGAGTTGCAAAAAGCAATGGCACCCTACGTCAATCTTGAAGACGTGGTGTGGTGTCAGGAAGAGCCAATGAACCAAGGGGCGTGGTACAGTAGCCAGCACCATATGCGGAATGTCATATCACGCCACAACCCAGATATTTATCTGAGTTACACGGGCCGTGACGCATCGGCATCGCCGGCTGCAGGCTACATGAAGCTGCACATGGAGCAGCTGAAAAGATTTTTGGAAGACGCACTGATCTATCCGAAAAAATGATGTTGGGCGCACGAGGAACGACTAAGGGTTAAAGAATGGCAATCGAAATTAAAGCACCACAGTTTCCGGAATCTGTAGCTGACGGCAGCATCGCTACGTGGCATAAAAAACCCGGTGAAGCATGTACGCGCGATGACCTCATCGTTGATATTGAAACCGATAAGGTTGTGCTGGAAGTCACGGCGCCCGCCGATGGTGTGATCAAAGAGATCATCATGGACGAAGGTGCAACGGTTGAAAGCGAAATGGTCATTGCTATCTTCGAAGAAGGCGCTGCAGGTTCAACCGACAGCTCATCGAAGAAAGACGCGGAAGCAGACTCTGCCCCCGCACCTGAAGAAGACGTAACGGTTGAGGGTAAGGTATTGAGCCCTGCAGTTCGTCGTTTGGTCGACGAGCACAATTTGAACGTGGCTGAAATCGAAGGCACGGGCAAAGGTGGTCGCATTACCAAAGAAGATGTCTTGGCATACCAGAACAGTGGCAAGGCAACCAAAGCTCCGGCTTCTAACAGCAAGTCTGTTGCTAAGCAAAGCACGGCACCGTCTGCCGTTTCCACAGCCGGTACAGCAGGTCGCACTGAGAAGCGCGTACCGATGACGCGTCTGCGCAAAACCATCGCCAAGCGTTTGGTTGAAGCACAGCAGACTGCTGCCATGCTGACGACGTATAACGAAGTCAACATGAAGCCGGTTATGGAATTGCGCTCACGTTACAAAGATTTGTTCGAGAAGACGCACAACGGTGCGCGCTTGGGCTTTATGTCTTTCTTCGTGAAGGCCGCTACTGAAGCACTGAAGCGTTTCCCTGACGTCAACGCATCGATTGATGGCGACGATGTGGTGTATCACGGTTATTACGATGTGGGTGTGGCTGTTTCGTCTGATCGTGGTTTGGTTGTGCCGATTCTGCGCGATGCAGATGCCATGGGCTTGGCTGAACTGGAATCGTCTATTCGTGATTTCGGTCAACGTGCTCAGAAAGGTCAGGTTGGTATTGAAGAAATGCAGGGTGGTACCTTCACCATTTCCAATGGTGGTGTATTTGGCTCATTGATGTCGACGCCGATTCTGAATCCACCTCAGACAGCTATCTTGGGTATGCATAAGATTCAAGAGCGCCCAATGGCGGTCAATGGTCAGGTCGAAATTCTGCCCATGATGTACCTCGCGCTGTCGTACGACCATCGCATGATCGATGGTAAGGAAGCAGTACAGTTCTTGGTAACCATCAAAGAATTGTTGGAAGATCCTGCACGTATCCTGCTGGAAGTATAACTACGCTGAAGAGTCTCTGCTGGTCGCCAACGGCCGTGCAGAGGCTCCGTAATTCACTGTACATCGATAGGAAAGATCAATGGCTAATCAATTTGACGTGGTAGTGATCGGTTCAGGCCCTGCGGGCTATGTAGCAGCCATCAAGGCGGCGCAACTCGGTCTAAATACTGCAATCGTTGAAAAATGGCGTAACAAGGAAGACAAGGCTGTTTATGGCGGCACCTGCTTGAACGTCGGCTGTATCCCGTCTAAGGCGCTGCTTGAATCCTCCGAGCATTACCACAAGGCCGAAACCAGCTTTAAAGATCACGGTATCGGTCTTAAGAGCCTGACGATCGACGTCAAAGGCATGCTGGCACGCAAAGACGGTATTGTTAAAAACCTCACTACAGGCGTTGCCGGGTTGTTGAAAAGCAACGGCGTTAAGTCGTTTGAAGGTTCGGGCAAGCTGACCGCTGGCAAAGTGGTTGAAGTGACCGATAAAGATGGCAAAGTGACAAAACTGGAAGCTAAAAACGTTATTCTGGCTTCTGGCTCAGTACCCGTAGAAATCCCACCAACACCTACCGATGGTGACGTCATCGTTGACTCAACGGGCGCCTTGGAATTCACCGAAGTACCTAAGCGTTTGGGTGTTATTGGCGCGGGTGTTATCGGCCTGGAGTTGGGTAGCGTGTGGGGCCGTTTAGGTTCTGACGTTGTTGTTTTGGAAGCTCAAGATACTTTCTTAGCCGCGGCAGACCAAGCGCTTGCGAAGGCCGCTTTTAAATCATTCACAAAAGACCAAGGCCTCGACATCCGTTTGGGTGCGCGTGTAACGGGATCTGAAGTGAAGGGCAAGAAGGTAACGGTCAAGTTTACCGATAGTGAAGGTGAAAAGTCAGAAGTGTTCGACAAGCTGATCGTTTGTGTGGGTCGTCGTCCGTTCACTGAAGGCCTGTTATCTGACGATTGCGACGTACAGCTCGACGAACGTGGTTTCATATTTGTAGATGACAGCTGCTTGACCACCGCACCTGGCGTATACGCCATTGGTGACGTAGTGCGTGGCCCAATGTTAGCTCACAAGGGCTCTGAAGAAGGCATCATGGTGGCAGAGATCATTGCTGGCCATAAAGCCCAGATGAACTACGACGCTGTACCAAACGTCATCTACACTAACCCTGAAATGGCGTGGGTTGGTAAGACCGAAGAAGAAGTTAAAGCTGAAGGCATTAAGTACAAAGCTGGTAGCTTCCCATTTGCGGCCAGTGGTCGAGCGATGGCTGCTCATGAAACCACGGGTATGGTCAAAATCATCGCTGATGAAGAAACAGACCGCATTCTGGGTATGCACGTATTTGGTTTGCACGCGTCAGAAATCATCGCGCAAGGTGTCATTGCGATGGAATTCGGCTCTTCAGCTGAAGACTTGCAGTTGATGTGCTTCGCTCACCCGACGTTGTCTGAAGCGGTTCACGAAGCAGCGCTGGCAGTGGATAACAAAGCCATTCATGTCGCCAATCGTAAGAAGCGTTAAAGGCTTTTGATTAGCAATTGAAATCATCCGGTGCCGGAAGAACTCATGCTTAAGCAGTGTTTTTCCGGGCATCATTCGTTAAACGGATTGCGTTGATGCGCATCCTATCAACAGACGGTTAATGGTATGAACTTACACGAGTATCAAGGCAAACAGCTGTTCCGCGAGTATGGCTTGCCGGTGTCTGATGGCTTTGCCTGCGACACTCCAGCTGAAGCGGTAGCAGCGGCTAAGAAGATCGGTGGCGACATGTGGGTCGTTAAAGCTCAGGTTCACGCAGGTGGCCGCGGTAAAGCGGGCGGTGTGAAGCTGGTTAAGACTGAAGACGAAATCCGCGACTTTGCACAGAAGTGGTTGGGCCAGCGTCTGGTGACTTATCAGACAGATGAAAATGGTCAGCCAGTCAGCAAGATTTTGGTTGAAACCTGCACCGATATCGCCAACGAGCTGTATCTGGGTGCGGTTGTTGACCGCTCTACCCGCCGTATCGTTTTCATGGCCTCTACTGAAGGCGGCGTGGAAATTGAGAAAGTAGCGGAAGAAACGCCAGAAAAAATTCTGAAAGCAGAAGTCGACCCGTTGGTCGGTGCACAGCCTTACCAAGGCCGTGAGCTGGCATTCAAACTGGGCCTGCAAGGCGACCAAATCAAGCAGTTCACTAAGATTTTCCTGGGCTTGGCTAAACTGTTCCAAGACAAAGATTTAGCACTCTTGGAAATCAACCCGTTGGTCATCACTGACCAAGGCAACCTGCATTGCTTGGACGCCAAACTCGGTATCGACTCTAACGCCCTGTATCGTCATCCAGAACTGCAAGCTATGGCTGATCCTTCGCAAGAAGACGAGCGTGAAGCTCATGCAGCCCGTTGGGAGCTGAACTACGTCGCACTGGATGGCAACATCGGTTGCATGGTAAACGGCGCTGGTCTGGCCATGGGTACCATGGACATCGTTAACCTGCACGGCGGCAAGCCTGCAAACTTCTTGGACGTAGGCGGCGGCGCGACGAAAGAGCGTGTAGCAGAAGCGTTCAAAATCATTCTGTCAGACGACAACGTGAAAGCGGTTCTGGTGAACATCTTCGGCGGTATCGTACGTTGTGACATGATCGCAGAAGGTGTTATCGGTGCGGTTGCCGAAGTGGGCGTTAAAGTACCGGTTGTGGTTCGCCTTGAAGGTAACAACGCTGACCTGGGTCGGAAGAAACTGGCTGAAAGCGGTCTGAACATTATTGCGGCTACCAGCCTGACAGACGCTGCCAAACAAGTGGTTGCAGCAGCGGAGGGTGCAAAATGAGTATCTTGATCGATAAAAACACCAAAGTAATTTGCCAAGGCTTCACCGGTTCTCAGGGTACTTTCCACTCAGAGCAAGCCATTGCTTATGGTACGCAAATGGTTGGCGGCGTGACGCCAGGTAAGGGCGGTCAAACGCACCTGGGTCTGCCTGTGTTCAACACCGTAGCAGAAGCCGTAGAAGCAACGGGCGCTGACGCATCTGTGATCTACGTACCTGCACCGTTCTGCAAAGATTCCATTCTGGAAGCAGCTAACGGCGGCATCAAGTTGGTCGTATGTATCACTGAAGGCGTGCCTACGCTGGACATGCTGGAAGCTAAAGTGAAGTGCGACGAGCTGGGCGTTCGTTTGATCGGGCCTAACTGCCCCGGTGTTATCACGCCCGGCGAATGCAAAATCGGCATCATGCCCGGTCACATTCACCTGCCTGGTAAAGTCGGTATCGTATCGCGCTCTGGTACATTGACGTACGAAGCTGTTAAGCAGACCACAGACCACGGTTTTGGTCAGTCGACGTGCGTAGGTATCGGTGGTGACCCGATCCCTGGCTCTAACTTCATCGATATCTTAGAGATGTTCGAGAAAGATCCGAAGACGGAAGCGATCGTGATGATCGGTGAAATCGGCGGTTCTGCTGAAGAAGAAGCTGCGGCGTACATCAAAGCCAACGTGACTAAGCCTGTGGTGTCTTACATTGCCGGTGTTACTGCACCTAAAGGCAAGCGTATGGGTCACGCCGGTGCAATCATCTCTGGCGGTAAAGGTACTGCTGACGAGAAGTTTGCGGCGCTTGAAGACGCAGGCGTTAAGACCGTACGCAGTCTGGCCGATATTGGTGATGCGTTGAAAGAAATCACCGGTTGGTAAGTTAAAAACTGCTGCGCTTTTAAAAGCGATCCGGTAGCTTAAAAACCCTGATAGGTTTCGATCTATTGGGGTTTTCTGTTTTAAAGGGGGAGAGTTTTCATCGTGTCGCGCTACCTAAAAAATACCAGCACAAACCCGCAAGCCCGCATCCTTTTGTTACATGGCGCCGGCGCGCCCATGGACAGCGACTGGATGAACACTGTCGCAGCGACGTTCAATGAAAAAGGGTTAGATGTCGTGCGTTGGGAGTTCGACTACATGCATCGGCGCCGCATTGATGGCAAGAAACGCCCACCTGTAAAGGCTCCAAAACTATTAGCTGAACTGGCGGAGGTGGTTGCGGATCTGGCGAGTTGGGATGGAATGCCCTTAATCGTAGCGGGTAAATCTATGGGTGGGCGCATGGCGACCTTGTTGCAAGCCCAGCACCCGGATCTACCCATTACTCGTTTGATTGCGCTAGGCTATCCGTTTCATCCGACAGGCAAACCTGACCGTTTACGAGTCGACCATTTTCCAGACATCACCTGCCCATTGAATATTGTTCAGGGCACAAACGACACCATGGGCGGCAAAGATCTGGTGAGTTCACTCAATCTACCCTCTGATATCGTGATCACTTGGATAGACGGCGGCAATCATGACTTACGCCCGAAAGGCTTGAAAGCCGGCGAGGTGATGGGGCACTTGGCAGACACCGTGCGCGGAATCGCTATTTAGTTCTATGTGCGACTGCGTGCTTGCCAAGCAGTACTGACGCGCTCCATGGCCGCATCATGATCAAGCCCTTCGTGCGCCATCACTGCTAACGCAGCGGTGCTCAGTACGGCCGCTTCGGCGTACTCATCGTTCCACGTGCCTTTCCACAGTCCGGTCAGATGGTCAATGTCCAGAGCGTCCGGTTTGACATGGCGGCGGGTAAACAGTGAGGGCAGGGTGATTTCACTGGTGACTCCGCTGTGCGCCCAAAATAATGTCAGGTCTGCATCCGGATTGCGCTCGAATTCTCCACCATCCCCTTTGACCACCAAGGCATTTTGGTAGCCCAGCAAAGCACCGGCACCTTGGTGAATCTGATGATAGCCGGGGTGGAAAATAGCTTGTAGTACCGTGGGGGCATTGAACGGATTAAGCAAGCGGGAAAAGCTGTGTACGGGCGAGCGTAACCCCAATATTTTGCGCAACTGAATGATGCTTTCCAGCCGTGGTGACAAGACCTCCAGCGGGATAAAGGTCGGCTCGCTGGGGCTCCAGTTCTCCAGCTCACCCAAATGTCTGATAACCGGCATACCAAGCTGTTCGTACACATCTTGTACATACAAACGCTCGGCCGTGTGCCCGCGTGTGCCATGAATCGCCTGCCGATAGCCCATCTCGGCTAACAACTTCTGACTAAGGATGAGCCAAGGCAAATGCCGACGTTTTCCGGCGTAGCAAGACCAATCCATATCCACTTCTACATTAGGCAACTGCCAATGTTCACGTACCGCTGCACAAAAACCGGCGATCTCGGCGGGGCTTTCTTCCTTCACGCGCAGCAGCATTAGAAAGGCACCTAATTGTTCAGGTTCTACCTCTCCGCGGACAATCATGCCCATGGCGTCTTGCGCTTCTTCTTGCGTGAGATCGCGAGAGCCTTTCTTGCCCTTGCCAAGAATTCTGACGTACTGGGCGAACGGGTGGGTATCTGAACTGATGATCATAGTGATAACTCAGAGGCAATGTGGTGGCTTGGGTAAGCCAGCTATTTTGGCAGCGTCACGTGCTGGGCTACCGCCGAAGAGTTGCATAAGGTAGATGGAGTTTCCTGCGTCAGGCCCGAGCTTCTCCTTTACCACTTTAACCATCGCACGATTGGCGGGGGCGAGGTCGAAGTCTATATAGATCTGACGCAGCAAGTGAAGAATAGGCCAGTGCGAGTCGGTGAGTGCAATGTCCAGTTGTTGCGCAATAACCTGTGCCGCCTCGGGAGACCACTCATTGAGGTCGAGTAAAAACCCGCGATCGTCGGTTGCTAAGACAATGCCATTTACTTCGTAGCTCATGCCCAGTTTACCCGTTGTGCGTGCTGCATTACTAAGTCGACCCATGCGTCGTCGGAAATCGCTTGTGCCGTGTGGGGAGCCTGAACGCCGACCTGCTGGCAGTCGGTAGCCAGTACGTAGAGCGCACAATTTGTTGGCACCGCAGCGCTCAACGCGATGGCTGAACCGCCTAACAACACTGTATCGTGCGGCTGGATCATTGGCTGTGCTTTTTGCCAGCCGCTGCTGCTGAATATCATGTGCAACATGGTGCTGTTGCTCGTCATAGAACCATGACCTCCCGCGCGTTATCCATCTTTTCTCGTGCGCTTTCTGCACTGATTACTTGCACCGCTGCACGCACACCTTCTGGTAACTGCGCCAGAACATCCTCAGGTTGCGGTGCTACAACAAAAAATTGCTCAATACCAAACATGCTTGCCGACTGCCACAGCTTACCGGTGCTGCGATATCCGTCAGTGGGTTGCTGTGGCAACAAATGCAACACCGCCGAACCGCTGAAGATCACCGTTATCGATTGATCGAATACGCCTCCGGCCACGGCAAGCTCGAACGTCTCTTGACCGAGAACACCGGTTTGCGGGGGCTGGGTAATCAGCAGGCACAGATCACAGGCTGCATTTTCTACCATTGAATTAGCCAAAATGCACATGCTCCCCTTGTTGTGTACCCGCTACCCAGTCGCCCAAGCCGACTAATTGCCACGGCTGCTCGGCAGATTGGATACCACGGCGTTCGGCCGCCGATACACATAGGAATAGGGCACAGCCAGATTGCTCAGCCAGTGCTTGCCATTGCTGGGCGGGCGTATCGCCTTGGCACGCCAGCACTGCATCTTGATAAAAAAACACCTGTTTCAGCGCATGTCCTTTTGCCAACAGCGCATGACCAAAACGAAGGGCACGCTGATGCTGGTCGGTAGACCAAGGCGAGGCTGTAACAGTGAGTGAAAAATCCGTCATGGTGTATGTCGTGTCTTCGTAGAGTTTAACTGTAAGGCATAAAAAAGCCCTGCATTGGCAGGGCTTAGTTTATCAAAGCGTTACCGCTTAGTCGTCGCTCATCACGCCCAGAATGTGCAGCAAGCTGACAAACAGGTTGTAGATGGAGACATACAGCGTCACCGTTGCACGAATGTAGTTCGTTTCACCGCCGTGGATGATCTGGCTCGTCTGGAACAAGATCATGCCAGAACTAACCAGCATGAACAGACCAGAAGCGACCAAGTTCATCATAGGCATTTGGAACACAAGGCCCAGAATGCTGATGACAAACGCCACCACGATACCAACCATCAACGCGCCGCCCATGAAGGAGAAGTCAGAGCGTGTGATCAGGGTGTAAGCCGACAGGGTAAAGAATATAACCGCTGTACCGGCCAGTGCTTGGAATACCACACCGGGCATGACTGCCAAGTACACATTCAGCATTGGACCAAGGCCTGCACCCAGCAAACCGGTGAACACAAAGGTCCATACCAGGCCGCTTGGTTTATTCTCGGTGCGTGGCAAAACAAACCAAACAATGCCGATTGCCGCAAAGCTCATGATCATGGCAACGCCATGGCCCAAGCCAACAGCCATAGAGGCGAATGCTGTGAACGCACTGAACAACAAGGTCAGGCCCAGCAGCATATAGGTATTACGCAATACCTTGTGAGTAGCCAAAAGGCTCTCATTGGTACTGCGGGTCGTTGTTTGATATTCAGCCATTGCTAAATCTCCTCATAAAGATACAGCTAGTAATATATAGTCTTCCGCCCCAAATTCAAGCAGAGTCGGTTGTGCAGCTGTAAACACCGCGTCAACGTAAGTGGCTGAAGAACAACGATACTCTGCAAGTTTATGGTTTTCTAATCCCTTCAATTCACCTACAATGAACATGTGTTTAAAACAGTTGTTTGAATGGGTAGTTCATGACAGATCAGGCCGATACCGCATCCCGCATTCTCGATGCAGCAGAGATTCTTTTTGCCGAAAAAGGTTTTGCTGAAACTTCATTGCGGTCCATTACTACGCGTGCAGAGGTTAATCTGGCGGCAGTGAATTACCATTTTGGCTCAAAGAAAGAGTTGGTTCAGGCGGTGTTTGAGCGTTTTCTCACGCCGTTTTGTCACAAACTGGACCGTGATCTCGAGCACGCCCTGCGTGAAAACGGCGGGCAAACCTTGCCTCTGGAGAAGGTGTTCTCAATCCTGGCTAATACCATGCTGACGGGCGTGCATGCTTCAACTAATGACAACAAGCTCAGTATTTTCATGCGCCTGCTCGGCATTGCCTACACTCAAGCGCAGGGCCATTTGCGTCGATTCCTGCGTGAAAAGTATGACGGCACCTATCGTCGCGTCATTATGCTGATTCACCAGAGTACGCCGCATGTCACGCCCAACGAATTGTTCTGGCGCATTCACTTTGCCATCGGCTCGGCGGTGTTTACCATGGGGAGTATTGAGACGCTGCGCGCCATGGCGCTGAACGACACACACCGTGACAACTCGCTAGAAGAGGTCATGCACAAATTGGTGCCGTTCCTATCATCGGCCTTACACGAAGACCGCGACTACTGATTTTCTTCCCGGTTATAGAACTCAATGCGCGTATCGGCCAATAAATCGGCAAGTTCGTCGCTCATTTCCGGGTCAAAGTAGTCAGGCGCAGAATAGCTGAGAACGATTTTGGCTTGGCGCAGCGTCACCGGTGACATACTGAGCCAGTGGTCGATACGGTATTGCGCCGCCGCCGCCAGTTCGGTCAGCGGTACACGCTGGTGAATAAGGCCTAACGACTGCGCTGTTTCGGCGTTGATTTCTTCGCCTGTCAACATCAGCCAGCGGACTTTGCGCTCGCCCATAATACGAATGAGGTAGGGCGTTGAAATCACCGGCATCGAAGCCTGATGCACCTCGTTCATTTGGTAGTGGCTGTCGTCTGAACCCACCACGTAATCACAGCAGGCGAGTATACCCAGCGCGCCGGCTTGTGCCTTGCCTTGAACAACCGCCAATGTGGGTACTGGGAAGTTCATCAGAGTCTCTAGCATCCGGCTGATCTGGCTAGCACTGATACTGGATTCATACCGAGGAGAACTGGCAATGCGGCGCATCCAGGCGGGGTCTGCACCTAAGCAGAAGTCTTTGCCTTCACTGCGAATCACCAGCACGCGAACCGCTTCGTCTTCGGCAAAATCATCCAATGCGGTTATGAACGCACAGAGCACATCTTCGTCGTATATGTTACCGTCTGCAGGGCGATTAAAGGCGATGGTGGCAACGCCTTTTTCAAGCGTGGCGTAAATAGACTGCGTCATGGCTGCGATCACATTATTATTGTTGGTATCAATCTATCAGGAAACTCCTGAGCAATAAACAAAGCGAGATCAAATGAGCAAGCATTCTTCATCCTTTGAATTTCTAGGAACTCACCACGTGGCCTCGCTGAAGGTTGACTTGGAGCACTATCGGCACCAAACCACGGGCGCAGACCATTTTCACCTGCGCACCGACCACCAAGAAAAAGTGTTCATGGTCGCTTTGCGCACCGTACCGCAAGACAATACTGGCGTTGCCCACATTCTTGAACACACCGTGCTCTGTGGTAGCGAGCGTTTCCCCGTGCGTGATCCATTCTTCATGATGACGCGGCGCTCGCTCAACACCTTTATGAACGCCTTTACCGCGAGCGATTGGACAGCCTATCCGTTCGCCAGTGAAAACGACAAAGACTTCTATAACCTGCTTGATGTCTATCTTGATGCGGTGTTCTTCCCGAATTTGTCTGAACTTGATTTCGCCCAAGAAGGTCATCGCTTGGCCTTGCTCGACCCTGAAAGCCCCGACAGTGGGCTGGAATTTCGTGGCGTCGTGTTCAATGAAATGAAAGGCGCAATGAGCTCCGCAACGAGCCGCTTGTTTCAAACGGTCACCAAGTACTTGTTCCCAACCACGACGTATCACTTTAACTCCGGTGGCGAACCGCAATCGATTCCGCAACTGACCTATGACGGACTTAAGGCGTTTTATCAAAAGCATTACCACCCGAGCAACGCGACCTTCTTGACCTTCGGGGACTTAGACTTGGCGCAATTGCAGGGCGAGATTGACGATAAAGTCATGACGCGTTTCGAGCGCAGCACCGAGCAGGTTGCCGTACCACGTGAAGAACGCTTTGTGGCGCCTGTCAGTGTGGTTGAACGCTATCCGGCAACGCCCAGCGAAGACGGCGGCCCGCAAGACCACGTTGTGGTCGGTTGGCTATTGGGCGACAGCACCGATCTCAAAGGCGCACTGGAAGCCCACTTCTTGAACGAAATTCTTCTCGACAACAGCGCGTCGCCATTACGCCATGCGTTGGAGACGTCCGACCTCGGCAACTCGGTGTCGCCGCTGTGCGGCTTGGAAGACTCGAATCGAGAAATGATGATGGTGTGCGGCCTTGAAGGCGCCGACTATAAAGATGCCGACGCTATTGAGCAGATGGTGCTGGATACCCTAGCCAAGGTGGCAGAAGAGGGTGTCGATCGAGAAGATCAGGACGCCGTTCTGCATCAGCTGGAACTGAGTCAGCGTGAAATCGGTGGTGATGGTTATCCGTTCGGCCTGCAGCTCATTATGACGGTGCTGCCGACGGCCGTGCATCGTGGCAATGTTGCAAGTGCCTTAGACATCGACGACGCCTTGATTTGGCTGCGCGAGCAAACCGAGCGCCCGGACTATTTGAAAGAATTGATCCATCGTTTATTGCTCGACAACCCACATCGTGTGCGGGTTAGCTTGGTGGCGGATACTGAATTCCAAGCACGCGCTGATCGTGAAGAAGAGCAGCGTCTAGCGCGCATTGCACAAGAACTGACTGCAGAGCAACGCGAACAGATACGTGCACTTAATGTAACACTTGAAGAACACCAGAACCGCAAGCCGGACCCCGGCTCCTTGCCTAAGGTAACGCTTGAAGACGTACCCAAAGAGATTCGGGTAACAGAACCCAGTGTGCAAGACACCGCGAAAACAGCCTTTGGCGTGGGCACCAATGGTCTGACATACGTGAGCTGGGTACGACCAATACCCGCGTTGAGCGCAAAGCGCCTGCGTTGGCTACCCATGTACAGTGGCTTGGCTCCAGAGCTGGGGCACGGCGCGCACAGCTACACCGACGTACAGCGTTTACAAGCGCGTTTTACAGGCGGCATCTCAGCGCAATTCTCTTATCGTTCAGCCACGCAGAATCAGAATGAAGTGTCTATGCATTCGATCTTCAGCGGCAAGGCGTTGAACCGCAACGTCGAGGCCATGAACGATTTGTTGCTAAACACAGCGCAAAATGTTCGCTTTGATGAAACAACGCGCCTGCACGAAATGCTGCAAAGCATGGTCAGTCGTCGCTCTCGCGGTATCACTGGCAACGGGCATAGCCTGGCGATGACGGCGGCGTCCAGTCATTGGTCGGGTGCTGCAAACCTGCATCACAACCAAGGTGGCTTAGCTGGAACCCAGTGGTTAAAGTCTTTGGTGAAGAGTAACAAGGACCAGTACATAGACGACGTGGTCAACGAACTGAATGCCGTACACCAGGAGTTGGTTGCGCTACCTGGGCAGTTGCTGGTAATAGCCGAACCGAATTACATTGAAGAACAACTGGCGTCCATCGTTGCCCCTTGGTCTTCTTTCAGCTTGACTGAGCAAACGCCACAGAGTGGTGAACTGGACACCAATCCAGAGCGTCATTCTGCGTGGATTACCAATACCGCTGTAAACTTCTGCGCGCAAGCGTTTGCCACAGTACCCGTGGAGCATCCAGACGCCGCGCCGCTGGCTGTATTGTCTGGCTTCTTACGCAATGGTTTCCTGCACACTGCAGTGCGGGAGCAGGGTGGTGCCTACGGCGGTGGTGCCTCGCACGACCTGAGTACCGGTGTATTCCGTTTCTACAGCTACCGTGACCCACGCCTAGAACAAACGCTGACCGATTTTGGTCGCTCGATTGACTGGTTGCTGTCCGGAGATCATGGCTATGAACCGTTGGAAGAAGCCATCCTCGGACTGGTGTCGAGTATGGATAAGCCCGGCTCACCAGCAGGCGAAGCGCGCCATGAGTTCTTTAACCAGCTCTATGGGCGTTCATTGGCCTTCCGCGAGCAATTGCGTCAGCGCGTACTGGCAGTAACCCTGGATGATCTGAAGCGCGTTGCTACTGCCTATTTGACGCCAGAACAGGCAGCTACCTCAGTTGTGACCTATGCCGATAATGAAGCGGTGTGTAGCAAACTCGGGTTGACGGTTCATCGTATCTGATGGTGACCGATCAACCGAATGCGCGATTCGAGCTGGCGACGTCCTTTATTCAGTATACGGATAAGCACGTTTTCCTGACCGGTCGTGCTGGCACTGGTAAAACGACGTTTTTGCGCCATATCAAGGCCACCACGCGCAAAGCCTGTGTCGTTGTTGCGCCGACGGGGGTGGCAGCGATCAACGCCGGCGGTGTAACGCTGCACTCGTTGTTTCAACTGCCGCGCATGCCGTACCTGCCTGAAGGTCTTGACTCCAACGCCGATCTAAGCCAAGGCAATGCGCCGCCAGGCTCGGTTGCCACACGCACGTCGTTGCTGGCCGGGTTGCGCCTAAATCGCACCAAGCGGGCGTTACTACGCGAACTGGAGCTGCTTATCATCGATGAGATTTCCATGGTCCGGGCCGATACCATGGATGCCATCGACGCGATATTACGCCACGTTCGCCAACGCCCTGATGTGCCCTTCGGTGGCGTACAGTTATTGATGATTGGTGACCTGTTCCAGTTGCCGCCTGTGGTGGTGCCGCACGAACATGCTTTGCTCGGCAGTCATTATGCCGGGCCATTCTTCTTTTGTTCCGACGCCATGCGCGCCGTGCCACCAGCCTGCATTGAGCTAGAAACCATCTACCGACAGCAAGACGAAACCTTCATTCGGTTGCTGAATCGTGTGCGTGACAACAGCGTGGACGAAGACGATCTGGAATGGCTGAATCGGCGTTATCAGCCGGACTTCAAAGCCCCTCCAGACCAACACTACATCACGCTGACATCGCATAACCAAACCGCAGACCGCATCAACCGACAAACGCTGGCCGAGCTGCCGGGCGATCTCTATCGCTTCAATGCCGACATCGGCGGCGAATTCAACGAAAACGCCTTTCCTGTCAACGCCACGCTGGAACTGAAGCAGGGCGCGCAGATCATGTTCATGCGCAATGACAAAGGCGACGCGCCGCGTTATTACAACGGCAAGATCGGCGTGGTTGACCGTATCAGTGAAGCCGGTGTGCGCGTGGCCTTTCCCGGCGAGCCGGAAAGCCTGTGGCTGGAAGCGGAAGAGTGGAGCAACATTCGCTATAAACTCAACGAGGAGCGCCAGCAGGTCGAAGAAGAAGTCTTGGGCACCTTTAGGCAGTACCCGGTGCGCCTGGCTTGGGCGGTCACCATTCACAAAAGTCAGGGATTGACCTTTGAGCGCGCGATTATCGACGCCGGTGCTGCCTTCACCGCCGGGCAAGTCTACGTGGCCTTGAGCCGCTTAACGCAAATTGAAGGCTTGGTGCTGCGCACCGAGATTCCCGGCAGCAGCATTCAGTGCGATGCCACCGTGGTGGAATTCATGCAGCAAAAGCCGGATGAAAGTACCCTGCATCAAGACCTGCACAGCGAACAAGCGCTGTTTGTTGAAAACACACTGATGCGCACCTTTGACTGGTCGATATTGGCCGACGCCTTTTTGAACCATTTCTTCACGTATCGCGGTCGCAAAGCGGCGTACCAAGCGCAAGCGGTGAAAGCCAGCAGCGCACTGAGTGACGTATGCCAGCAACAGCAGCGCGTGGCCGCTAAGTTCTGTCATCAGTTAAACAGTATTCTGGATCAAGGCAGCTCGGCCCACGGGCACCTGAAAACACGGGTTGCGGCAGCGGTTGAATACTTCCACGAACAGCTCACCGTGCAACTGCTCGCCGGTATTCACGCGCATCAAGAAGAAATGCGCAGCGTCACCGGCACCAAAGCCTATCGCAAGGCGCTGGGTGTTTTGGCCGCACGGGTGCAACAGAAGACCGTCGATTTACAGCGCGCTTTATTGCTGGCCGACGGCTTAGCCAGCGGCACTGACAGCGTTGCGATATTACAAGGCATGGAACGACAACAGCAGCAGGCACAGGATGCTTTAAACACCGAGCTGGAAGCCTCAAGGGTACCTGAACCCGCCAAACTGGCACCGGGCGAAAGCCAGCGCATCAGTTTGGCGGCGTTTCAAGCGGGGCAGTCGGTGATCGACATTGCCGCTGAACGCGGGCTGGCCAGCAGCACCATCGAAACGCACTTGGCGCAGTTTGTGGAATCCGGAGAGCTCGCCATCGACAGTCTAGTGCCTTCAGGCCGTTTAGCGGTGATCTGGCCCTTGGTAGAGCAAGCCGAAGACAAAGCCTTAACACCCATTAAGCGCCAACTGGGCGAAGACTATACCTTCGGTGAGATTCGAGCGGTGGTGGCGCACTGGCACTGGTTGCAAAGCCAGTGCACGACTGAAGAAGCGTAGAGGTGTGTGGTACTTGATGGCGGAGTCGGGGTACTAGTGGTGCCTCAAAGGGGGAGTCCGCAGCAAGGATGCTGCGGCCTAGGCTCCATGGACGGATTTACGCCGACCCCGTGAGGCACCACTAGTGCCCCGACACCGTCTACCCGCTAAATATTGTAATCACCCCATACCGGCGCATGATCCGACGGCTTCTCCATGCTGCGCGTATCGTAATCCACACCCGATGCCGTGCATTGTGCTGCCATGGGCGCCGTGACCATCAGCGTATCAATACGCAGACCACGCTTCGGCTCGTCTTCAAATCCGCGCGAACGGTAATCAAACCAACTGAACCGATCGCTCACGTCCGGGTGATGTAGACGGAAACTGTCAGTTAAGCCCCACGCTTTGAGCAGACCAAACCATTCGCGCTCTTCCGGTAGGAAAGCGCATTTTCCTGTGCGCAACCAGCGCTTCATATTGATCTCGCCGATACCGATATCGTGATCTTCTGGAGCGATGTTGAAATCACCCAGAATCACCACATGGTCGTCCGGAGTATGGCGCTCCTGCAGCCAGCTTTGCAGGTTGCGGTAGAAATCGACCTTCAACGGAAACTTAGTCGGGTGGTCGCGTGATTCACCTTGTGGGAAATAGCCGTTAATCACCGTGACTGTTTTGCCGGAATCCGACACATGCTCACTGATGATCAACCGACGCTGTGCATCTTCGTCTTCCTGCGGAAAGCGCTTAGCCAGCAAGTTGCCCGGCAGCTTACTCAGCGTTGCCACCCCATAATGACCTTTTTGGCCATTGTAGATCACGCTGTAGCCCAAAGCGGTAATGGCTTCCAACGGAAACTGGTCGTCATGCACCTTAATTTCTTGCAAGCAGAGTACATCCGGCGACCAACGCGCAATAATCGCTTCCAGTTGATGCAAGCGAGCACGTAGGCCGTTAATATTGAAGGAGATTATTCGCATAGCTCGGTATTTCCCTGAGTTCGGTTCATCGCATTCTAACAAGGACACAGCATGGCACAACTTTACTTCTACTACTCAGCGATGAACGCGGGCAAATCCACCAGCCTGCTGCAAAACGCCCATAACTACAAAGAGCGTGGGTTAGCGCCCGTGCTATTCACGGCCGCCATTGACGAACGCTACGGCAAAGGGCGTATAGCCAGTCGAATCGGGTTGGCGTCTGACGCAGAACTCTTTGATGACAGTACCGACTTCGTGGCATGGGTACAGGCGCACGGTGGCCGCGCCAGCATCCATTGCATACTGATCGACGAAGCCCAGTTCCTGACGGTCGCTCAAGTCAACCAACTGGCCGCGGTGGTGGATGACTTGAATGTACCGGTCGTCTGCTATGGCCTGCGCACCGACTTCATGGGTGAGCTCTTTCCCGGCAGTGCTCGGCTGCTGGCCATTGCTGATAAGCTCAGTGAATTGAAAGCCATCTGCCATTGTGGCCGCAAAGCCACCATGACGGCCCGCCTAAGTGGCGACGGAAAGGTACAGCAAAGTGGAGAACAGGTCGTTATCGGCAACAACGACGTCTATGTTTCTTTGTGCCGCGCCCATCACCGCGCTGCACTGGCGGGCGACCATGCGGCAGCCAAGCCTGCCCGAATCATCAAGGAATAATCTTGGAAACTCTATTCAGCCCCGAAGTGCTGGTCGCCTTGTTCTTTGTCGCCATGGTCGCTGGTTTTATCGATACCTTGGCGGGCGGCGGCGGGCTCATCGTATTGCCCGCTTTGTTACTGGCACAGGTGCCGCCCATTGCCGCGCTCGCTACGAACAAGCTGCAAGGCTCGTTTGGAACGCTGACCTCCAGTTTTCGTATGCTGCGCAGCGGCTTGGTCACCTGGCAGCAAGTCAAATGGTTGTTTTTAGCCAGCGTGATCGGCTCGGCTGTAGGCACAATACTGGTGCAAATGGTCGATGTGCGCGTATTAGACGTCATCATCCCTGTAGTACTGGTGTCCGTGGCCATCTACTACTTGGTGGCCCCCAAAGCCCAAGATAACGCACCGCCAAAAATGTCGGAAGAAACCTACCGCGTCACCATGGCGCCTGGCATTGGTTTTTACGACGGCTTCTTTGGCCCCGGTACCGGCTCGCTGTTTGCCTTTTCGCGCAACGTACTGCGCGCGGAGAACCTGATCCAAGCCACCGCCAAAGCCAAGTTGATGAACTTCGCCTCCAATATCGTGTCGTTACTGATCTTTGCCTTTAGCGGCCATATCATCTGGTTATTGGGCCTAGTGATGATTGGCGGGCAAATGATCGGCGCTTGGGCTGGCAGCCACATGATCATAGGCGGTAAGATCAGTTGGATTCGTCCGTTAATCGTTATTATGTGCATCGGTATGGCGGCGCGGTACGTGTGGACAACTTTTCTTTAAACCCTAAAAGCACAGCAAAGGAACCCAACATGGCTTACGACAACAACAACGTGTTTGCGAAAATTCTGCGCGGCGAACTGCCCTGCATCAAAGTGTATGAAGACGAGCACACGCTGGCCTTTATGGACATCATGCCGCAGATCGACGGTCACACGCTGGTCATTCCTAAAGAGCCGGCTGAAACCTTGCTCGATATATCCGACGAAGCGGCCGCTGCCGTTATTAAAACCACCAAACGCATTGCCGCCGCCGTGGATAAAGCCATGCAAGGGCCGGGCGTGGTGCTGTTCCAATTGAATGGCGCAGGGGCAGGGCAAACCGTTCCGCATTTGCACTTCCACGTTATTCCTACGTCGCTGGCTGAATTGCGCCAACCGCATGCCATGGTGCAGGGCGACCCGGAAGTGTTGAAAGCGAATGCGGAGAAAATAATAGGCGCCCTAAATTCTCTCTGATGGACAAAGGTAGTTAATCACAGGGCTTTTGGGTACAATGCGCGCCTTTGTTTTCGCCCATTCGACCCTAATTGGACACCTTTTTCTGTGATTTCTACTGCCAACATTACCATGCAATTCGGCGCCAAGCCGTTGTTCGAAAACGTTTCCGTTAAATTCAACAACGGCAATCGCTACGGCCTGATCGGCGCCAATGGCTGTGGTAAGTCCACCTTCATGAAAATACTGGGTCGCGACCTCGTACCATCGTCTGGCCAAGTCATGGTAGAGCCCAACCTACGGGTGGGTAAGCTGAAGCAGGACCAGTTCGCCTACGAAGAATTCAGTGTCATCGACACCGTCATCATGGGTCACGACGACCTGTGGAAGGTAAAAGCAGAGCGCGAGCGTATCTACAGCTTGCCTGAAATGTCCGAAGAAGACGGCATGAAAGTCGCAGAGCTGGAAGTCGAATTCGCCGAAATGGACGGCTACACCGCCGAAGCCCGCGCTGGCGAATTACTGCTGGGTTTGGACATTCCCTTAGAACAACACTTTGGCCCCATGAGCGAAGTCGCACCGGGCTGGAAACTGCGCGTTCTATTGGCGCAAGCCTTGTTCTCCGACCCCGATATCCTGTTACTGGACGAGCCGACCAACAACCTCGACATCAACACCATCCGTTGGTTGGAAAACATTTTGGTGCAGCGTAAAAGCACCATCATCATTATTTCGCACGACCGTCACTTCCTGAACAGCGTGTGCACGCACATGGCCGACCTCGACTACGGCGAGCTGCGTGTGTACCCCGGCAACTACGACGAGTACATGACGGCAGCGACACAAGCGCGTGAACGCCTGTTAGGGGAGAACGCGAAGAAGAAAGCGCAAATTGCTGATTTACAACAGTTTGTTAGCCGATTCTCAGCCAACGCTTCAAAAGCCAAACAGGCTACGTCGCGTGCTAAGCAGATTGATAAGATCAAACTGGATGAAGTGAAACCTTCATCACGTATCAGCCCGTACATTCGCTTCCAGCAGAACAAAAAGTTGCACCGTCAGGCCGTCACGCTTGAACAGGTGACCAAGGGTTTCGAAGGCAACAACCTGTTTGAAAACCTCAACCTGCAAGTAGAAGCGGGTGAGCGCATCGCCATCATTGGCCCGAACGGCGCCGGTAAAACGACCCTGTTGCGTTGTTTGTACGGAGACCTCAAACCCGACGCCGGCACCGTAAAATGGGCCGAGCAAGCCGAGATCGGTTACGTCGCGCAGGACAGCTCATACGACTTCTCGTACGAGTCCAACTTGTTCGACTGGATGAAGCAGTGGACCAAAGGCGACGAACAACTGGTGCGCGGTGCTTTGGGCCGCATGTTGTTTTCGAACGACGACGTATTGAAGTCGGTTAAAGTGATTTCCGGTGGTGAAAAAGGCCGCATGTTGTTTGGCAAGCTGAGCTTGATCAACCCGAACGTCATGTTGATGGACGAACCCACCAACCACTTGGACATGGAATCTATTGAATCCTTGAACCTGGCGCTGGAAAACTACCCCGGTACGCTGATCTTCGTCAGCCACGACCGCGAGTTTGTATCCTCGCTGGCCACACGCATTCTGGATTTCACACCGACCGGCCTGCAAGACTTCCACGGCAGCTACGACGAGTACCTACGCCACCAAGGGTTAGTCTAACTCTCCGTCTTCATTGGCTTATGACGCGCACTGGCATGCCGGGCGCGTCGTTCCGCGTCAATGTATCGGTCGGTTGTTAAACTGCTGGCGTGGCCCGCATCATCCCGCACATGATCAACCGGCCGAAACTTCACGTCTTCTGAAATCCCCGTATGGCGCAACCAGTGCACCGTTGCCGCCTGCAACTCATGCGACTCATCTTCCAAGCCTTCCAAGCGCATACGCTCAACCGCCGTATCAAAACACAACTGCACAATGGCGCGAATGTGCCGTGTGGACGTCACCGGCTTTTTACCGCCCAGCGTAGGCACCAACGGCGTACGCTCGCCAGACACCGGGATCGGCGTTAAACCCAAGTGGCGGCGATAACGCTTCAGCGCGTCCAGCATTGCCTCAGACACACTGATTGACCGTTCCTTGTTACCTTTACCGACTACTTCAAACCACCAATTGCTGTCGCTGTCACGCCGGAAGTCCGTCATCAAGGGCACATTGCGTTCGTCCGCTACCAATTCTGAAATCCGCAAATACATGGCATACAAACACTGCATCACAAACAGCGTACGCTCGTGCTTGGCTGGGTCTTCCGCGGCCATCAAACCTGCGGTTTCCAGCACAAAGTCCCACTGCAGATTGCTTAACCGACGCACCTCACGGCGCGTCGTAGTGACCAAGAACTTGCTCTTTTGCCGAATCAGCGCCACCGGGTTAGACCCAATGGCTTCTTCTTGAATCAGAAAGTTAAAGTAACTTGAGAGGATAGCGAACAGACTTTTCAGCGCCGACTGACTGGGCGCATACTCCGCAGTATCAGCATGCATGCCTGCACGCGCTTGTACCTTGCTGACCGAAGCGACAAAAGGCCGCCAGTCTTCATGGGGCTTACGCAGATCGTCCGGCCCCGTAAAGCGCGCACAGTTCTTAGTGCCGATCCAAGCGCGCGGTGGCTCCATACAGAACTTAATGAACTTCTCTATGTCGTCGCGCTTCAACGCACACACGCTCTTTTCTTGCACCAGCCAACACCATTGCAGCAACCGCTCGATCTCACGGCGATACGCATTGAACGTCGCCGTAGAGCCGTCGTACGACAGCAGAAAGCGCAAACTCAGCCAATAGTCTTCCGGAAAGGGTGACTGCACATATTGCGGCAACGCCTCACGGCGCCCCGAAAACGCATCCGGCATGTACTCCATCTGGTCAAAAATGGGCGAGGGCGGCACACGTAAGGCAGCGTTCAACATGAATTAGCTCATACAAAGAAAAACAGAGTAGGGGAATCATCCGTGCAATGGCGGGAAAATTCAACCAATCAAAAAATCATGGTAAAGCGAGCGAGATCAGAGAAGCCGTTTAGTGCTGGCTATCCAACCCGTATGAGCAGGCATTTCTACGTGCACGTGCGCGTTTTTCTGCTAGGATGATTTGTGTTGATGCGCGTTTTTCCGGTTGCTGTATTGAAAACTGTAATAAAATCAAAAGCTTGGTTTGCAGGCTTCCGCGTTTATACGCATGAGCAAAAAATGGAAAAACATGGTAGTGCGCATGCGCGTTTTCCCAAGAGTGACTGTGATTGAAATCCGGAAATACTTAATGAAATCAGTCGCTTGTGAATATTATTCAGTTTTTGGCGTTCAACAGGCGGTTATAGCCGCAGCTGAGCTGCCGTATAACCGCTTAAATAGTTATGCATCATAGAGGTCTTACTGGGTGAGTACGGATACTATTCTAAACCGGGTCAGCGCGATTCCTCTTATCTTGAGAGTTGCCTGCCTGGCATCGGGCGCGCTGGGGCTGTTGCAGCTCGTGGCAATAATTTTCCCGGTCGTTTCGCCCGGCATAGATGGCGTCACACTCCGGTCACCAGAGTTGGCAGCTGTGATGGGAGTAATACATGTGGGATTAGCGTGGGCTATTTTCAGAAGGCTGGCTTGGGCCGTCCCTGTCATTATTCTTCTTCCGTTTATCCAATATGGGATTTTGTATCTAGAGGTTGGAGTTCCGGAGCAAAGTCGCCTTAGACTGAATTTGCTATTTTCAGGAGTGTGGGCACTAATTTTCTCTGCGTATCTATTTGGTTTTAAAGCATTTAAGTACTTCCATGCTACTGAAAATGCATAACCAGGCCAGTCACGGCGACGCCTACTACATTGCGGCTTCGCCATCATTTCGCAGCCGCGCGTGCTGAGCGGCGTTATACGGATTGAGTTTTTGCTATGCCTAAGATCATTTTGGAGGGCCATATCGTGGTGTCCGACGCTGACCTCGCAGCGGTTATGGCAGAGTTGCCAGCTCATATTCAGCTGACTCGCCTAGAAGAGGGGTGTTTGCACTTCGAAGTTACCCAGAGCCCGGGCGCCGAAAACGTCTTTTTTGTCTCTGAAGAATTTATTGACCGGGCCTCGTTTGAAGCCCATCAGAGCCACGTTAAGTCGTCCGAATGGGGTAGAGTCGCGTCGAATGTCGAAAGGCACTATCAAGTGACGGAAGTCGGCTGATGGCTAAACCGTATAACCAGTCGCTTTTGCTGGGAAATTTCTCCACCGCTTCGCGGCTACAAAATTGCCGCAAATCTCTGCGTTAGGTTGCACCGCATGACACGTCGCACTCTTCAACAACGCCCGACACCATCACGGTTGCGAAGGGTGCTTTTGGCTGATTTCGCAGCAGGCTCCATTGTGGGTGCGCTTCTCTTATCACTTAGCGTATGGCTGGAGCGCATGCTCTTGGTCGCCATGGGAGCTGCTGGGCTAGCATATGGTTCGGTTGCTTTCGCCCTCGCTACGCGGCCCGCCCCACCGGCTTCTATCGTCGCACTTCTCGGCTCGGCCAATATTGCTTGGGGTGCTCTGTGTTTTCTGCTCGCGGCAGTTTTCTTCGCTTCAGCGTCTTGGCTCGGCTTGGCGCACTTGGCTATAGAGGCGGCATTCGTATCCTGGCTCGGGGTTAACGAGCTTCGCCTTCGAGGCGGCACTCCAGCAATTGAGCCGGTGCAAGGTGCAAGCAAACCAGTCACTGCACCGGATGCTGAACTTGACCCCTTAAAACAGACGCATCTTCAAACCAGAATGGACTTACCCCGGTGCCGGGGTAAGTCCATAAAGTGGTGCGCAATATCGCGTATCTGCTGCAATGGACATTATAAACTAAACCCAATAGTCGAGGGACCATGAGCAAGACCACTAAACTTATTAGGATGCTTTTCGGTGCGGTTGTTCTTCTGTTTGCAGTTGCGATTTTTCTGTTAACTATTCTAAACGGTGGCTCCCTAGGTCTGATTCTCGGTGTTTTTGTTGTGATAGGTTTGCCGTTCGGGAACATCGGTTACTCTATGATATTTAAGAGCCCTGGTGAGGGATCATTTTCCCCGTTTACGTTGTATGTATATGGTGTTTTGCTAGGGCTTCTGGGAATTTACGGAGCGCTCATGTGGGAACCACTCAGTCTTCTGTCTTTGGCTTTTTCTGCAGGGTGCTTCCAGTTAGCGCGACACAAGGCTGAGCTATCTAGCAAAAAGGTTTAAAACAGCAAGTTACATTAGGGACCCACTACACACTGAATGAAAAAGTTTCTGCTAACTATTATCGTCGCGGCGTTGCCGCTAGATGCTTGGGCTAGTGTTTATACAGGATTTCAATGGGACTTTCCTCGCGAGGCGGGGTTATATTGGGGTATCACCTGAAATTTAGGGCAAGCGACACATCGCTCGTCCGCTCTGTTTGGCGAGCATTGCAAATGAAGCTTCGGGCGGCAAATGCCCTCCGATAAAGTCGGGGTGATTCAATAAAAGTGAGATGATGTAAAAGCATCGAAGAGATGAGATGCGTTAATGAGTTATTGGACTAAGCTGGGTACAAATACTTCAAAAGGAAAGCAAACACGAGCATGGTGGATCGGGCGGTGCATGACACTGCGAAAAGTCAGGTTGCTGAAGATCTTGCCCTGAATCGAAATTGGGTAGAGAGCAGTTTTGCCTCCATTACGCAGCTGCGCGTGTCGGCTGTATTTCATACCAATTCACATAGAGAATATAATTCATGTATTACATCGTTGAGACACTGAAATCGTTTGACCAAGCCGTAACAGACCTAGAAACAGCCGTCGCTCGAAATGGATTTGGAGTGCTGCACATCCATGATTTGGGGGGAACCCTTCGCAGCAAGGGCATTGCATTTGAAGAGCAGTGCAAGGTATTTGAGGTCTGTAATCCCGTACAGGCTGCTAAGGTCCTTTCTGCTGATATGCGACTCAACATGGCATTGCCGTGTCGGATTTCTGTATTTACTGAAAACATGACGACGAAGATTGGCCTTATTAAACCAGCGCAAATGCTGTCAGCGTTGTCTGATGATGCATCGTTGGGCCAAACTGCCCAAGAAGTCGAAGAAAAAACCATTCAGATGATCGACGAAGCAAAATAAAGGCACCGGCTTAGTAAAAGATGAATTATCGTTATGGTTAACACGCAGTCCCTTTACAACAAGGTCATTTGGGTTACCGGTGCTTCTTCCGGTATCGGTGAGGCCATAGCGCAGAAATTGGCGGAGCAGGGTGCCTCGGTCGTGTTGAGCGCGCGACGAGAGTCAGAGCTAAGCCGAGTGCAGCAACGATTGCCGGAGCCCGACCGACACCTCAGTGTGGTACTGGATATTTGTGACCACTCGGCGCATCAAGCAGCTCTGGAGAGGATTATTGCGCGTTATGGAAAGCTGGATTGGCTGATCAATAACGCGGGTATCAGTCAGCGTTCTCTGGTGATGGAGACGACCAATGACACAGATCGGCGGATCATGGAGGTCGACTACTTCGCTCAAGTCGCGCTGACGCGTGCTGTCTTACCTCAGATGCTTAAACAACAGCATGGCCAACTGGTGTTTGTGTCCAGCGTGGCAGGCTTGGTCGGTACTCAGTATCGCGGCAGTTACTCGGCCGCTAAGGCGGCAATACACCTGTGGGCCAACAGCGTGCGTGCTGAGTTGTTCGACCAAGGCATTCGGGTGGCGGTGGTATTTCCTGGCTTTGTTCGTACGGAAGTCTCCCAAAACGCGCTGACTGGCGATGGCAAGCCGTTGGGCACCATGGACGATGCGCAGGCTACTGCCATGAGTGCTGATGACTTTGCCACGAAGACCATTAAAACGCTGCTGAAAGGCAAGAGTTACATTGTGGTAGGCGGGTTCAAAGAACGGCTTGGCGCACTGCTGGTACGTCTAGCCCCTGAACTGTTGTACCGGATAGTTCGGCGGTCTAAGGTGCGTTAATCAATAGGTGGCGCATTGGTAATGCGTTAGGCTAGGTTGCTGACCCGGCGACAAACTTTCGCGCTGAATAAATAAAAACGGAGCCCTGTCCTTTGAGCAAAATAGCCCTGTTCGTCGACGTCCAAAACGTCTACTACACCACGCGTGAGTCTTATGGTCGCCGATTCGACTACAACCAGTTCTGGCGTCAGGCCACGGCTGGGCATGAGGTTATGGCAGCCTTTGCCTATGCCATTGATCGAGGCGATGAAAAACAGCGTCAGTTTCAGAACATTCTGAGTGCCATTGGGTTTACGGTTCGCTTAAAACCCTTTATCCAGCGGCAGGATGGGTCGGCAAAGGGCGATTGGGATGTAGGCATAGCCATTGATGTGATGGAAGTGGCACCCAAAGTCGACAGGGTGGTATTGGTTTCAGGGGATGGTGATTTCGATTTGCTGGTCGACAAGGTTAGGCAGAGCTACGATGTCCATGTCGATGTTTACGGCGTGCCTGATCTAACCGCACGATCTTTGATGCAAGCCGCCAGCCGCTTTGTGCCGATTGACCATGAGCTTCTGTTGTGACGATCCTACGGTTTCAGTGCGAAGGGGGTGCACGACTTCAAGTGCACCCCCTAATCAAACCGGCTTAGCCTGTTCTACAGTTTCACGATCAACTTGCCGTGGTTCTCACCGCTGAAAAACAGGTTTAAACCCGTCATCGCCGATTCAAGCCCTTCCAGCGTGTGGGCGCGATACTTAATCTTACCTTGCTGCACATAGGGCGTCAGTTTTGCCAGTAATTCCGGTGCCTTGTGTAGGTGGTCTGGCATCGTAAAGCCTTGGATCAACAGGCGTTTTCTAATGATGTTCATCCAGTTTGGACCGGGGCTCGGTTGGCTTGCGGTGTAGTCTGCTATCATGCCGCAAACGATGATGCACCCGTGGGCATTCATGCGGTCGAATACGCTGTGCTGTATCGGGCCGCCAGTGTTCTCGAAATAGAGGTCTATGCCGTTGGGGGCAAGTTCGTCCAGTTTGGCATTGAGATCATCGGTTTTGTAGTTAATTGCGCCGTCAAAACCAAGCTCGTTGGTGATCCAGTCGGCTTTGGCTTTGCTACCGACAACGCCGATAACGGTTAAGCCGTCAGCCTTGGCCAACTGCCCAACGATGGAGCCGACAGACCCTGCGGCACCCGACACCACGATGGTTTCTCCGGCTTGAGGTTTGCCAATATTGTATAGCCCTTGCGTAGCCGTGAGGCCGGGCAAGGCGAAGACCGACAGCAGCATTTCAGGGGGCAGCGATGCATCCACCTTGTTGACGCCCTTGCCATTACTGACGGCCATTTCCTGCCAGCCAAACATGCCCATAGCGCGGTCGCCTACGGCGAAGTCCGGGTGGTTCGATTCAACCACTTCACCCAAGCCGGAAGAACGCATTACAGTGCCTAATTCAACGGGTGGGATGTAGCTTTCTGTATCGGGAGACATCCAACCTAGCATGGCTGGATCCAGTGACATGTGCGTCTGGCGAACTAGAAACTCTCCGGCGTTAGGGGTTGGGATGGGCTTCTGGACAACTTCGAATAGGTCGGGGCCAATAGGCCCGTGTGGACGGCCTATCAGGTTAATGGCGGTAAAATGACTCATGCGTGTAACTCCGAGTAGTGATTCATTTCAATAGGCTGTTAATTTGCCTTGAGCTTATTATTGGGTAATAAAGTTTGATAAAAACCGTTGGTTTAGCGAATATCTATTGTCATTAAAGCAATAATAGCAGCGTAGGTAGCCTTGTGGATCAACTGAAAGCCATCAAGTATTTTGTGAAAGTGGCAGAAACGAAGAGTTTTTCTCAAGCTGCAGAGCATTTTCGCGTGCCGCCGTCATCTCTGTCGCGCCGTGTAGCGGACCTCGAGTCGCTTCTTGGGGCTACGTTGCTAACGCGATCAACCCGCGTGGTCAGGCTCACCGAGATTGGCCAGCGGTACTACCGAGACATAACGGAGGTGTTGGCGCAGCTAGATGCGACGGACGAAGCCGTAAAGTTGTATCAAACCGAGCCCATGGGGCGCTTACGCATTAGCTCTACAGTCGGTTTCGGCGAGCTGATACTCTTGCCGCTGATGGATCGGTTTAACCGGCGCTATCCGGATGTTCAATTGGACATTACCCTCAGTGATGAGCTGAGTGTGCTTGATCGAGATGAAGTAGACATTGCTGTTCGTGGCGGCTACGCACCTGACAGTAGGGTGGTAGCCATAAAATTGATGGATAACGACTTTATTGCAGTTGCCGCGCCTGCGTACTTGGCACACTATGGAACGCCGCTTGACGCTACGGAACTGAAAAGTCACAAAGGGCTATATTTTCGCACACCGCAGGGGCCAACACGTTGGATTTGCGAGCTGGATGGCCGTTGGCAGGATGTTTCTGCTCCCTCTGTAGCTATTTCAAACTCCGGGGGATGGCTGGTAGATCGAGCACTAAAGGGTGAAGGCATTCTGATGCTGCCCCTCTGGGTGTTAAAGCCCTATTTAGAGCGAGGAGAATTGCTGCCTATTGAAGTGTTTCCTGCCTTACAGGTGACAACCGAGCCAGGGTTAGCGATTTACTTGTTGTACCAAAAGATTCGTTATCAGGTACCCAAAATACGCGCTGCAGTCGATTTTTTGGTGGCTGAGGTGCCGTTGTTTTCAGAACAAGAAAAGTGATACGGAGTTCCTGATCTAACCGCACAACCTTTTATCCAGGCTGCCAGCCGTTTTTTGCCCATCGATGAAGTTCTTTTATTGGCACGTTAGGTCAGCGGTGTCTGGGAATTTATTTATGGCGGAAATTGAACATATGACTAAACCTATAAAAGCCATCAAAATTGCCGGTGAAACTGACAATCCTTTTCCTGAAGAATTTCATAAGAAAATGGGACGCTCGGTTTGTCGGGGTCTATCAGACCAATTCGGTCTGACTGGTTTTGGCGTGAATTTAGAGACGATTCTGCCGGGCGGATCATCCGGTCTGAAACATTGGCATACTGAGTCTGAAGAATTCGTCTATGTTTTGTCTGGCAAGTTGGTTCTTTTGTACGGAGATGAGTCTTTCGAACTGACCGCAGGAGACTGCATGGGGTTCAAGGCCAATGAAGGGCAGGGGCATCGTCTTGTAAACAGAACTGAATACGTTGCTTCTTTTATCGTCGTCGGTTCCCGAAGTGACACCGACAAAGCTGTTTACGATGAAGACGACTTCCAGTGGGTCGTTAAGGAAAATGGTGATTGGGTGGGTTCGCGCAAGAATGGTGAGCCGTATTAATTACGTAACGACCCGAGCCAAGACACGATAATCGGAGAGTGACAGTATCACCAAGGGTAGAGGAAATCATTTATGAGATCAGCAGCGCGAACCTTGGTGACGTCAAACAACGCGCCAAAGAGTTCAAAATTGACCACGGGTTGGCTTTGGAACTTCGAGCGACAGATGCATGTTTTCCCAGTTCGCTTTCGACGCGTCACATAAAAAACGGCTTGTATTCCTATCTAGCGAGGTCTTCCTGTGAAAATATCCACTAGAGCAAAAAGTTCAGCCTTGTCAGCACTTTCATCCTTTGTCTGCTTGATTATTATGTGATTTTTCTTTCTAGGGCCCGAGTACTTCTTTGATATTAATCTAACAATTTTTATAACCATGCTATCTATTTCTGCTATTGCTGGACTTGTCAGATTAGCGATAGCCCGAAGAGGATATTTACTCTCTGCCGTATTAGGAATATTAGTGTCAATCACCTGCTTTACAGTGATTATGTTCTACGCCATGAAGTCAATATAGTGTTGAACAGACGGCTGACGATGTGTTTCATTGCTCGTATCGCACCTGTGCTGAACCTAGAGAGAATAATATGAAGATCAGAACCACTGTGCTTTGCCTTCCGGTGGCCGATGCGGATAAAACATTGGGTTTTTACCAGTCAGTTTTCGGCTTTTCTGAGGCGCAGATTGAAGACGACATGATCGCTCTGGAATTTCCGAACCTCTCGTTATTTCTCATGGGCAAATCGGCCTTTGAAGAATATTCCCTGAAGGCTAAACGCCCTGCACTTTTTCCCGGAACAGCCGCGCCAGCGGTGCTGAGTTGCGCTGTTGAGTCTAAGCATGATGTGGATACAGCTATAATCAAGGCGACGATGCACGGCGGCAATGCTGTGGGGCCAGCGGCCGACGACGCGTTGTCCGGTGGCTATATCGGGTATGTAACAGATCCGGACGGGCATTTGTGGGAGTTGGTCTGGCCCAAGCCGCAAAAGTGAGTGAATTGAAGGCTGAGTCGTAATTTTTAGCGATACCGGTTGCCGCTTGGGCTGGGCATCGCAGTCATAGAGTCAGGAGATCCCACAATGAACGTGTCTGAGGTCATTACTCTGCTAGAAGCTGAGCGCGACGAGCGGGGCATAAGGCACTGGCAGAATCTGGGCGATAAAACGGCGGGGATGTCCAGTTATGGCATAGGATTGACGCGCTTACGGAAGCTGGCGAAGCAGGTGGGTCGCAACCGAGAGCTTGCGCAGGCACTTTGGAAATCAGACGTGTACGATGCGCGAGTCATCGCGTTGCTGATTGACGACCCGGTACAGGTCACACGAGATCAGGCCGAACGCCAGGTTGAGGAGTTGGCCGGCGGTATGTTGGCCCATGTGTTTTCTTCCTGTGATGCAACGCTGGCGAAGACCCCTTTTGTGGTAGAACTTGCTGAGCAATTGGTACGCAGTGACGACCCCGTCCGGCGCCGTTGCGGTTACGGGTTGCTTTACGAGGCGTCGAAGTTTACAGGGAAGAAAGCGCCGAGCGATGAGTTCTTTCTCGCGCAAATTGCACTCGTATCGGAAACCATTGATGATGAGTCAGAGGGGGTTCGCATGGCGATGGGCTCTGCATTGATGGGTATCGGTAAGCGCAGTGCGGCATTAAACGCAGCCGCTTTGAAAGTCGCGCAGAGAGTAGGGGCGATAGAATTTACCTCGGCCAGCGGCCAGTGCGAGCCGTTCGATGTAGCAAAGCATCTGACTACAGACTGGCTAAAAGAAAAGCTAGGAATACGCTAACCAACTCAAAAAGACATTGGAGGCGGAAAATGACAGTATCAGCAAGGGCGGAAAAGCTCATTTCAGAGATCAGTGACGCGAAGCTTGGCGATATCAAACGGTGCGCCAAAGAGATCAAAACTGACCATGATTTGGCGTTGGAACTTTGGGCGACCGGAGCCTACTTTCCTCGTCTGCTTGCGGTGCTCATTCTCGACAAGAAGCGTCTCACACAGGACGTGATTGATGAACTGGCAGCAGACATTCTGGAGCACGATGATTCAGAGCGTAGTCAGTTAGCTGACTGGCTGATGGCCAACCAACTGGCGAAAGATAAGAAGCTCATTTCACTGATGGAAACGTGGGAGTCAAGCCCGTCACCCATTCTACGTCGGCTTTTTTGGTATCACCAAGCGCGCTTGCGGTGGACAGGAAAAACACCTCCCGGAAACTCCTCGGAGTTGATGGACTCCCTGGAGAAGAATCTGGCGGCGGCTGAGCCAGTCGTGCAGTGGACGATGAATTTCTGCGCTGGCCAGATCGGTGTCCATGAGCCGGCGTTCCGGTCTCGTTGCATTAAGCTTGGCGAAACACTGGGGTTATACAAAGACGAGCATGTGTCAAAAAACTGCGTGCCGTCGTACCTTCCTGAATTCATTAGGATAGAAGTTTCTAAGCGGGAGTGACATTGTGAAATGTGCTAGGTAGCCCGTCGCTTGGTGAGCAGATTGCTTTGGAAAAGCGCAGACTCAAAAAATCTTATCGCAGGGTCGTATTCCAAGTGCGCTATCGCACAGAAGAAGTTTATTTGCCGCATTAGAGTTTAGGTGACAGAAAAAACCAAATGAGACGCTGACACTCGGTTTAGTCTCCGCGTTAAGGGTCTTATCAGTCATTTTCAAACTGAAAAGGCATCTAAAAATGATTCCCGTCATCAACAGAAATATAAGTGACCGATATGTCGTGACCATGCTCGCGGTGGTATCCGTTACCCTACTGCTGAGCGCTTGTACCGCACCTAAAGCCCCCGAATTGTCTATAAACACGGCTCGTGAATCCATTCTGAATGCAGAAAGAGCTGGCGCCAGTCAGCACGCCTGGGCAGAACTTGAAAATGCGAAGCAAAAGCTCATGTGGGCCGAAGAGGCTGTCAGCGATAATAAAGTAAGTAAGGCAAAGCGCCTTGCACAGGAGTCTTACATTTTTGCTGAACTGGCTATGGCGAGAACTGAGTTTCGGCAGGTCGTCCAAATGAGCAACAGAGTCGATGGGCTTCTAGATGGTATGCAAAGGGTAGTTAGGGAGTAATGCATGTGCAAAAGTTCAGGTTTTAGGTTAGGTTTCTGACCTAGTCCTGAATTGTCTAGCCTGCGCTATTAAGCCGCAGGCTTAGTGGGTTCCCCGATTCTACATTCGTCCCGTCAGCAACATAATCAACATCACTGCCACGATTACCCCTAAAACGCCACTGGGCATGTAGCCCCATTCGCGGCTGTGAGACCACGTTGGCAAAGTACCCAGAAAAGCCAGAATCAAAATTATCAGCAAAACTGTCGGAAAGGTCATTGCGGTTTCTCTTTCGAAATATGGAGCCTAAGACATTAGCTTACGAAAGGTGTTGGGTTCAGTGCTGTGTCGTACAGAAGAAGTTTATTCACCGCATTACAGTTCAGGTGACAAAAACGAACCAGGCAGGAAATGGTGACTTACCATTTTCCGTGCTTCGGGTTTTACAGTCATCTTCATAACTGAAAAGGCATCTAGAAATGTTTCCAGTCGTTAACAGAAGTACAAGTGGCCGGTATCTCACAGCCTTGTTTGTTGTGGTTGCGGTCCTTCTAGTGATTGCCTGCTCTTACGATCCGGTTGCTCGCGATTCTTCGATGAACAGTGCGCGTGAAGCCATTGTGACAGCGGAAAGAGCTGGTGCTCGACATTACGCAGGTTCAGAGCTCGATGAAGCGCAAGAAAAGCTGAGTGAAGCCGAACAGGCCATACGAGACGAAGATATGGATAAGGCCGATCGTCTTGCTCGGGAGTCTTCGGTCGTTGCTGAGCTTGCCTTGGTGCGCACTGAATCTGCCAAGGCACTTCAGATAAACCAAGAAATGAGACGCAGCACTGATGCGCTTCTTGAAGAAATGAACCGGACGGGAGAGTGATCATGAATGCTTTAAACACGACTGCATTAAAACGCAGATTTCGATACGGCGCGATGGCACTTTCGGTGGTGGTTTTGGCCGCATGTGCCTCTACGCCAGACGGACCCGAAGGCTCGATTGAAGCGCGTGAAAAGTTGACAGCAGTGCAGAGCGACCCAAACTTGAACTGACGTGTTGAGATCATCATTGATGGTCCTAACCAGTAACAACGATTTTTAGGAGCGCACACGTTTACCGGACAAGGATGTTCGGGTTAGATCTTGCGGCAATGGGGGCATTTTGCCTGTCGCCGCAACGCTTTTCACTCTCTGTTACCTTCCAGCTCGAACCCCGCTTAGATATCCCCAGCTTTCTTCGATACGTCAAAAGTGCCAAACTACAGTGCATGGAATTTGTTGGCGGATTGACCGCTCTAAGGAAAAGTAATGCGCGTTGGCTCCTCCTTTATGTTCGCTGGTGCGTTCCTGCTTGTTGTGGCAGTACTCTGTGCGATGGGCTTTCTGCCCGTTTTCGTTCTTTGGGCCTACTTAGGCATTAGCCTGCTTACCTTTGTTATCTATGCTCTGGATAAATCTGCTGCTGGGTCTGGTAGGCGGCGTACGCCAGAAAACACTCTGCATGTGCTCTCGATGATTGGCGGTTGGCCAGGCGCTCTGTATGCGCAGCAATTGCTGAGGCATAAGTCCCGCAAGAAATCTTTCCGGTTTGTTTATTGGTTGACGGTGTTATTGAATCTGGCGGTGCTTGGCTATCTGTTTTGAGCATGGTGATTTTTTGTGTGTGGGTCAGCAGTAGAAGAGGGTGTTCCTGTGCGCGAGAAGGTCGTGCGTACCAATCTTAATAAAAAGGATAAAGTTTATGCGCCAAGCGCTACGTAACAAAATACTCGAAGTCTGCGCAAGAGAAAGTGATGTCTAAAGGCGACACCGTGGGTTTATCGTTCTATGCATTATTTTTCCAATAAGAACGATGCCCCTGACATGTTGATGGATGCAGCGACCTGGTGGATCAAAACGCATTAGCTGGATCACTTCGAGAAGGCGGTCAAAATCCAACGGATGGTTGAAGCAGGGCTTTGATCATAAAAGAGGTAGCGCCCAGAATTGGAAATTAAAGAATTTACGCCGGAGTTCGCTGCTGCTTTAAGCGAGATCTACCTTGAGTCAAGACGGTCTGCGTTTATCTGGTTGGATGCGTCGGCGTTTCAATTGGCCGATTTTGCACGTGACACCGATGGCGAGCGAATTTGGGTGTGTATGAGAGCCGGCGCTGTCGTCGGCTTTATTTCAATTTGGGAGCCTGAGCGCTTTATTCATCATCTGTACGTTGCACCTGTTCATGTACGTAACGGTGCCGGCAGTATGTTGCTGGCATTCGCCAAATCTCAATACGCAGAGCTGAGTCTCAAGTGTCTGATCCATAACGTGAACGCTGTGCGTTTCTATGAGTCGAAAGGCTTCCTCAAGTCAGCTACCGGCACAGGCGTGTACGGCAGTTACTATCTGATGTCGTTTAAATCCTAATGTATGTGATGTGCGGTTGGCCCGTTTGTAGCTGCTGTAGGCCAAAAGCCCATAGAGAGCGTCCAAAACAGCCGTGTTTTCGCCTCTATACATCAATACCGATAATAATAATTATCGGAGATTTTATGTGTGTATTTAGATGGCGTGCCACTACGTGCATACCCCACTCAGTTAGCCACTTCTAAACTCAATAGCTCACCGTCCGTTGTAGGCTTTCTGCAGCGTGGCCACGCTAACCACTTAATCTTAATCTACTTAGCCTTCAATTGCGCTCTTGAACCAGTTCAATTGGTGATGCAGCTGTACGACTTCACCAACAATGATCAGCGTTGGCGCCGATACGTCTTTACTGGCGATTAAAGCTTCCATGGTGTTCAGTGTACCGGTAAACACTCTGTGCTGCGGTGTGGTGCCTTTTTCTATGAGAGCGATTGGAGTTTCAGGGCTGCGGCCATGGGCTTGTAACTGGGTACAAATCTCCGATAAACCGGTTAAACCCATGTAAAATACAACAGTTTGGTTGGCCTGCACCAGTTCTTGCCACGGCAGATTGGCGCTGCCATCTTTTAGGTGTGCGGTGATAAAACGTACGGACTGTGAATAATCTCGATGCGTCAATGGTATACCGCTGTAAGCAGCACAGCCAGAGGCGGCCGTTATACCGGGCACCACCTGAAATTCAATACCAGAGTCGGCGAGTCGGTCAATCTCTTCGCCACCACGGCCAAAAATAAAGGGATCACCGCCCTTCAATCGACAAACGCGCTTTCCAGCTAAGGCATGCTGCACCAACAGTTCGTTGATGCCGTCTTGCGGTACAGCGTGTTCGCTGCGCCGTTTACCTACGTAGATCATCTCGGCGTCACGACGCACCAGCGCTAGAATTTCCGGGCTGACAAGGCGGTCGTACAATACAACGTCGGCTTGCTGCATCAGGCGGAGCGCTTTAAACGTTAACAAATCCGGGTCGCCTGGCCCTGCTCCCACCAAATACACCTCACCCTTAGATGATGCGCTTTTGGCGTAGGCGTCCAGTTCGTCTTGCAGAAGGCTTTCTGCCACGTCGAGTTGGCCTGTCATGGCACGATCGGCTATCACGCCGCTCAGAACATGCTCCCAAAAGCGGCGGCGTTCGGCCTCTGGCAGTTTGTCTTTAACCGTTTGGCGATAACGCCCTACTAATTCAGCGAGTTTGCCGTAGCCGGCGGGAATAAGGCTTTCGATTTTACCGCGCATTAAACGCGTTAAGACGGGCGCTGCACCGCTGCTGGACACAGCGGCTACCACGGGTGAACGATCGATGACTGCAGGAAAGATAAAAGTGCCAGTATCGGGGTCGTTCACCACGTTAACCGGCAAATGCGCCGCTTTGGCGTCTGTGGCAACCTGATAGTTGACGGCTTTGGAGTCCGTTGCGGCAATAACGATTTGATGCCCGGCTATATGGCTGACGCTGTAAGAGGCTTGAAGTACTTCGATCAACTGAGGGTGCATTTGCGCGAGATCGGCCACTGCAGCGGAAATCGCAGGCGCTACCAGGGTAACCTGAGCCCCTGCTTCGACCAACAACTGTGCTTTCCTTGCTGCTATGGGTCCCGCGCCAACAATCAAGGCTTTTTGATCGGTCACGCGGTGAAATAACGGAAGAAAGTCCATAGGGGTACCATTGTTGTATAAAAAAGGGGCTTCTTTGAGCCCCTTACAAGAGCCGTACTTTAGCTCTTATCGTATAACATCTAAGCCAGCCATATAGGGTCGCAACACCTCAGGCACTACCACACTGCCATCTTCTTGCTGGTAGTTTTCCAACACAGCCACAAGGGTACGGCCAACAGCCAAACCAGAACCGTTTAGGGTATGCACCAGCTCCGGTTTACCGGTTTCCGGGTTGCGCCAGCGCGCCATCATACGACGGGCTTGGAAGTCGGTCATGTTGGAGCAGCTGGAAATTTCGCGATAAGTGTCTTGTGACGGAATCCAGACTTCTAAGTCATAGGTTTTGGCAGCGCCAAAGCCCATGTCACCACCACAGAGAACCACCTTGCGGTACGGCAAGCTCAGGCGTTGCAAGATGACTTCAGCGTGCCCTGTCAGTTCTTCAAGTGCGTCATAAGACACGTCTGGACGGACAACCTGCACCATTTCGACTTTATCGAACTGGTGCTGACGGATCATACCGCGTGTGTCACGGCCGTGTGACCCGGCTTCACTGCGAAAGCATGGTGTATGGGCGGTGAATTTCAGACGTCCGTCTTCGGGCAATTCCAGAATTTCGTCGCGTGCGAGATTCGTTAACGTCGCTTCACTGGTCGGGATCAGGTAGTAATCCGTGTTGTTGAAAGGCACATGAAACAAATCTTCAGCAAATTTGGGCAACTGGCCGGTGCCATACAACGAATCCGCGTTCACTAAATACGGTGTGTACACTTCTTCATAGCCGTGTTCGGCGGTGTGTGTGTCTAACATGAACTGCGCCAAGGCACGGTGCAACCGCGCAATGTGCGAACGCATGACCACGAAACGGCTGCCCGTTAACTTAATGCCGGCTTCAAAATCCAGTCCGCCAAGCTGGGTACCGACGTCCACGTGGTCTTTGGGTGTAAAGGCTAGTTTAGTTGGCTCGCCCCAGCGCAAAATTTCGACGTTAGCGTCTTCGTCAGCGCCTTCGGGTACCGATTCATGTGGTACGTTAGGCACGCCAAGCAACAGATTGTCGAGTTGCTCCTGAATGACTTTCAGTTGCTGATTCAGTTCATCCATGCGGTCGTTGAGACTGGCGCTGTCTTTGTCCACTTGGGCGCGGGCATCAGCAACAGCCATACCCTGCCCGATCAATTCACCAATTTTCTTGGACAGCTTGTTCTTGGCGGCTTGATGCTGCTCTGATTCAACTTGCAGCGACTTACGTTGTGCTTCCAGGGATTGAAAGGTGCTCACATCGAACGAGAAACCTTTACGCGCCAGTAATTGGGCGATGCCTTCGGGATCTTGTCGCAGAGCTTTAATGTCGAGCATTTTACCTTCCTGTTTTTACAACGTACTGGTTTAGATCAGAAGCGATTTAGTCGTTCTGAGTGTCTTTTGAAGTTCCCGGCTGAGGGGATGTGTAGCGTTTCTGGGTTGCCGTCTCGTTTAGGCTTCTCAGATGGGCCAATTTTGCCGCAATTTTACCTTCCAAGCCACGTTCAACCGGATAATAGTGGCGAATATCCTGAATTTCTTTGGGAAAATAACTCTCGCCAGCAGCAAAAGCGTCCGGCTCGTCGTGCGCATAACGGTAGCCTTGCCCCATGCCCATGTCTTTCATCAAGGTCGTCGGGGCATTACGTAGGTGCATCGGTACGTCATAGTCGGTGGTGTTTTTCACCGTTTCGCGCATGGCGTTGTAAGCGGTATACACGGCGTTCGATTTAGCAGCGCAAGCGATGTAGACAACGGCTTGGGCGACAGCGAGCTCGCCTTCGGGCGAACCGAGGCGCGTCTGTACGTCCCAGGCGTTCATGGCCAGTTGCAGAGCGCGCGGGTCGGCGTTACCAACTTCTTCTGAAGCCATGCGGACCACTCTGCGTGCAATGTAAAGCGGGTCGGCTCCGCCTTCGAGCATCCGACAAAACCAATACAGAGACGCGTCTGGATCGCTGCCGCGTACCGACTTGTGCAGAGCAGAGATTTGCTCGTAGAAAACATCACCGCCTTTGTCGAACCCTTTGATTTGTTCGCCAAGCAGTTCGGCCAACAATTCAGGCGTTACGGTTTGCTCCGGCGACAATTGCAAGCTGACCGATTCTAGGTTGTTCAATGCGCGTCGGGCATCACCCATGGCGGCCTGAGCTAACAGTGCCAAGGCATCGTGGTCAAAACGATCACGGCATCGGCTCAGGGCTTCGTCTGTTTCCAGTGCATGACTCAGCACGGCTTCCAGTTCTTCGACAGTAAATGATTTAAGCCGGTAAACCGTGGCGCGCGATAACAGCGCGCGATTGAGTTCAAAAGACGGGTTTTCCGTGGTAGCACCGATTAAGACGATGGTGCCTGCTTCGACATGGGGCAGAAAGGCGTCTTGCTGTGATTTATTGAAACGGTGGACTTCATCGACAAAGAGCACCGTCACCCTGCCCCGCTGTTGCGCGGCCTGGGCACGTTCGATCACTTCACGGATGTCTTTGACACCACTCATCACGGCAGAGATCTGCTGAAACTCTGCATCCATGGCCTGTGTTAACAGACGCGCCAGCGTGGTTTTACCGGTGCCTGGCGGGCCCCAGAGAATCATGGAATGCAGTGTTTTTTGTTTCAGCAGTTGATGAATAGGCCCTTGCGGGCCAAGTAAATGCGATTGGCCGCGATAATCCTCGATACGTTTGGGGCGAACACGTTCAGCCAAAGGTTGATACGGCGGCGTGCTGGCTCCAAAAAGATCGTTGCCGGGCTGTCGGATCATGGCCCTAACTGTTCAATGACATCCACCCCCGCCGGCGGATTGAACGTGAATACGGAGGCGTCGATGGGCGTGTTCATCACCACATTGTCAAAGTTAACCAATGTGGTTTGGTTAAAACTGTCGACCAAACGAATGCTGGTGGGTTTCTTACCATCAAAAGCCAAGGCCAATGAATCGATAGCACTGCGGACCCCCAATGGCTCAAGGGTAAAGGTGGCAAACGGCGGCCGATCAGCGGTTTGCGTTACGGCATAACGTGCGGAAATCTGTTCTCGTGTGCCGGTCAACACCAGTGCAGGCGACTGTTCCCACTGTTCATCCAGTGGCTGACGAACGGCCTGTTCTAAGTCAATGTCGTATATCCAAATCATACCGTCACTGACGTAGATGGCCTGCTCGTAGGGCGCATTGCTGTACCAATACAGGTTATTGGGGCGTTCAAGTTGCAAGGTGCCCGTCAAAGTTTGAATGCTGGTCTCGGCAGCATCCAAGGTGAGCTGCCGGAAGTCAGTCGATAGTGTATCAAGATCGCTCAAACGATCCATCAGGGCGTCGATGTCGTCGGCCATGGCTGTCGTTGCAGCCATCAGTGAGCCAGTGCAAATTGCCAAGACTGCGAATTGCTTACGCATACTTCTCCTTCGTTCTATCGTTCAGGGGGTGGCGGTGCAAGCACTTCACGTACCCCGTTGTGTCCAGGTGTTGATACGATGCCTGCCATTTCCATGGCCTCTATTAAACGTGCAGCTCGGTTGTAGCCGATACGCAATTTTCGTTGCACTGACGAAATCGATGCCTTCTGTGTCTGGGTGACAAAGGCTACCGCTTCATCGAACAGCAGATCGGATTCAGGGTTGTCGTTGTCTTCATCAACAAGACCAGTCAGCATGCCTGAATTGTCTTGGTCGCCGCTGAGAATGTCTTCGATGTAGTTCGGCTGCCCGCGCTTTTTCCAGTCGGCGACCACGCGGTGTACTTCGTCATCGTCTACGAAGGCACCGTGTACACGAATCGGCAAGCTGGTGCCCGGTGGCATATAGAGCATGTCGCCATGCCCCAATAACTGCTCTGCTCCACCCTGATCAAGAATGGTGCGCGAGTCGATCTTCGACGACACTTGGAAGGCGATACGAGTCGGTACGTTGGCTTTGATCAAGCCCGTGATGACGTCAACCGACGGCCGCTGTGTGGCCAGAATCAAGTGGATACCCGCCGCACGTGCTTTCTGTGCGATACGGGCGATCAGTTCTTCTACTTTTTTGCCGACGATCATCATCATGTCGGCAAACTCGTCGATCACCACAACAATGAACGGCAAGTGCTCCAAATCGGGGGCTTCTTCGCCGTAATGGTCTTCCGCCTTCCACAGTGGATCTTTCAGCGGATGACCGGCTGCTGCGGCTTCCTGTACTTTGCGGTTGTAGCCCGCCAAGTTACGCACGCCGACTTTAGACATCAATTTGTAGCGACGTTCCATTTCGGCCACACACCAACGCAGGGCATTGGCGGCGTCCTTCATATCGGTCACAACCGGCGTCAGCAAATGCGGGATATCGTCGTATACTGACAACTCCAACATTTTCGGGTCGATCAATATCAAGCGAACCTGCTCAGGCGATGCCTTCAGTAAGATGCTCAACAGCATGGCGTTTACACCCACCGACTTACCGGAGCCTGTGGTACCGGCAACCAATAAGTGCGGCATCTTGCCCAAGTTCGCCACCACCGGAACTCCGGCGATATCATGGCCCAATGCGAGCGTGATGGGCGAGTTGGCGTCATCATAAGCGGTTGATGACAGTACATCCTTTAAGCTGACGATGGCGCGGTTTTCGTTAGGGACTTCGATACCAACCACCGATTTCCCGGGGATGATCTCGACCACGCGTACACTGATCATGGCCAATGAGCGCGCCAAGTCTTTGGCCAGGTTAGAAATCTTGCTGACTTTGACACCAGCGGCGGGCTGAATTTCAAAACGGGTGATGACGGGGCCCGGGCATACCGCCACGACCTCGGCCACCACGCCAAAGTCTTTGAGTTTGCTTTCTAGCAAGCGCGAGAGCTCTTCCAGCCGCTCTTCTGAATAGCCTGCTTCCGGCTGATGCTTTGGAGGGTCGAGTAGCGACAAGCTTGGCAAGGTGCCTTTAAGGGCGTCATCAAACAGAATCTGCTGTTTGTCTTTAATCGCACGATCAGAAATGTCAGGCTTTTGTTCGGATTTCAGAGGCTCTATCTTAACCTGACGGGCCCTCGGTGGTTCTGCTACGACGACGTCTGGGTCAACGCTTGAGGCGGCAGCAATGACGGGTTCGCGGCGTGGTTTCTGCCGTGCCGCTGGTGCCATGTCGTTACCTTGACGCATGCTCAGAGCACTGGCACGTGGTGAGTCGTCAAGATGCACATCCAGGTTTTCACGGCGGCGCTGAATTGTCTCACGCTGAGCCAGCCGGGCTTCACGTGATTTCATGCGCTTCTGGGCCAGTGCGGAAAAGCCGGAAATAACCCAGTCCCCTACTCGTTCGCACAGGCGAATCCACGAGATATTGGTTGCCAAGGTCAAACCCAACAGGCAAAAGATCAGGCTGACCAGGCTGGATGCCATCAAACCTAGGTATGGAAACCACCATTCACTGACCGCTATGCCCACGTAGCCACCAGCGCTGAACTCTAGCTCAGATGAGAAGTGCAGGGTCAGTAGCGCACTGGCCCCCATGGTGAAAAAGAAGATGCCGATCACGCGCAGCAAAATCAGTGGCCAAAACCATAGTTCGGTTGATTTGCGCAAACGCACCACCGTTAAGGTGAGCATCGCAAAGGCTGGCGGTATGAGAAAAGCAACCCAGCCAGCGACGGCAACCATAAACGAAGAGAACCAAGCCCCTGCAGTACCCGCCAGATTGGAAACACCTCTGCCCTGCCCGCTCGACACCCAACCGGGGTCACTCGGGTTAAAAGAATACAAAGCCAGAGCAGTGAGCAGCGTGACAGCGGCCAACACAAGAGCAAGCCCTTCGTTCAGAAAACGATGGCGAGTGGAGTGATACTGTTTTTGTGCGTCGAAGCTCATATAAAAAGGCTTTATAAACAAGAAGATACGGCGAGTATTTCACTCGCTCAGATTGCCGCGTACTATAGCATTCTATGCACCCATCTAGAAATGTAATGTTGTATGTCCATCTTTTGGCTTAACCCCAACGGCCCGCCGGCTTTTCCTCCGACCCTTCATGCCCTCGACGACCCGAATGGCTTGCTGGCGACGGGCGGCGACCTGACCACCCCTTGGCTGACATTAGCCTACCAAAATGGCATCTTTCCTTGGTATGCCGATCAAGAACCCATCCTCTGGTGGTCACCAAGCCCGCGCTGTGTGTTCGTTCCCGGCGAGCTCTATCTCAGTCGCCGTTTAAAACGCCAACTGCGTGGCATGCGTGAGCTGTCTATTCGGATTGACCAAGACTTTGAATTAGTCATGTCACACTGTGCCAGCATTGAGCGCCATGGGCAGCCCGGCACTTGGATTACCGATGAAATGCAGCAGGCGTATTATGCGATGCATAAAGCCGGCCTCGCCACCGCGGTATCGGTGTGGGATGGCATGACGTTAATGGGGGGCATTTACGGTGTTTCATTGGGGCAAATGTTTTTTGGTGAATCCATGTTCTCTACCCACACTGGTGGGTCTAAGATTGCTTTGGCGGTGGTTGACTATTTGGCACGTTCTGGGGCGTGGAGTCTCATCGACGCACAGGTGGAGAACGCGCATTTGATGTCGATGGGTGCCAGTCTACTACCGAGGAATGCCTTCGAGGGGCACTTGCATGACGCAGTTCACCAACCCAGTACATTTAAAGTAATTTCTCAGGAGTTTAGCGTTGACGCGTTTATTCAAGACGTCACCTCATAATTGCAGTTATCTGAACGATCGGCAGGCAGAAACGCTGTTTATTGACCCAGACGCCACGATTACGCCAGAGATGTATGAGGTGTTGAATCTACAAGGGTTCCGGCGCAGCGGCTCACACTTCTATCGGCCGGACTGCACCGGGTGCAATGAATGTCAATCGCTACGAGTGTTGGTAAACGAATATCAGCCCGCCCGCCGCCACCGACGAATGTTGAAAAAAGCTGACCCTGTCGTGCGCTGGCAGGTCACCCCTGTGCATTACGAAGAAGCCTACTGGCAATTGTACGAACGCTACATCAACGAACGACATCGTAATGGCGATATGTTTCCGCCCGCCAAAGAGGACTTCTACCGTTTTCTACTTCAGCGCTCGGAATTTGGTTTCTTGTTGGAGGCTCGATTGGAGGATGAGTTGTTGCTGGTGGCTGCTGTTGATCAATTCAGTCAGGGACTCAGTGCGGTCTATACCTTCTTTGACCCCGATCACAGCGACCTTTCTCCGGGCACCCTAGCCATTCTGCAATTGTGGCGCGCCTGCAAGGAGTTGAAACTCCCCTATTTGTATTTGGGTTATTGGCTGTCGTCTGTGCCAAACATGCGCTACAAAGCCGACTTTCAGCCTGCTGAAATCTATCAAGACGATCGCTGGCAACGCTTGATACGTTGAAGTTAGGCCGCGATTTACCGGATTCCGACATAAGTTTTGCCCTTTGTCTCTTTTTCAGGCAGAATTGCGCGCCACAAATCACGATATCTGAGGAAACACAGGCATTATGGCGAAAGAAGACGTCATTGAAATGGAAGGCGAGATTCTTGACACTCTGCCAAATACCATGTTCCGCGTACAACTGGAAAACGGGCACGTTATTACGGCTCATATCTCTGGCAAAATGCGGAAGAACTACATCCGTATCCTGACTGGCGACAAGGTGAAAGTGGAACTGACGGCTTACGACCTGACGAAAGGCCGTATCGTTTATCGCTCTAAGTAATTCCCTGCTGCTACTTTGGATACACCAAAAAAAAAGCGCCTTTCGGCGCTTTTTTTTGTATCCGTAGAAGGCCTTTATCAGGCTTCTTCTAGGACTTTACCCGTCTTCGACTCCTTAAACATAAAGTGCAGTCGATCCTCTTTGACCGACACATCGACCTCACCGCCAGCACTCAGCACACCAAATAACAAAGCATCCGCCAGCTTCTTCTTAATCTCCTCTTGGATCAAGCGAGCCATTGGTCGAGCGCCCATGCTCTTATCATAGCCATGTTCAGCGAGCCATTCACGCGCGTCGTCTTGAACCGAAATATGAACTTTCTTGTCGTCTAACTGCACTTGCAGTTCAACCAAGAACTTGTCCACCACGGACATGATGACTTCACGCGGCAACGCATTGAACTGAATGATACCGTCCAAGCGGTTGCGGAACTCCGGAGAAAACATCTTACGAATCGCTTCGGAGCCATCTGTCGCGTGATCTTGGGCCGTGAAGCCCATCGAACGGCGGTTCATGTCTTCTGCACCTGCATTACTGGTCATGACCAATATCACGTTGCGGAAATCTGCTTTACGGCCGTTGTTGTCGGTCAGCGTGCCGTGGTCCATGACCTGCAATAGCAAGTTAAAGACTTCAGGATGCGCCTTTTCGATTTCGTCCAACAATAACACCGAATGCGGATGTTTGGTCACAGCGTCGGTCAACAAACCACCTTGATCGTACCCGACGTAGCCAGGAGGCGCGCCAATCAAGCGTGAGACTGTGTGCCGTTCCATGTACTCCGACATATCAAAGCGAATCAGTTCGACACCTAAGGCTTCGGCTAATTGACGTGTTACCTCGGTCTTACCGACACCGGTTGGGCCCGCAAACAAGAAGGAACCGATCGGTTTATCGCCGTCTTTCAACCCGGCGCGGGCCATCTTGATGGCACTGCCCAGTGTATCGATGGCGTCATCTTGACCGAATACCGTCATCTTCAGGTTCCGCTCAAGGTTCTTGAGCAGTTCTTTGTCATTGCGCGATACCGACTTCGGCGGAATACGTGCAATAACCGCAACGATCTCTTCGATTTCGCCAACACCAATGACCTTCTTACGACGGCTCACTGGCTTCAGGCGCTGCGCGGCACCGGCTTCATCAATCACGTCAATGGCCTTATCGGGCATATGACGGTCGTTGATGTAGCGCGAACTCAGCGTCACCGCTGTGCGCAGGGCTTTGTCGGTGTAGCGAATGTCATGGTGCTCTTCGAAACGACTCTTCAGGCCCTTGAGGATCTGATAGGTGTCGTCTTCGCTCGGTTCTACCACGTCGATTTTCTGGAAACGACGGGTCAGTGCGCTGTCTTTCTCGAAGATGCCACGAAACTCTTGGAACGTAGTTGAGCCGACGCAACGTAACTCACCACTGCTTAGCATAGGCTTCAGCAAGTTAGAGGCATCCATTACGCCACCCGAGGCAGCACCCGCTCCAATGATGGTGTGGATTTCATCAATGAACAGAATGGCTTTTTCGCGCTTCTTAAGTTGCGACAGCAGCGACTTCAAGCGTTTCTCGAAGTCACCCCGGTATTTGGTACCGGCCAACAAAGCCCCAAGGTCCAACGAGTAGACTTCAGCGTCTTTGATGATGTCGGGTACGTCACCCTCTACGATCTTCTTGGCCAAGCCTTCGACGATGGCTGTTTTGCCCACGCCGCTCTCGCCCACCAACAATGGGTTGTTCTTACGACGGCGTGACAGCACCTGGACCAGACGCTCAACTTCTTTCTCGCGCCCCACCAGTGGGTCGATTTTTCCGCGGCGTGCCAGCTCATTAAGATTGGCCACGAAGCTTTCTAGCCCTTCGCCTGTTTCGCTGTCGACGGCTTCTTCACTCTGCGCTTCGCGAGCGCGCGCACCATCGTCGGTAGCACCGTCTTCAATTTTCGAAATACCGTGGGCGATAAAGTTCACCACATCGATGCGACTGACATTCTGTTGGCGTAACAGGTAAACCGCTTGGCTCTCCTGCTCACTGAAAATGGCAACCAACACGTTAGCTCCTGATACTTCATTCTTGCCCGACGACTGCACGTGGAAAACGGCGCGCTGCAATACGCGCTGGAAGCCCAGCGTCGGTTGCGTGTCCCGCTCTTCATCTTTTTCTGGAATTAAAGGCGTCGTGGCGTCAATGAACTCACTCAGTTCACGGCGCAAACGCTCAGCGTCTACCGCACAGGCATCCAGAACTTCCGTCGCTGCACTGTTGTCGAGTAGAGCCAGCAACAAGTGCTCTACCGTCATGAATTCATGGCGCTTATCGCGAGCTTCTTTAAAAGCCTGATTGAGCGTACCTTCGAGTTCTTTGCTTAACATAAGCCACCTCGCTCGCTATTCCAATGGTTCTACTTCACACATCAGTGGATGCTCGTGATCACGTGCACACTGATTCACCTGTGTTGCCTTGGTCTCCGCAATATCCTTAGTATAGACGCCACACACACCTTTGCCTTGCGTATGTACAGCCAGCATCACTTGCGTGGCTTGTTCCCGTTGCATGTTAAAAAATACTTCTAAAACCTCTACTACAAACTCCATGGGGGTGTAGTCATCATTTATCAACACCACGCGGTACATCGCCGGCCTCTTTAACTCTGGATCGGCTACTTGGGGTTTTACTACAGGACTTTCTGTTTGATCATGCTGACCGAATACAGTGCCGCTGGTGGAATTCATGCTCAACATATCTGATCTTTAGACTCTTTCTTCAATTACTGCAATAAATGCGCATTGGATCATGTTTCACCAAACTATACTTGACACCGGTGTTTGTCGACTACTACATTGATTACCGACTGGTCAGAATTTGTGCAGTAGCTGCCCGGTACGAACATTCTACCTCAAATAGCAGTTCAGGAGTGAAGTCATGCCTGCAGGGAAAGTTAAGTGGTTCAATAACGCAAAAGGTTACGGGTTTATTCTAGCCGATGGCAGCGACGAAGACCTATTCGCGCACTACTCTACCATTGTGATGGAAGGCTACAAGACCTTAAAGGCTGGACAGCCGGTCGCGTTCGATACCATGCAAGTAGATAAGGGCATACACGCGGTGCACATTCACCCGTGTAAGACCGAGGAAGAAGCCAATCGACTGGCACTGGAAATGAGCCAGATTGATCTGGATGCCCCCGTTCAGGAAACATCGGCAAGCGAAGAGGCCAAAGCAGTTAATCAATAACGATAGATGTTTGGTTTTTTTGTGGCTCGATCCGTGCCCGTACTCGCTGACAGATGAAAGAGTCTGTCGTTAAGACTTTTTGAGTCTAAATTTGGGGTAAAAATCTCCCCGCTTTATTCAAGATCCAACCCGAAAAAAAGGGTACCCATTGGTACCCTTTTGTTTGTCTGAAGATTACAGGCCGCAATTACATGCGAGCGATAATTTCTTTACCAAATTGTGACGCAGAAACCAGCTCAGCACCGTCCATCAGGCGATGGAAGTCATAGGTTACTTTCTTGTCGCCGATGGCAGCAGACGTACCCTTCAGGATCATGTCGGCAGCTTCAGTCCAACCCAAGTGGCGCAGCATCATCTCACCTGACAGAATCAATGAACCAGGGTTCACTTTGTCTTGGCCAGCGTACTTAGGCGCTGTTCCGTGAGTGGCTTCGAAAACGCCGACGGTGTCAGACAGGTTCGCACCCGGAGCGATACCGATACCGCCTACTTCTGCCGCCAGAGCATCTGATAGGTAGTCGCCGTTCAGGTTCAGGGTCGCAATAACATCGTATTCCGCTGGGCGCAACAAGATTTGCTGCAGCATAGCGTCTGCAATCACGTCTTTAACGATGATGTTTTTGCCCGTTTTCGGGTTTTTGAACTGCATCCATGGGCCGCCGTCCAACAACTCAGCGCCGAACTCGTCACGCGCGATTTCGTAACCCCAATCTTTGAAGGCACCTTCGGTGAACTTCATGATGTTACCTTTGTGTACCAGGGTCAGCGACTCACGGTCGTTGTCCACGGTGTACTGCAAGGCTTGGCGTACTAGGCGCTTAGTGCCTTCTTCCGATACTGGTTTAACACCGATACCACACATGTCTTCGAAACGGATGTTGGTCACGCCCATTTCTTCAGTGAAGAACTTGATGACTTTCTTCGCTTCTGGCGAACCAGCTTTCCACTCGATACCTGCGTAGATGTCTTCTGAGTTTTCACGGAAAATCACCATGTCCACGTCTTGTGGGTTTTTCACTGGGCTAGGCACACCGGTGAACCACAATACAGGGCGCTGGCAAACGAACAGATCAAGCTTCTGACGAATGGCCACGTTCAAAGAACGGATGCCGCCGCCCACTGGCGTCGTCAGGGGGCCTTTGATGCCCACTTTGAATTCTTGCAGGGCTTCCAATGTTTCTTCTGGCAACCAAGTATCGTCGCCATATACTTTAACGGCTTTTTCTCCGGCAAAGACTTCCATCCACACCAGTTTGCGCTCGCCGCCGTAGGCTTTTTCAACCGCGGCATTCAATACGTCGAGCATAGGTGGCGTAACGTCTACACCGATACCATCGCCTTCGATGAACGGGATGATAGGATTATTCGGTACATTCAGAGAACCATCGGTATTGATGGTGATCTTGGTTCCTTCAGCAGGCACCTGGATCTTTTGGTAAGCCATATTTCGCTCCATGTTTCAAGGAAAGGGCGTTTTGCGGTGCCGAAGTATACCGAAATGACGAATGATCTGGTAGCGTCTGACGCCAACGTTCGACCAAAAGATGATAAAAGAGGCATGCCTTGGCGAAATTAATTTTGTTCAATAAACCTTACAATGTGCTGTCTCAGTTCACCGATGACGCTGGCAGAGCCACATTGGCAAACTTTGTTACGGTACACAACGTCTATCCTGCTGGACGCCTCGACTACGACTCTGAAGGCCTGTTGCTGTTAACCGACGATGGCGCTTTGCAGCATCAGATCGCACACCCGAAGAAAAAGATGCCGAAAAGCTATTGGGTACAGGTCGAAGGTGATGTTACGGATGAGGCATTGCAGGCACTGCGCAGTGGCGTGATGCTGAAAGACGGCAAAACTTTACCCGCCAAAGCTCAACGGCAAGCCCCACCGCCGTGGTTATGGCCTCGTAACCCGCCAATTCGTGAACGGCAAAATATCCCAGACAGCTGGTTGAGTTTGCAGATCGGTGAAGGGAAGAATCGCCAAGTACGGCGCATGACCGCCGCCGTGGGCTTCCCTACCCTGCGTTTGATTCGCTACGCGATCGGGCCATGGTCGTTGGACGGCCTAATGCCCGGCGCGCATAGGGAGATCTCCGTCCATACAAGCGCTCCTTTGAGAAAGAAACCCCTAAGGCGTAAAAACTTCAGAGGCTAAAAGCGGCCTAGGCAAAAAGAGGTTTTAAACCCAGTCTAAGATGACCTTGCCTGACTGTCCCGACCGCATAACATCAAAGCCTTGCTGGAAATCATCGACGGAAAAATGATGGGTAATCATCGGGGTTAAATCCAAACCCGATTGGATCAGCGCCGCCATTTTGTACCAGGTTTCGAACATTTCCCGGCCATAAACCCCCTTGATTTGTAGACCTTTAAAAATCACCTTGGTCCAATCCACGGCCATATCGGACGGTGGGATCCCCAGCATGGCGATCTTGCCGCCGTGGTTCATGCCGTCCAGCATGGCGGTAAAGGCCGATGGCACGCCGGACATTTCCAAGCCCACATCAAAGCCCTCGTTCATGCCCAGCTCGCGCATCACATCTTTGAGGTTTTCTTGCATTACATTAACGGTGCGGGTGGCACCCATTTTGGCCGCGAGGCTCAAACGAAAGTCGTTAACGTCTGTCACCACTATTTTCCGCGCGCCGACGTGGCGACATACGGCAGCAGCCATAATGCCGATAGGCCCTGCCCCGGTAATCAGCACGTCTTCGCCCACCAGATCGAACGACAAAGCGGTGTGCACCGCGTTGCCGAAGGGATCAAATATCGCCGCCAAGTCGTCAGGAATGTTATCGGGCAGTTTGAACGCATTGAAGGCTGGCAGCACCAAGTATTCGGCAAAAGCACCGTCCCGGTTCACGCCGACGCCTATGGTGTTGCGGCACAGGTGCGTGCGTCCCGCCCGGCAGTTACGGCAATGCCCGCAGGTAATGTGCCCTTCCCCGCTGACGCGGTCACCAATTTTGAACCCACGCACTTCTTGACCAATGTCAACGACCTCTCCGACGTATTCGTGGCCAGCCACTAAGGGCACTTGAATGGTGTTCTGCGACCATTCATCCCAGTTATAGATATGCACGTCAGTCCCACAAATAGCGGTTTTGCGGATTTTGATCAGAAGGTCGTTATGCCCCATTTCCGGCTTGGGCACGTCGGTCATCCAAATGCCTTGCTCCGGCTTTAGTTTGGCGAGTGCTTTCATGATGCCTCCACAATATTCAGAGCGCGCCCAACACGGATAAAGGCGTCGATGGCGGTATTCAATTGTTGCTCATTGTGAGCGGCGGACATCTGTACACGGATGCGCGCCTGCCCTTTAGGTACCACCGGGAATGAAAAGGCCACTACGAACACCCCTTCGGCCAACATGGCTTCGGCGAATTCAGCGGCTTTGTGTGCATCACCTATCATGACCGGAATGATCGGGTGATCAGCACCCGCCAGAGTAAACCCGGCAGCCGTCATACGGTCGCGGAACGTCGCCGTGTTGGACCACAGCTGTGCACGCAGAGCATCGCCGCGCTCCAGTAGAGTCAGCACGCGTAAAGACGCCGATACGATGGCTGGTGCAACGGAGTTCGAGAATAAATAAGGCCGCGAGCGTTGGCGCAGCAAGTCAACCACCGGCTTGCGTGCCGCAGTATAGCCGCCTGATGCACCACCAAGCGCCTTACCCAGTGTGCCGGTGATGATGTCGATGCGATCCAGAACGCCGCAGTATTCGTGGCTGCCACGGCCGTTGTCACCCAAGAAACCGACGGCGTGTGAATCGTCCACCATCACCAAGGCGTCGTACTGGTCAGCGAGGTCGCAGATGGCCTTTAAATTCGCAATGATGCCGTCCATGGAAAAGACACCGTCGGTTGCGATCAGCACGTTCCGTGCGCCCTTGGTGCGTGCGGCCTTGAGCTGTGCTTCCAAATCCGCCATGTCGTTGTTGGCGTAACGATAGCGTTGCGCTTTGCAGAGACGAATGCCGTCGATGATCGACGCATGATTTAACGCATCAGAAATAATGGCGTCGTCAGCGGTAAACAAGGTTTCAAACAAGCCGCCGTTGGCATCAAAACACGAAGTGTAGAGGATGCAATCCTCCATGCCGAGGAATCCGGCCAGGCGTTTTTCCAGCTGTTGGTGGATATCTTGCGTGCCGCAAATAAATCGTACCGACGCCATACCGAAACCGTGGCCGTCCAATCCTTCCTTAGCTGCTTCAATCAACGATGGGTGGTTGGCTAAACCCAGATAATTATTGGCACAAAAATTCAGGACATGACGCCCTTCCGCTACCCTGATATCCCCTTGCTGGGCCGATGTGATGGCGCGCTCATGCTTATACAGGCCGTCGTTTTCGATCTCCGCCAGTGTGGCGTCGAGCTGTTGGTAGAATGCGTTCGACATTGCTTGATTCCTTAGCTTGTACTTGTAGCCACAGTCTAGCAAGGAACACTCTCAGGGCGCAGGAAATGCATTCTAGCGCCCTGAGTATTATGGCAAGCAACGATTACGCTTGACCTGTCTGCACGCGCCACTGCGACGCATAGAAGCCATCATGCGCGATCAATTCTTCATGAGTGCCTTGTTCGACCACCTTGCCGTGCTCAAGTACGACGATTTGATCCGCGTGCACAATGGTCGACAGGCGGTGCGCAATCATGATTACGGTGCGCCCATGGCCGATTTTCTTCAGCGACCGCTGAATGGCTGCCTCAGTTTCGTTATCAACCGCACTGGTTGCTTCATCGAGCACCAAGATTGCCGGGTTTTTTAACAAAGCCCGTGCTAGCGACAAGCGCTGCCGTTGGCCACCCGACAGTCGGACACCACGCTCACCGACCAGGGTATCAATACCCTGTGGCAGACGTTCGATAAACTCCCAGGCTTCGGCCACGCGAGCAGCCTCTAGGATCTCTTCCGTCGGTGCATCGGGGCGACCGTAGGCGATGTTCTCGCGTATACTGCCTTCAAACAAAAACACCTCTTGGCTCACCAAGCCGATGGCCCGGCGCAGGCTGCTCATGCTGAGGCTGTCAATGGCATGACCATCAATGGTGATGCGCCCTTCTGTGGGGTTGTAATAGCGCAACAGTAACTTGATCAGCGTTGACTTACCCGAGCCGGTGGCCCCAACCAGTGCTAACGTATTGCCAGCGGCGACTTCCAAGCTCACGCCATGCAGGCCTTCGTTGGACGATGGGTAGGTAAAGTTGAGCCGCTCAATGGTGACGTGACCGGGCGTACGCTCTGGCAAGGCGGTTAAGCCTTCATCTGGCACCGTAATTCGCAGTCCAAGTAGGTCCAGTATTCGACGTGTACTGGCCATGGCCCTTTCAAACAGGTCTATGGTTTGTGCCAGTCCGGTCAATGGCCACAGCAGGCGTTGCGTTAAAAACACCAGTACGCCGTACGCACCGATGTTCAGTGTACCTTCCAGCGCCATAAAGCCACCGATCACAAAGGTCGCCAGAAAGCCCAGCAGAATTGCCATGCGAATAACGGGTATGAAGGCCGAGCTGATGGCGATGGCTTTGCGGTTGGCCTCGACATAGTCCTCACTCGTCACTCGCAGGCGTTCGGCCTCGCGCAACTCCGCGGTGAAGCTCTTTATGGTGGCCATGCCGCCAATGTTATTAGACAGGCGACTCGACAAACTCCCAACTTTCTCTCGCACATCGTTGTACAGCGGGCCTGCTTTACGCTGGAAAAAGAAGGCGCCCCAAATGATCAAAGGAATGGGGGTAAAAGCAAACAGGGCAATCAGCGGTGACAGCAGGAAGAACACCCCGCCGACCGCCACCACGGTGACGAAGACCTGAATCAGATCATTAGCACCACCATCCAGAAAGCGTTCCAATTGGTTCACATCGTCATTCATCACGGCGACCAAGTCACCAGAGCTGCGTGATTCAAAGAACGCCATGTCCAGCTTCTGCACATGCTCGTAAGCATCTTGTCGCATGTCAGCTTGTAGGCGTTGCGCCAAATTGCGCCACAGAATCATATAGAGGTATTGGAAAATGGACTCGCCCGCCCAGATAAAGAACGTCAACACGGCCAAAATGAAAATTTGTTCCTTCGGCGAGGTAAAGCCCAGTTGAGCAACGAAACTGCGCTCCTGATTCACCACCACGTCGATGGCGATGCCAATGAGTATTTCTGGGGCTATATCAAACAGCTTATTGATGACGGAACAGGTGGTAGCAGCAATGATGCGGCGGCGGTAGCCTTTGGCGTAACGCAGCAAGCGGCCAAGGGCCTGGAAGGAGGAAGTGGTTTCCGATGGCATGCAGACGTCCTTAGTAAAAACCGTAAAGAAGTCTGCATGCTGCCACTGAGCCTTGGAAAAACCAAGGCCACTGGTCGGTTATTTTGTGGTGTTACACTTGCGGATTGACATCTTGCTCGTAATCAACAGAGTCAAAGCCAAAACCAAACAGCTTAAAGAACTCTTCCTGGTAGCCCGCGAAGTCTGACAATTCCATCACGTTGTCGGTGGTACACTGATGCCACAGGCGCTCTACTTCGTTCTGTACGCTGTCGTCCAATTCTTTTAAGTCGACTCGTACGCGGCCCTGATCATCCAATGTCAGTGCTTTGCCAGAGTAGTACTCACCGGACAGCAATTGGTGAATCTGCTCTATACAGCCTTCGTGCGTGCCCTGCGCTTTCATTACTTTGTACAGCAACGAAATGTACAGCGGCATGACCGGAATCGCTGATGAAGCCTGAGTGACCAGTGCTTTCAATACAGAAACGCGGGCACTGCCTTGGTATTTCTTAGACAGCGTGGCATTGATGGCCTTGGCTGCACGATCGAGATCTTCTTTGGCCTTACCAATGGTGGCTTTGCCGTAGATGGGCCACGTCAGTTCTTTACCAATGTAGGTATAGGCGGTGGTTTGTACGTTGTCCGCCAGTACGCCAGCAGCGTCTAATGCGTTCAGCCACAATTCCCAATCTTCTCCGCCCATTACCTTAACGGTCGCATCGATTTCTTCCTGTGTGGCTGGCTCCAACGTCACTTCCGTTACCTGCTTGGTATCGGTGTTCAGTGTTTTACGAGTCACTGCTTCGCCGATCGGCTTCAGCGTGGAATTGTAGATGGTGTCTGAATTCGGGTCTTTACGGCGCGGTGAAGCCAGGCTGTAAACCACCAAGTCGATCTTGCCCATGCTGGCTTTGATTTCGGCGATCACTTCATCTTTGGCTTCATTCGAGAATGCATCCATGTTGAATGTCTTGGCATAGATACCCTTAGCCGCTGCTTTATCTTCAAAAGCCCGTGTATTGTACCAACCGGCAGAGCCCGTTTTCGTTTCTGTGGCAGGCTTTTCGAACATTACACCCAAGGTGTTGGCGCCGTAACCAAAAGCGCTGACGATGCGTGAAGCCAAACCATAGCCCGTGGAACAACCCAAAACCAATACGTTTTTAGGGCCAGTTCCCTGTACACCCTGCTTGACCACGTAGTCGATCTGCTCTTGTACGTTGGCAGCACAGCCAGTGGGGTGAGCAGTGGTACAAATAAAGCCGCGTACTTTTGGTTTAATAATCATATCTGTTTCCATTCTTCATTGCGCAGCGAACGCACACGCATGGGTTTTTCATTTGTGGGCTAGTGTAAAAGGCAAAGCCGCGAATCTAAACCCTATTGAGTCATAAGTGTTTTGATCTAACGGACGATCTGTACGCCCTTCCAAAAGGCGATGTAGCCTCGGATCCCCTTTGCCGTTGATTTCGGGTTGGCATAATACCAAGCCGCATCTTCGTTTGTTTCACCGTTCACCACGATAGAGTAGTAGTTAGCGGTACCCTTCCACGAACACACGGTGGTCTTGTCACTATCGACTAAATATTCTTCGTTCACTGATTCTTCAGGAAAATAATGGTTGCCTTCAACCACTACCGTGTCATCGGACTCAGCAATTACCGTATCATTCCAGATCGCTTTCATAACCACCCACCTAAATGTCCAATGTCAGGTCACTACCCGACGATGCGTTTTCATAAAAAGCAGAATGGCACAACTTAAGGTGCCCAACAATACGATTATTGACCCAATGATAACGCCTTGCCACGCAGCCCAATGCCAGAACGGATAGAGGTAGAACCCACCGGCGGTAGCGCCAAGGTAGTAAGATAGCAAATAGAGCGCAGATGCGCTGGCTTTAGCCTGCAATGCCTGTTGGCTAACCCAACTGCTGGCGGTGGCTTGGGTAAAAAATAAGCCGAATGCGCTGATAAAGAACCCAGCCACTATGCCCGCCAAACTGGGCAATAACGTGGTTACCGACCCCAGTATCAGAATGCCGATGCCTAACACCATACACAGCGGTTGCGGGATGCGTTGCGCCACCCGGCCGGAAATCGCTGAACCGAAGGTGCCTGTTAGGTAGGTCAGAAATAACAGACCGAGCCAGCTAGACGACAAATTGTAAGGTGGCGCAGCCAACAAAAAAGTCACGTAACTGTACTGGTTAATGAAGATAAAGAAGTTGAATCCGCCAATTAGACAAGCCATTAAAATCAATGGGTTACGTAGATGTCCGTATAAATCACTTAATATCTGACCCAAATGGATCGGTCGTGCAGAAAAACGCTGGGCGTTTGGTAGCAGTACGACGAACAGGGCCAGTAGCAACGCACTGAACCCTGCCATCACCATAAAGACCGCAGACCACCCTAGCCACTCACCCACAAACCCACCGATCAAGCGCCCGCTGATTCCACCCACCGTATTGGCACTAATGTAGAAACCAACCGCGACGATCAAGGCTGGCCGCTCAAACTCATCGCCCATGTAGGCGATGGCAATGGCCGGTAACCCGCCCAAAAATAGCCCTAAGACGGCCCGCAGGATCATTAGGTCAATGTAGCTACGCACCTGTGACAGCATTACGATGGTCAAAACCACACCGATCAGGCTACCAATCATCAATGGCTTGCGGCCTAAGGCATCAGACAGCCCACCGTATACCAGCAGGGATAAACCAAGTGTCAGGGTGGTGATGGAGAAACTGTAGCTGGCTTGCAGCGCCGTCAGCTCGAACTCTGCGGCCAACGTAGGCAGCAGCGGCTGTATTGCATAGAGGTTGGCAAACACCAGCACGGAGCCCAGGCATAACGCCGAGACTGCGCGCCGGTAGCCCCTACTGCCTAATATAAGCAAGGGGATTATCCGTGATGATGGCCACCCACGCCATGGGCATGTCCGTGGGCTATTTCATCGTCGTCTGCGGCACGCACAGACAGTATGTCCACAGTAAAGGTCAGTTCACGACCTGCCAGTGGGTGATTGGTGTCTATGTCGACTTGTTTCAGTCCGACTTTTACGACAGTAACCTGACGTGGTCCTTGGTCTGTCTGCACGGTCGCCATCAGGCCCGGCTTCCATTTGCGCGCACCTTGCAGGTGTTTTAAGGGAATGCGCTGGATGGAATCTTCTCTCGGCATGCCGTAGGCATCGGCTGGTGGAATGGTTACAGAGAATTGTGCGCCCTCTTTTTTTCCTTCCATCGCTGCTTCTAAGCCCGGAATGATGCCGCCATGACCATGCAGATACAGCATGGGATCAGAGTCCTTAGACGACTCTATCTCTCCGTGCGCATCACTGAGGGTATAATGAAACTGTACAACGGTATTCTTTTCAATGTGCATTGTTTTGCCTTTTTTGGAGCTGCCACCAGATTACAAGCGAGCATTATCAACTTCATACGCGGACCGTGCAACGAAAGAACAGCGTGGCGACCACCTTTTTGCATTCCCAAATCAGCCATTTTTCGGTAGCATTGGCGGCCCGTTTTAAGGCCGTTTGCCGACCCGCAGAGTTGAACTATGAGCTTCCACCCCCATGTTACTGTTGCAGCGCTGATTAAGCAGGGTGAGCGCTATTTAATGGTGGAAGAAGGCGATAGAAACGCTGCCGTATTTAACCAGCCCGCAGGCCATATTGATGAAGGTGAAACCGCTCTTCAAGCCTGTTTGCGTGAAACATTGGAAGAAACCGGCTGGGCGGTCACGCTAACGCATTTGATTGGCGTGTATGTTTACTCTGCTCCGAACGGCAACACCTATTACCGGTTTGGCTTTGCGGCGCTACCAGTCGAACAAAGACAGCATACGTTAGACTCTGACATCATTGCGGCACACTGGTTAACGCTCGATGAAATAAATGCATTCCAAGAAGCCGGTCGCTTACGCAGCCCCTTGGTCATGCAGTTGATCAACGACGATCTGGCTGGCCAGCAATTTCCATTGTCACTTATTCATGAAGGGTTTCATGTCACTCAGCAGTAACGAACGTTTAAAAGTCATTGTCGGTATGTCCGGCGGTGTGGATTCCTCTGTTAGCGCCCTTTTGCTGATGCAGCAAGGCTATGCAGTGGAAGGACTGTTCATGAAAAACTGGGAAGAAGACGACAACACCGAGTACTGCACCGCCAAGGAAGACCTGGCCGACGCACAAGCCGTCTGCGACAAGCTGGGGATCAAACTGCACACGGCCAACTTTGCTGCCGAGTACTGGGACAACGTGTTTGAGCATTTCCTTGAAGAATACAAGGCTGGACGTACGCCGAACCCGGATATTCTCTGCAACCGCGAAATCAAATTTAAAGTCTTTCTGGATTACGCTCGTATTCTGGGCGCTGACTTGATTGCTACCGGACATTACGTACGTCGTGGTCAAGGCGCTGACGGCGAGGCCATATTATTGAAGGGCTTGGATACCAATAAAGACCAGTCCTACTTTTTGCACCAGGTAGGCGAAGAGCAGCTGGCACAGACCTTGTTTCCCGTGGGTGAGATGGCCAAACCCGAAGTGCGCCGCTTAGCGGAACAGCACGATTTGATCACCCACAACAAAAAAGACAGCACGGGCATTTGCTTTATTGGCGAGCGCCGCTTCAGTGATTTCTTAAAACAATACCTGCCTGCACAGCCCGGGGCCATCGAAACGCCCGACGGTGAAGTCATTGGCGAACATCATGGCTTAATGTACTACACCATTGGGCAGCGCCAAGGGTTGGGCATTGGTGGTTTGAAGAACCACCCCGAGGCTCCTTGGTTTGCTGCTGAAAAGGACTTGGAGCGTAACGTGCTGATTGCCGTTCAGGGCATAGACCATCCGTTGCTGTTTAAAAACCATATGCGCTTGCGCGAAATTTTCTGGATCAACGGTGGCTCTGAACACGACCACGCGCCTGATTTAAGCCAGCCGCTGACCTGTAAACATCGCTACCGTCAGGAAGACCAAGACTGTTTGGTAATTCCTGAAGCGAACGGTACCTACCGGGTCGAATTCCACCAGCCCCAGCGCGCCATTACGCCGGGACAATCGGCAGTATTTTATCGCGGCAAGCATTGTTTAGGTGGCGGCGTGATTGAGGAGGCTTGGAAAGCATAATGGCTGAACACAGTATTCATGAACAGGCGCTTGCGTTGGGCGGTGTGTTACAAGCCGCTTTGCTGGTCGAGCAAATTGCGCGGCGCGGTATGTGCCCGCAAGAAGATATTGCTACCGCCGTGCATGGCATCCTCAATACGAACCCTGATTCCACTCTGGCGGTGTTTGGCAGCGAAGCTAACATTCGTGAAGGCTTAAAATCGCTGCGCATCCTGCTCTCGCGTGAGCAACCCACAGTACACAGTGATGTCATTCGTTACACCATGAGCCTCCTTCACCTCGAAGGAAAGATGCAGCGCAAGACAGACATGCTGCAAACTCTCGGCAAGCTCATTGCACAGAGCCAGGATCGCCTGGCCTACTTCCAAGAGCCTCACCATGACGCAGTGGTTGGTTCGCTGGCTCGTGCCTATCAAGACACACTTAGCAAGCTGAATTTTCGTATTCAGGTGACTGGCAATCCCAGTTACCTCAACCAACAACGGCATGCCGATCAAATTCGCATGCTGCTGTTGTTCGGCGTTCGCAGTGCGCTGCTTTGGCGGCAGTGTGGCGGACGTCGTTGGCAATTACTGCTGCGGCGGCGCAAATTGCTGCAAGCAACCCAGGATATATTAACCGGACATACAGTCCCCTAGCAGAGAGGCCCATATGGACTTATCGGCATTGACCGCGATTTCACCGATCGACGGTCGTTACGGCAATAAAACACTCACCTTGCGTGAACACTTCAGTGAGTTTGGTTTAGTTAAATACCGTGTGCTGGTAGAGATTCGCTGGCTTCAGTGTTTGGCCAACCATGCCGGTATCAGTGAACTGCCAGCGTTCAGTGAAGAGGCCAACACCCTACTGAACAACATCGTTGTGAACTTTTCAGTCACCGACGCGCAGCGCATTAAAGACATCGAACGCACCACCAATCACGATGTCAAAGCCGTTGAATATTTCATCAAAGAAAAGATTGCCGACAACGCAGAACTGCAAGCCATTACCGAGTTCGTGCATTTCGCCTGTACGTCGGAAGACATCAACAACCTGTCGCACGCATTGATGCTCAAGCACGGCGTAGAAGACGTCATGCTGCCCATTATGGAGCGTATTGCTGCCGAAATTCGTGCCCTTGCACACACCCATGCACACCAGCCCATGCTGTCACGCACGCACGGACAAACCGCCTCGCCCACTACCCTGGGTAAAGAAATGGCGAACGTTGTGCACCGTTTGGAGCGCCAGATCGCGCAGATCAAGCGCACTGAGTATCTTGGCAAAATCAACGGCGCCGTGGGTAACTACAACGCCCACTTAGCGACCTACCCTGACATTGACTGGCAAGCCAATGCGGCGTCGTTCATCTCTGACCTAGGGTTGACCTTCAACCCTTATACGACGCAGATAGAACCGCATGACTACATTGCTGAACTGTACGATGCCTTTGCTCGCTTCAATACCATTCTGATCGATTTCGACCGGGACGTTTGGGGCTATATCTCACTCGGTTACTTTAAACAGCGAACCATTGCCGGTGAAGTCGGCTCAAGCACCATGCCGCACAAGGTTAACCCGATTGATTTTGAGAACTCAGAAGGCAATCTAGGCATCGCTAATGCCATTTTGGCGCACTTGGGCAGCAAGTTGCCGGTGTCACGTTGGCAGCGCGATCTGACCGACTCAACGGTGTTGCGCAACATGGGTGTGGGTTTGGCGCACAGCTTGATTGGCTACGAATCGACACTGAAAGGCGTCAGCAAGCTGGAGGTAAACGCCGAGCGCTTGAACCAAGACTTGAATCAGGCTTGGGAAGTCATGGCAGAAGCGGTACAAACGGTGATGCGTCGCTACGGCATTGAGCAGCCATACGAAAAACTCAAGGCTTTCACGCGTGGTAAAGCCATTACCCGTGATGGCATGATTGAATTTATTGGTACGCTTGATCTACCGGCGTCTGAAAAAGAGCGCTTATTGGCCATGACACCAGCGACCTACATTGGAAATGCTATAGCACAGGCTAAGAGCATCTAGAAAATACTGCGCTAACGCTGGCAGCGTTTCGCTCGTCAGGTTTCCAGGTACCCTTGGTGACACAGAGAAGAAGGAGAGTCGGGCACATGATGCTTTTTAACCAAATGCCAATGGAAGAGTTCTTACGCGACTACTGGCAAAAAAAGCCATGCTTGTTTCGCCAAGCATTGCCCGACTTCCACTCTCCGCTGTCACCCGATGAATTAGCCGGATTGGCCTTAGAAGACGAAATTGAAAGTCGTTTGGTGATCGAACACGGGGATACCCCTTGGCAGTTACGCCGCGGCCCCTTCAGTGAAGATGACTTCGCGCGACTCCCGGAATCGAACTGGACCCTGCTCGTTCAGGCGGTGGATCAATGGGTGCCGGAAGTTAAAGTACTACTTGAAGAGTTCAGCAGCCTACCTAGCTGGCGCCTGGACGACATTATGATCAGCTTTGCCCCGCAAGGCGGCAGCGTTGGCCCACACTTTGACCAGTACGATGTTTTTTTGGTCCAGGTCGAAGGCGATCGTCATTGGGATATCGGCCAAATGTGTGACCACACAACGGCTCTGCATCCGGACTCCGACCTGAAGATTATAACCGAATTGGCGCGTACTGATGGCTGGGATCTCAACCCTGGTGATGTACTCTATTTACCACCCGGTTTGGCGCACCATGGCGTTGCCCTGAACAACTGCCTAACCTACTCTGTTGGCTTCCGAGCACCGGACGCAGTAGAAGCGTTGCAAGGCTTGGCGCAGCGCTTGGATCTCGAGCCTGACGTGGACAGTTTGCGCTATTCGGATACCGATCTAGGTATCGACGAACCCAGCCACACCATCACCCCAGAAGCCTTAACTCGGTTACGCGCCTTGCTTAAGCGTGCGACTGGCCGTGACGAAGCCTTGGCCGATTGGCTGGGTGCTTACATGACACAAAACAAATACGATTTGTTTGATTGGGCCGATGTGCCCGATGATGCGGTTGAACTCAGTGACTCCGCATTGGTAGTAAAAGCACTGCCAACTCGGATGGCCGTGTACAACGAACGCTTTTACGTCAATGGCCGGGTATTTCCATTGCAACCTGAAGATCGAGAGCTGGTTAAGGCACTGATTGAGGATGACCACTGGAGCTGGGGAACACTGACCGGATTAACGCACAGCGATAGCGCGCGTGATACGCTGGACATGCTGATTTTAAGTGGCAGCCTGGAACTGCCGGAAGAAGAAGCCTTCGCTGCGCCAACGACGCAGCAATAAGGGCTCAGTGGATCGTGGTGTACTGGGGCTCGACATCAACCCATTCATCAAAGCCATCCATGCCCTCCTCCATCTCCATCAGCTGTTCCACCGCATCCATACCGGCGCCGATCATGGCCTTGGCCACTTCAACGTGATTGGCTTGCAGGCGATTTTTTGCCTCTTTAGAAAAAGCAATTTTTAGCATCGGTTCAGTTTCGTCTTCACGCACCAACGCGATGTCGCCGTCTTCAAGCTCAACAATTTCCCAGTACATGGTTTACCTCTTAATAAGTCTGACTGTGCTCACGGAAAGCATCCGCCCAGTCTTTTAATCCGTGCAGTGCATCTTGCTGCCAATCGGCTGCTTCATTTGATGCACTGGTAATGATTGCGTTCGACGCTAATGTTGTTTGCCCGGCACTCTCTGACCAGAGCGCACGCCAACAGGCCAACAGTTGATACAGCCAGTGATCTACTTGCCCCCGAGCCTCTTCCAGTATGTTCAATTCATACATGCTGGCGTTGTAGGTGCGTAACGCCTGTAAAAAAGCGCCTTCATCCCAAAGATCGCCGACGATGGTGCCACCGATGCGGTAGTTGTGACAAAGTTCTTGCAGCAAGGACAAATAGGTTCGATAAAGCTGCCAGGTGACAGCTTCATCAAGCAGCGCCACGGTATCCTCAGGCGTTGCTTGCTGCAGTTCGAGCAAGCGTTGCGCGCGGAAATGGTGGCGATTGAAATTGCGCACGATCAGTAACGGACCCGAAACCCGATGGTAACGGTTGAATCCAGTGTACGTTCACGCTCATAGTTTGCCCGACTATCACTGTAGCCGACGAACAGGCGGGCCTGGGGCAATACCAAGTAGGTTAAACGGGCTTGAACATCGAAGAAGTCGACCAAATCACCAAAAGCCAACACTGGCGGTGCGTAGTAGGCAGATACCTCTGCACCGACACCGTTCAACTGCGGCGGGTTGTAACGTACGAAGCCACCCAGGCCAACGGCCACGCTGGTATTCTCTTCAGGCACTTTGAACAGAAACCCTTTGCCACCTATACCACCAATCAGCTCTGGCCGTTGGTTGGTAGGGTCAATGGCATGAAAGCCACCAGAAATCAAAGAACCGGCGTCTTGGCGATACCACCCACCCACCGTGATGTACGCACCAGTACCCACACGAGCAGCACCGTGCTCAGCGCGAATGGATTGGTCAGACAAGGCAACATCGATTGAACCACCCGCTAAGGCAGTGCTAGAAAGTGCAATTGCGGCTACCGCCAATGTGAGTTTCTTAAGCATCCTAAAACGGCTCCTTTATGAATGCCCGCATTCTAACGGTTTAAACGCTGAAATTCATCTGTTAAACCGTTTAGACGCTGAGCTGGAGTGCACTGCACTAACACAGTGCGCTCCGCCATTGCCTAACGACTGAAATTAGGCCAGTTCCATCAATAACTTATTGATGCGCTGCACGTAGGCCGCCGGGTCTTTCAGCCCATCACCACCAGCGAGCCGAGCCTGTTCGTAGATCACGGCGATCAAGTCCTTGGTCCGGTCATCATTGGTTTCGCTGTTCAACCGCTGTACCAATGGGTGCTCTGGGTTGATCTCTAGAATCGGCTTGGCATCCGGTACTTTCTGCCCCGCCGCTTCCATGATCTTCCGCATTTGTGCGCCCATGTCGTATTCACCGACCACCAGACACGCTGGCGACTCGGTCAAACGGTGCGTGGTGCGCACTTCTTTAACATCGGCTTCCAGTTCTTTAGCGATTTGCGCCGTCAGACTGGCAAACGTTTTGTCAGTTTCTTCTTGCTTCTGCTTTTCCGCTTCATCTTCCAAGTCACCCAGATCGAGCTGGCCTTTGCCGACGTCTTTCAGATGCTTGCCATCGAACTCGCTCAGGTGGCCCATCAGCCACTCATCGATACGGTCAGAGAGCAACAGTACCTCGATGCCTTTCTTGCGGAACACTTCAAGGTGTGGGCTACCCGCCGCGGTCTTATGGTTATCCGCTGCCACGTAGTAGATTTCTTTCTGGCCTTCTTTCATGCGGCCGATGTAGTCCGCCAGCGACACTGTTTGCGCGGCATCACCCGTGTGCGTTGTGGCAAAGCGCAGCAAGCCAGCAATGCGTTCTTTGTTGGCATGGTCTTCCGCCGGGCCTTCTTTCAAAACCTGACCGAACTCTTCCCAGAACTGCTGATACTCTTCTGGCTTTTTCTTCGCCATCTTGTCCAGCATGTCGAGGACGCGCTTGGTCAGTGCCGTTTTCAGTGACTCAACGGTTTTGTTGCTTTGCAATATTTCGCGTGACACGTTCAGCGAAAGGTCGTTGCTGTCCACGACGCCTTTGATGAAACGCAGGTAGGTCGGCAAGAACTGCTCTGCGTCGTCCATGATGAACACTCGTTGAACATAGAGCTTCAGGCCACGCTGTTGGTCGCGGTTCCACATGTCGAAGGGTGCTTTCGACGGCAGGTACAGTAGCGAGGTATAGTCCAGCTTGCCTTCTACCCGGTTGTGCGCCCAGGTCGCAGCGTCCGCGAAGTCGTGCGAGATGTGTTTGTAAAACTCTTGGTACTCTTCATCACTGATGTCGGATTTGTTGCGTGTCCACAAGGCGGTGGCCGAGTTGATTTGTTCTAGCTTAAAGACCGGCTTATGGCCTTCTTTTTCTTTGCCTTCTTCGTCATATTTAGCCGCGTTATCTTCGACTTCCATCATCACCGGTATAGAAATGTGGTCGCTGTACTTGCGTACCAAGCTTTTCAAGCGCCATTCGTCGAGGAATTCTTCTTCACCTTTTTTCAGGTGCAAAACAATTTCGGTTCCGCGTGACTCACGCTCCACCGCGCCCAGATCGAACTCACCGGCGCCTTCGCTGGCCCAGTAAACGCCGTTGGCTTTGTCTTCTCCGGCCTTGCGGGTAAATACTTCAACGCGGTCGGCAACAATAAAGGCACTGTAGAAACCTACCCCGAACTGGCCGATCAGGCGGGCGTCTTTCTTCGCGTCACCGCTCATGTTCTTCAAGAATTCAGCGGTACCGGATTTGGCAATGGTACCTAAGTTCGCGACCACCTCATCCTGTGTCATACCGATACCCTTATCGGTAATGGTCAGCGTCTTCTTCTTTTTGTCGAAGTCTATGCGAATATTCAGGTCCCCCTCGCCTTCGTAGAGGGTGTCATCATTGAGGGCGAGGAAAGACAGCTTGTCAGACGCATCAGAAGCGTTGGAGATCAGCTCACGCAGGAAAATTTCCTTGTTGCTGTACAGTGAATGCACCATGAGGTGGAGCAGCTGTTTTACTTCCGTCTGAAATTCACGTTTTTCAGTAGTAGCCTGGGACATGGTGTGGTTCATCCTCCATTTAAGTTCATGCAATAAAGCGACTACCCAGCAAGGCCGAGCGTCAGTAGCAACAATGACTGAATAGATGGGGGGCCCGCGCCTTTTTTTCAAGCACCATTTTTTCGGTCAGATTGCACGCGACACGAATCTACGCCTTTACTTGCATAGGCTTTTGGCTATTATACTGTATATATAAACAGTTTATTGGTGCAATGACGTGAACGGGCCGCAACGCAAAATCATCCATGTGGACATGGACTGCTTCTTCGCTGCGGTGGAAATGCGTGATCGTCCCGAGCTGCGTACTCTACCCATTGCCATCGCAGGCTCGGTGCACCGTGGTGTAGTGGCGACCTGTAACTACCCTGCTCGGCAATTTGGTGTGAAGTCAGCTATGGCGACGGCGCATGCGCTCAAGCTCTGCCCCCAGCTAGTTCTGGTGCCAGGTAATATGGAGAAGTACCGTCAAGCCAGCCAGCACATTCGTTCTATCATGGAGCGCTACGCGACCGCTATTGAGCCCTTATCGATGGATGAGGCATACCTGGATGTCACCGGTTCCGAACTCTTCTCTGGCAGCGCCACGCGCATTGCCGAACACCTGCGCCAAACTATTTTTGAAGAGACCGGTTTAACTGCATCCGCAGGCGTCGCCCCGAATAAATTCCTAGCGAAAATCGCCAGTGACGAGAACAAGCCTGACGGACTCTATGTGATTGCGCCAGAGCATGTCAGTGCCTTTGTACGTAACCTTCCTTTGCGCAAGTTGCCGGGCATCGGTAAGAAAGGTGCTGAACGCTTGGAATCATTAGGTCTGTACCTGTGCAGCGACGTGCAGGAAGCACCCTTGGACTTTCTGGTTCGCCACTGCGGCTCGATGACCGAACAGCTGCTGAAGCGCTCGCAAGGTATAGACAACCGCCCCGTTCAAACCAGTCGTGAACGCAAGTCGGTCGGGGTCGAGCGGACGTTGATGGAGGACTTGTCCTCGCAGGAATCCTGCCTAGCTAAAGCAATGGAACTATGGCCCCGACTGCAAGATCGCCTCGTCAACGCCGGTGCTGAACGCTATGTCCGATCGATCAGCGTGAAGCTGAAATTCAACGACTTTCTGCTGACCACCGCGGAAAAGCGCTGCCAAGACATCTCTGCCGATGACATACGTGAATTAGTGGCCCAGGGTTGGCAACGCGGTCATGGCAAACCTGTGCGCTTGGTCGGCTTGCAGGCCGGACTGTTGAATCAATCAAGCCGCCAATTAGAGTTACCCTTTGATGGTTAAAGTTATGGATCAATTTCAATCCTGCTGAGATAAAGCTACCCTTTTTGAGTATACTAGAATGTACTAACAGCGTTCGTCAGTACTTTGCTATGAACAACTGGCTATTTATTTTACTCGGCAGCCTGTTTATCGGGTCCGGTAATGTCGCAGCGACGCAGTTGCCTCTGGTGTTTTACACCGAAGACTATCCACCGTTCAGTTTTATGGATGGAGACCAACCCAGCGGTATCAATACCGAGGTTCTGCGTGCGGTGTCCGAAGAGTTGCATCTAGAAGTCGATTTTCAAGTAGTTCCTTGGGCCAGAGCACAGGTTTGGACGCAAACGCAAACAAACGCCTGTTTCTTTTCGGCGGCTCGAACAACCGAGCGAGAAAACATCTATCAGTGGGCTGGCCCACTCAGCACCGAATACATTACGCTCTTTAGCCTCAACCCGGATTTCCCAGCCCTTAGCACCTTTGACGATGCATTGGTGTATCGAGTCGGCGGTCAGACTGCCGACTTTTACACCGACTGGGGGGAGCGGCAAGGACTTAACATCGAGCGTACCACAGAGATTTCGACCAATTTGCACAAGCTGGATCGTGATCGTATCGATTTATGGCTAGCTGGCTCAATTGGCGGCGCTTATATTGCCGCGTTAGAAGATATGACCGTATATCCCGCGATACGAAGTCCTGAAGCTTTTACGCTCTGGCTGGCCTGTAATGCGGAGATGGAAACAGCAACCGTACAGGCTATTGACCACGTTTTAGAAGATTACCGTAACAACGGTGTCATAGACGCCATTATTGATGGTTATCGTTAAGTCCATTTCATCGCCAAAGCACGCTTTCGCAACCTACGCTCGTTATTTTCCACCCTCCTTGCTGTTGGTTTGTGTAACGACTAGCCTTAGACTGCGCAACTCAACCATAGGAGGAAGCAGGTGACCAACTGGACATCTCAAGACAGCTTAGCTTTGTATAACGTTAATCGCTGGGGTGCAGGCTACTTTGATATCGCTGAAAACGGCGATGTAACCGTCAAAGATCCTGAATCGTCATCATCCGTCAGTTTCACTCGGATACTTGAACTGGTTCAGGACAAAGGTCTTGAGTTACCCGTATTGATCCGTTTCCCACACATCCTGCACCATCGCGTGGCAAATCTGGTCGGTAGCTTTGCGCGTGCTATTGAGCAGGAAGAATATGAAGGCCGTTTTACGCCTATTTACCCTATCAAGGTCAATCAACAGCGCCATGTAGTGGAAGAAATCGTTGAAGGCCAGAAACGCGTGCTTGATGGTCAGATCGGCCTAGAAGCCGGCAGCAAACCTGAATTGCTGGCCGTGTTGGCGGTTGCCGAGCCCGGCAAGTCGACCATTGTGTGCAATGGTTACAAAGATAAAGACTATATCCGCCTAGCCTTAGTGGGTGAGCGCTTGGGCCACAAAGTCTACATCGTACTGGAGAAGTCCAGTGAGTTGATTGATGTCCTAGATATTGCTGATGAACTCGGTGTTGAACCACGCATCGGGGTCCGTGCACGCTTGTCGACCGTGGGCAAAGGCAACTGGCAAGACACCGGAGGCTATAAGTCGAAATTTGGCCTGTCAGCCAGTGAGATCCTGCGCACCATTGAGATTTTGCAAAGTCGTAACAAAGTAGCGGCGTTCCAATTGCTGCACTTCCATCTGGGCAGTCAGATCGCCAACATTCAGGACATTCAAGTGGGCTTACGCGAAGCCGCTCGTTTTTATACCGAGTTGTGTACGCTGGGCATGCCGATCAATGTGGTGGATGTCGGTGGTGGTCTGGGGGTTGACTACGAGGGTACTGCGTCACGCAATGTGTGCTCCATGAACTACTCCATGGACGAATACGCCAAGAAGGTAGTGCACGCTTTTCGCGAGGCGGCCATTCAGAACGAGCTGCCGCACCCTGACGTATTCAGTGAGTCCGGCCGTGCCGTAACCGCGCATCACGCCGTGTTGATGACCAACGTCATTGGCATCGAACGCAATGCGGTACACGAACTGGAAGAGCCTGCACCAGACAGTCTGCCTTTGTTGATGGATATCTGGCAAAACTACTGCGATGCGCTGGCGCGTGAGCGCAGCCTGATTGAAGTGCATCATGACCTTGTGACCTTTACACAAGACATTAACCAAGCCTTTACTCATGGGCAGTTGAGCCTGACTGAGCGGTCACAGTGCGAACAGATCATGCGGGCAACAGCCTTTCATTTGATGAAAACCCTGAACCCAGCAAAACGACCACAGCGGTTGATTTTGGATGAGCTGAATGAGCAAATGGCCGACAAGATGTTCGCCAACTTCTCATTGTTTCAGTCCCTCCCGGACGCTTGGGGGATCAAGCAGATATTTCCGATCATTCCACTGAAGGACTTGGATAAAGAGCCTACACGACGTGGTGTTATCCGCGATATCACCTGTGACTCGGACGGTCGAATCGATCACTACGTGGATGGTGAAGGCATTGAAACCACTCTGCCCTACCCGCCCATGGAAATGGCCAATTCCTTGTTGGGCTTTTTCTTGGTTGGTGCCTATCAAGAAATCTTGGGGGATTTGCACAACCTGTTTGGTGATACCGACGCAGTGAACGTGGTCTTCAATGATGAAGGCGAGGCTGAGTTATCGCATTGGCAACGGGGCGATACCGTCAGCAAGGTGCTGCAGTTTGTGAACTTTGACCCGCAACTGCTGCTGAGTGCGCTGGAGAAGCAGGTGAAACAGTCAGACTTAACGGTGAAGGAGCACGACGAATTCATGCTGTGGATGACCAATGGATTGAATGACACCACTTATCTGGATCAGCCTGAAGCTTAAAGGGGTTTGAACCCCTTTTTCGGTCAATTGGTCGATCCAAATAGCTAAAAAAGCGGGCTAAAAGCCCGCTTTTTCATTAAATAATCAGCGCTTTTACTTCATCATCTTTCCGATCCAGATAATGCGTGCTCTTGATCCGACGCACCGTGCGCGACTTACCGCGAATCAACAGGGTTTCCGTTGTTGCAAGAATACCGTCACGCGATACGCCTTCCAATAAGTCGCCTTTGGTAATGCCGGTCGCTGAGAACACCAGATTATCAGAGCGCACCATGTCCTGCAGGCGTAACGCCACGCCGGTTTGAATGCCCATGCCAGCACAACGTTCCGCCTCAATGCCACTGGCAGCAATGTTCTCTGGTGATTCGCCCTTCGCATCCTTGCGCAGCACGAGACGGCCATTCATGTCACCACCTAGGGCGCGAATAACGGCGGCGGAGATAATGCCTTCTGGAGCACCGCCCACACAGTACATCATGTCGACCTGACTTTCAGGTACGCTGGTCAAGATAGAAGCTGCCACATCGCCATCGGGTAAGGCAAACACCCGCACGCCCATACTTTGCAGCAGGGCTATCATTTTGTCATGGCGCGGCTTGGCGAGCGTCACAACGGTCATGTCTTTTAGGCTTTTGCCAAGCGCCTTGGCGACGTTTTTTACGTTCTCGGCCAATGGCAAATCGATGTCGATAGTGCCACGCGCGTTTGGGCCTACCACGAGCTTTTCCATATACATATCGGGGGCTTTGAGAAAGCAACCGCGTTCGCCAGCGGCTAAAACAGCGATGGCGTTGGATTGCCCCATGGCCGTCATTCGGGTACCTTCAATGGGGTCGACCGCGATATCGACGGGCTCACCACCCAAGCCTACTTTTTCGCCGATGTACAACATCGGCGCTTCATCAATTTCACCCTCGCCAATGACGATCTCACCGTCAATCTCGCTTTTGTTCAGTAAGCTGCGCATGGCACTGACCGCTGCTTGGTCGGCAGCCATCTTATCGCCGCGCCCAAGCCATTTATGTCCGGCCAATGCAGCGGCTTCGGTAACGCGGGAAAATTGCAAGGCTAGATCACGTTTCATATCGAAGAGATTCCGTTGCGAGGTATCAGAAGGGGCGCGATTCTATCACGCCCTCTCCAAGGGTCAATTATAGGGGGATCATTTCAGACCGGCTCACGCATGGTCACGAACTCCTCGGCCGCGGTCGGGTGTATGCCTATGGTCTGATCAAAGTCTTCTTTGGTGGCCCCCATGGCATAAGCGATGCCAATGCCCTGCATGATTTCACCGGCATCCGGTCCGACCATATGAGCCCCCAGTATTTTCCGGCTTTTCTTGCAGACAATCAGTTTCATCATGGCACGCAGTGGGTTACCTGAAATTGTATTCTGCATCGGCCTAAAGCTACTGCGATAGATTTCTACCTCGTGAGTTTTGCGCGCTTCTTCCTCCGTTAGGCCAACCGTACCGATGTTTGGCTGAGAGAATACCGCGGTCGGAATCGCATCGTAACGTACCGGCCGACCGCCTTCACCAAACCATTCATGGGCCAGATACATGCCCTCCGCCAAAGCCACTGGCGTGAGCGCGACACGCCCAATGACATCGCCCACAGCAAAGATTGAGGGGACATTGGTGGCGAAGGACTCATCAACCACCACAGCACCGTTTGATGCAGTGAGGACGCCAACACTCTCCAGCCCAAGACCCTGTGTATTGGGTACCCTCCCGGTACAACCGAGCACAAGATCGGCCTCTAAGGTGACTCCAGTGTTTAGGCCGACCAAGTAACTATCACCCGTCTTGGTGACCTGGGTTACTTCAGCCTTCATTTGTAAGTTGATTCCGGATACCGCAAACTGCTCTTGAGCAAAGGCTTGGGTATCGGCGTCAAAACCACGCAAAACCTTATCACCACGATGCACTAAGGTGGTGTCAACACCCGTACCATTAAAGATGCCGGCAAATTCAACAGCAATATAGCCACCCCCTATCACCACAGCCCGCTTCGGCCATGTTTTAAGATGGAAGACCTCATTGCTGGTAATGATGTGCTCCTTACCCTCGATTTCGGGCACAAACGGCCAACCACCGGTAGCTATTAGAATCCGATTTGCGCTGTATGAAACACCGTTCACGGTGACTTCATTTGGCCCGGTAATAGTGGCGCGGCCGCGCATGAGCTCAACTCCGGCGCCGTCCAGCAAATTGCCATAAATACCGTTAAGCCGAGCAATTTCTTTGTCTTTGTTATCGCGCAATCGATCCCAGTCGAAATGCGGTACAGCAGTATCTAAACCAAACTCTCTAGCATCGACAAAGCCTTGTGCAAATTGGGCAGCATAGACAAACAGCTTCTTCGGAACACAACCTACATTTACACAGGTTCCACCCAAATCGCTGACTTCAGCAATGGCAACCTTGGCACCCATCTGCGCGCTCATGCGAGCGGCACGCACCCCACCAGAACCGGCACCAATAACAAATAAGTCGAAGTCCATAGTCGTCTCAACCTTAATTTTAGGGAATCTTTATCTACATCTTAACAGATAGAGCGTTTGCACAGCAGATCCGTGACTTACCGACCTAGACAAAGTTCCCCGGCGCTTCTAAACTCAAACACAGTTAAATGGCTAAACAGCATCACTTCAGCGATCAAAGAAGTACTCTATGCATAATAAAACGCTGTGCGCCCTACTCTTCTCATTACTGTACATTGTTGGCACTGTGAACGCGGCTGAGAGCGCCTTTCCCAATCGTCCCTTAACTATGATCGTAGGCTTTAATCCGGGTGGCAGTACTGATATCCAGGCAAAAGCGCTAGCGCCTGTGCTGGAGGATGTGCTGGGGCAACCGGTTAACATACTTTATCTACCGGGTGCAGGAGGTGGCTTGGCTGCCGCCATGCTGGCCAGTAGCGACGAAGAAGGATATGTGTTTATGTTTGGCACGTCCCTGCCTTATACCTTCACGCCGCTGACTGCTCCTGCGTCCTATAACATTAACAGTTTTCGTTATGTTGCAGCACTTGCCTTGGATCAGTCCGCCATAGTAACGGGAGGCGTAAAGCCCTTTAAAACATGGTCAGAGTTCATCGAATATGGTCAAGGGGCTTCCAGTTTGACTGTTGCGTCTCAAACACCTCAAGACCGGTACCTTTTGAACATGATTTCCCAGCGCGAGGGCTTAAATTTGCGTGTAGTCCCAACAACGGGAGGAGCTGGCATGACACCTCTGATACTTTCTGGAGATGTCGATTTTGCGTTCAGCGGAGGAACCCATACCCAATACACGGAATCTGGAGATATGGTGGTCTTGCTCAGTCTCGTTGATGAGCGTTTAATCGGTTACCCCGACGTGCCATCCTTGCGAGAATACGGTTATCAAATTAGTTTACAGAACCCACGTGTTGTCGCAGTTCCCTCCAATACTCCTGACAATCAGGTAGGGATACTGTCACATGCTTTACAACAAGCGACCTTAGACCCTCGATTTATCGCTGCAACCGACAGAGTACGTCTGCCGGTTGTTTTCTATGATGAACAGGAAGTGACCGAGTATTTCGATCGCCAGATGGAGGAATACCTATGGCTGATCAACGAATATGGGAATTGAACCATGACATCCTGTAACAGTGCACTATCGAAAAAAAAATGCTTTAGCCAGCTACTGATCGTTAGCTGTTTATGGCTAAGCTTTTCAGCAGCCGTAATGGCCACTGATACCTTTCCGAACCGACCATTAACGATGCTGATTGGCTTTAATCCAGGCGGCAGTACAGACGTGCAGGCCCAGGTACTTGCCCCTATACTGGCTGAAATTTTAGGCCAACCCGTTGAGTTATTGCATCAATCAGGTGCAGGTGGCGCCGTGGCAGCCGCCATGTTGGCCAGTAGTCCTGATCAAGGGTATATTTTCCAGTATGGTCTCTCCCTACCCTTTACTTTTTCGCCCTTAGCCTCACGTGCATCCTATAATCACCTGAGTTTCCGTTATGTCGCCGGTGTTACTCTGGATCAAGCAGCCCTGGTGACAGGGCCTAGCACGCCATTTACCGACTGGGCCGGGTTTTTAGAGTACGCCCGGGCGAACCCGGGCACTGTATATGCCACGCAGAACATCCAAGATAGATTCATCATTAACCATATCGCCGATCAAGAGGGTCTGACCTTTCGCATTGTGCCCACCACGGGTGGTGCCGGAATGGCACCGCTGATTTTGTCGGGTGATGCTCATTTCGCCTTTAGCGGAGGCACACACAGCGCCTATACTGAATCAGGACAAATGCATGTGCTAGCAAGCTTGGCCGACGAGCGCTTAGTCTATTATCCTGACGCCCCGACATTGCGCGAACTCGGATACGACGTGAGTATGCATGCGGTGAGAGTAATTGCCGTACCAGCCAATACGCCAGACTACCAAGTCGACATATTGAGACGAGCGCTCGAACAAGCCGTTGAAGACCCACGTTTCATCGCAGTGACTGAGCAAACGATTAAAATGCCTGTCGTTTTTATGGACGAGGAACAGTTGAATAAACTGTTCGCCGAGCAAGTTGAAGAGTACAAACTGCTGATTTTAAACTCGACCGATGAATAAACTCGACTGTTGGTCAGTACGGCGCATTAACCGGAACTTAAAAGCAGTATTGGAGTGCCGATGTTAGAGCAACACCCAGAGCAGCCTCTAGCTGGAAAGCGCGGGGCCTTGTTCGAATTAAAATTCGCAACCCGAATTGCTCTGCTTTTTGGCGCTTTAGGGCTGCTCGCACTATTAGTCAGCATGGCTTATTCCGTTCGTACTGCCGAACAGAGCTTAGAGGCTGAAATTCAGGGTGCCCTGCAACAACGTCATCGCACTATTGTGAACTTGATCGAAACGCGCCTCGGGTTGCTTGATGTCTATCTGCAAAGTGCAGCAGCCAATCGTATTTTCACCTCGTTAGTCAATGAGCCAGAAGTCAATACGCAAGGTATTGATCTTATGGTTGAGGACATGGCATTCATGTTCCAAGACTCTGCTCTCGGCGCCAATCTTGACTTGTTCTATATCGTTGACCCCGCTGGCAACCTGGTTTTTGATGCTGGCTCGCCGTTGTATACCACCTCGACCTTCATCAGCGAACTGCGAGCCCCTCTTCATTATGCCAATCACTGGAGTCTGGTGAACACGCAGCATCTCACCGCCATTATCAAGTCTGTCCCCATTTTTGACCCCGCCACTATACAGTTACGCGGCTATATGTTCGTAGGTTTGGCTATTGGCCAAAACCGGTCATTTATCGAAGAAATTGCAGGCCGTGCTGATGTCGATATTTTTAAAGTGGGTATAAATGATGGAGTACTTATCCGGTACGCTGGTGTGGATTTCGCGACGACCGTCAACCGGCATGCACCGCTCAACCAGGTCGTCGTTATTAATGACGTTAATCTATTGCGTTCACCCATTTTTTTAGGCGCCAACAACGACTCACTTTGGGCCGAGGTAGGGATCTCGAACGATCGCTTTCCTTCCATTACCGAAAGCTACCAACAACTCTTCTTTTTGCTGTCTGGCGGATTTCTTTTCTTCCTCATCGTTGCAGCATGGCTGGTACACCTCAGTCATAACCGCAGCGTTGGCCAGCTCATGCAGTACATCAAGGCGATCAAGACAGGAGATCGCAGCCGCCAGTATTCTCCAGGTGGCATCATTGAATACAACCAAGTTGGCTTCGCAATGCAAGAGATGGTGCATGACCTAAATATAGCCGCGACAGTATTTGAGTCGGCCGAAGGCATGATGGTCACTGACCAATTCCGCACTATTCTGCGCGTCAATGAAGGCTTTACTGACATTACTGGTTACACACCAGAAGAAGCCATAGGCCAGCCGCTCGATTTCATTAAGTCTGAACGTCATGAAGCGAACTACTTTGAACAAATAGAGCAAACCCTGAACGTAAATGGTTCATGGCAAGGCGAAATATGGAATCAGCGTAAAGACGGCCAAGAGTACTTACAATGGACGAGTATCACTGCGGTGCGTTCAGAAGACGACTCCACCATCATCAACTACGTCGTCACCCTGATTGATGCCACGCAACGCAAAGCGGCAGAGACCAAAATTACGCAGTTAGCGTTTTATGACCAGTTAACAGGACTGCCCAACCGCCAACTTTTGATGGATCGACTGGAGAAAGCTCTTACCTCTGGTGAGCGTCATGAGAATTCTGGAGCCATTCTCTACATCGACCTCGATGATTTTAAGACCTTGAATGACACTCGTGGTCACGATGTCGGCGACCAACTCTTGAAGCAGGTAGCAAATCGCTTGCTCGGTTGCGTGCGACGCAATGACACGGTAGCGCGCATTGGTGGGGATGAGTTTATTATTCTATTGGAAGATCTAGACCCTGACATTGAGGTAGCTTCACAACAAGCTGAGATCATGTCGGAAAAAATACTCGAGGCCCTACCCCAGCCTTACTACATTGCTGGCATTGAGCAGTTCAGCACACTGAGCATTGGCTTAACCCTATTCCAAGGTGAAAAGGAATCAGTAGACGAATTGCTGAAACAAGCAGACTTGGCCATGTACCAAGCGAAGGCTGCTGGCCGCAATACTCGCCGTTTCTTTAATCCGACCATGCAGGCTCGTGTGCTCGAGCATGCAGCGCTTGCAAATGACATTCGTAAGGGTATGCAGAACGATGAGTTCGTGTTGTTTTTTCAGCCTCAGGTCGATCAACAGCATCAACTGATCGGCGCAGAAGTATTATTGCGTTGGAACCATCCCACAAGAGGCATTACAACACCCGGAGAAATCATTCCTGTTGCTGAGGAAACAGGCTTGATACTGCCGCTCGGCGAATGGGTGCTGAAGTCGGCATGCCAAGTACTGGCCGACTGGGCGAAGGACTCAATAACTGCGCAATTAACCCTGTCGGTCAATATCAGTGCGCGGCAGTTACATCAAGCCGACTTTGTAGAACAAGTGAAAAGCATTATTGCAGAGACTGGCGCCAATGCACAGAAGCTAAAACTGGAGTTAACCGAAAGTATGTTGCTGCACGATGTTGAAGACACCATTCATAAAATGCATAAGCTGCGTGACCATGGCGTGTCATTTTCACTGGATGACTTTGGGACAGGTTATTCCTCACTGTCTTATTTGAAACAACTCCCCTTGGATCAATTGAAAATTGACCAGTCTTTCGTACGTGACTTGGCGTTCGACAATCAAGACTCTAATATCGCGCGTACCATTGTTTCTCTGGCGAATGGTTTGGGTATTTCGGTGATTGCTGAAGGCGTTGAAACGCCCGCACAGTGTGAACGTCTCGAGGTTTACGGCTGCAATGAGTATCAAGGCTATTTGTTCGGACGCCCAGTACGCTTGAAAGACATGCGGATGAACTAAAAGGCGTTTGGGAAGCGCGTAAGACCTTAAGCGCTCAACGTATGTTAGCCGTCGACCGTCGCTGGCCGAAAGAGTATGACTTCGGCCAAGGACTTCAACTGTACAGTCGCATAGCGCTGATACCCCAACGCCTCGTAGAACGGTAAGTAGGCATTGTTACCGGTATCTAGGTAGACACCCTCGGATATACTGTCTTGGGCACAGATCTCATGAACTGCGTTCATAAGCTTTCTACCAATGCCTTGCTTTTGAAATTCCGGTAACACCCCCACGAGGCTGACCATTCTGTGAGGGGCCTCCGGCAATGCCGCTTGTACTTGGTTAAAGTACTGGGTGAAGTTACGCGCTGCTTGCAGTCCTGCAGTTAGAATCAACTTGAAGTGCCACATTACACGATGAGAAATATCTTGTCGTAATTCAATATCACTCAGGAATATCACACCAACCAACCGAGCTGGATCGCCCACAGTTACCCCTAAGACTACTTCGTCACGTTCAAAATGCAGACGTACCAACTCTCGCAGGGTAGCACGCAAACGCTGATTGTAGCCCGGCCGATGGGCCTCGAGCAGATATTGGTACGTTGGCTCGTCGCGATAGCTATGAAACAGTACAGAACGAATATGTGGCGCACTGGATCGGTCCAATCGAACTACGGTGGAATGCTCAGCGTTAAGGGTCATTGGCGGAATTACTCTATTTATTATTCATTGTTAACGTAAAAATACACCACGAACCGTTACCAATCCAGGGTTGTTAGTTTGGCTAATAGTAACCTGATCAACACGTATGCCTTGCAACTCAAGATCCGCGAGCCACGCTAAGGTTAAATCAAACCGTTGATCATCCAACCAAAATCGCAGTCCGTTCTGACCACTCTGTTCAAAACGCGTCAGACTAACATTGTTGCGGCGGGCTGCCTCACTGACTATGTTGGTCATACTCTGCTGTTGTGAAACAGCCCCTGGACCTTCGTTAAGCGACACTTGGCGTAATCGGGGTGCAGCGCGGCTGAGCCATTGCAAACTATCCTCGGCGCGTTGTAAGTCGCGCGCGGTCTGTTCGCGCCAGTTGGCGACGGGCTGTATAACCAATAGCCAAAGAAACACCACGATCGCTAACGCCCCGACGCCTCCAATAATAAGTTGTTCATTGGTGTCGTAGGATGTCCAGCGGTCTCGCATACTCTGCAGCAGTTGATTCATTGAGTACCTCCCGACCATTGCAACTGGAAGTTTCCGCGAAAACCTGCTTCAACGCGACCAGCCGAATAGCTGACTTGCACTGAATGATTTTCCAACTGACGCCGCAAGGTTTCTAACTCGGTTGTACTGGGCGCTATGACCTGCATTTGTATCTCGCCACGATCACCCGCATAGCGTATTTCCTGCAACTGCACCTCCACGCCCTGCATCGATTGATTGACCAACTGCAAGAAATTCAGGAACACCGCTTCGCCCTGCACATTACCCGCCTGATTGAGTCGAGACTCCACGATCGGACGGAACTGCACGCGATTAAAAGGGCGTTCATCACCACTGGCCTGCGCATACAGCTCGGCGACAAACCGCCACGTTGTTTCGGCGCGCTGTTGCATCTGGCGGGTTTCAGTCACGGTATGCAGAACCAGCGCCGACAACAGCATGACAAGCGCTGTGGCACCCACGGGAACGTATCGCCGATAACGCGCAAACGACGTTTCAGGTTCATATGGACCGGTCAATAGATTGGTGACTCTACCCGTGGTTAAGCACAACAAGGCCAACGTCTCCAGCGGGTGCGGAGCACCTTTTATGGGCGCCGATACGTCATCGTATGACTGCACGAGCTCCGCCTCTAGAGTGCTGCCTTCGGCTTCACGCCCTGGTCCCAGGGTCATTTTAACCGCAGCGGCTACGTTACTGTCTGGAATCACCCGCTCAAGCCAACTTGACAGATTTCCTCGGGTACAGGAAAAGCCACGCCCCAGCGCACTGACCAGCAAACGGTCATCGTACCAACTGATATGTAAGGCGTTCGGATCACTTTTACTTAATAGCTCACTGTCGACATGTACGGCACTGGGAGTCATCGGCAATTCATCGAATATGCCCAGCAGCTCCTCAAGATAAGCATGTGGCACCGCCAATACACTCACACGGTCTCCCAGCTGATAGTTACCGACGACAATGTGAAGCTCTTCAATGTTCTGTGCAGTCTGCCCTTCGAGTATGAAGGGCAATGTGCGGGATAAAAATCGACGCTGTTTACGCGGTACTTCCACCAACGAATGTAAGGCCACTTCCACCGGCAGCACCACGACACAGTCGGGCCCTATGCCAGTAAACGCCTGCAGGCTGTGTTGCATCTGTGCTCTATCACCGGCCCAGACTTGCTGCAACTCACCTTGGTCAACCAACAGCCATTGGAAATGCTCCAATCGACTATCGGGATATACAAAAACGGTTTGAGATTTCATGATAATCCAATCATTTATTCAGCAGCATCCAGTTCGACATTCAGTGGCAAGCGGCTGCGCTGATAGACGGTCATTATTCCATCAGGCCCACGATGAATCCAACTGGTCAGATAGAGTAGCCGTTCCTGATAACGGACGCGAGCTTCCATGCGGTAAAACTCGCCTTCATGGGTGAACCACTCTGTTTTAAGTTGGCCGAGTAGCGGCTCCATTTCTTCCATGCCGAGCCAGTCATCGACGCTCGATAACCCATTATCGATCGCCGACTGTAATGCTTGCCAATGTTCGGTACCTAGATCTGGGTGCAGCGCCCGTATGGCACTTTCGGACGCACTGGTCACGTCCAGTTTCGACCATGTTGGCAGAATCGCCCCCCAGTCGCCGAGGTCTAACGGCTCCAAGGCACCGCTTTGCGGTGCGAGTAAACGCAGTTCACTGGCATCGGCCAAGGGTAGAAACGATGGTCGGTAACCCGGCCGTACTAGACGATACTCAAACTCGGCTCCACTGACCGAACTGAACCAGTCAGCAATGCGGTTGGCCCAGGCTTGCTCATACCCTTCCGCCGCTAGTAATCGTTGCAATTGTTCTTGCGCTTCCGGGCGGTTCGCATCAGGGTGCAGCCAATTCAGGTTGAATTTTCCCTGCAGTGATAACAAGCGAAACTGGGCCGTACCGATATCGAGTTCCGGGTCCAGCGCGTATTCTGGCGACCAGGTGCCCCAGTAGTCAGGGTCTAATGGCGAGCTGAAATCGATGGCCAAGTCTGCCTTGGCCAATGACTCCGTACTCTGCACCCACGATTGTCCTTGCGCATATTCCGTGGTGTAGCTTGCGGTAGCAATGGCTACCCCTTGGCGAAAAGCAATCTGTGTCGCAATGGCCATCAGCAGTGCAAAAACCAGCAGCACCTGTATCAGTGCCACGCCCTGCTGTCTTTGCAAACTGCCACCTTGCCTTCCCGTCCGCATCAATCTTCGCTCCGGTCGTGTAGCTGGGCGGGCACTTCCCAGAAGAACTGGGCTGGTCCAACGGGGTCGAAATCGAGCGTCAATTCAATGCCCCTGATGCTTAAGGCTCGATCGTCGCGGTCAGGTGGCCATACGTCATGCCAGCTAGAGGCTCCATTGGCATCCTGAGTTTGAAACCGGAGTGACATGTCCGACAGAGGTGCAAGTACCACCTGCTCTACCCACGGATTATCACGCTCGGCTTCCAGATGTTGCCGGTAGCGCCGCACCAGGCAAAAGCCACGAATACTGTCGCGCTGATCCCACTCCTCAGTGGTTAAGCCCATGCGGCAAATATCATTACTGATATCGACGAGGCGATACTCCAAACGCTGAAGATCAGAACGCAATGGGGTATTGACGATAGAGCGTGGCCAGCCCAAACGTGTAAGTTCCAGTACGCCATCCGAGCTGTAAACCAAAGCCGGTTGCTCGTTACCGAAATCATCAGCTACTGGTCGGTGTGGTGCGAACTGCGTAAGGTCGGCTTCCAAGCGTGACTTGGCAGCACCCAGCCGATCTAAAGTGGCAGTGCTGGCATTGATACGTTCTTGGCTGGTTGCCATTTGGCTTACCAAGTTCAAGGTGGCTAAGCCTAAGAGCGCCGACAAGGTAATAGCGATCATCAACTCAAGTAGGGTAAAGCCTTGTTGCCTCATAATGGCACCTGGATCAGCGCAACAATACTGGCAACATCGCTGAGTTCATCACCTTGCGCCAAGAAGCTGCGCACCGTCACGCGACGAACATAGGCGCCATAGTCAGCCGATTCAGCATCCTCGACCGTCCACCGCACCACCCATTCGCGGCCGAAATTCGACACTTCATTCTCGTATTCATTAATTGGCGGTGCACCTGAGATACGCAACTCCGCCATTTTGTTTTCCGCGACCCACAGCCCGAACAGGCGATTCTCCAATAAAGCAGCATTGCTGATCGCGCGTGTATTGACCAATACGACACTGCTGGCGATCACGGCAAAAACAGCCAATGCCACCATGACTTCAATTAAGGTAAAACCACGGGGCTTATTCATTGGCATACCGCCATTGGGGACGGTTCAAACCATCGCTGACCAGCCGCCGAAACCGCTCGCCATCAACCTCCCAAGTCACATCAATCGCCCAAGGATCTTCACTGGTGCCGTCAGGAAGGATAAATACATGGGCGGACTGGGCGTTCGGCGCAGGGCCAGCTTGTGCGCTAGGTAAAAGAATACTGGAATCATTTAGTTGCAGTATGAGCTCGAGCGTTGCTGGCATCGTCAAGGTGTCTTCCACTTCCGCTAACACAACAGCATCACCTTGGTCGTTCACGCTGGCCACCAGGGCCAGGAGAACAACTTGGTCGCGATACCATTGCAAAGCATGGTCTTGGCTTTTTAAGCGCGCTTGAATGTAGGCTTCATCCACGAAGGCCTGTATTTGGCCAAGATACTGCTGATGAGTGCGCTCGCGGTCTCTACCACCGATTGAGCCCACCACCATAGCACCAACAATCGCTACAAGGATGAGCACCACCATCAACTCGATTAGAGTAAAACCATGCGCTCGATGAGCGCGCTTAGTTGCCCGCATTGTCCAGACTGGACAGGTCAGCATCATCACCTGTGCCGCCAGGTTGACCATCGGCGCCGTAGGAAATAATTTCAATACGGTTGCTGCCATGGTTTACGTAGACGTACGGGTTACCCCATGGGTCTTTGGGCTGTGAGCGCAAATAAGGCCCGCGCCAATTGCGCGCTGGCGGCGAGCCCGCTGGTTGGCTCATTAATGCATCCAGACCTTGTTCAGTACTGGGCAAGCTCTGATTGTCCAAGCGATAGATCTCTAAAGCGTTCTGAATGCTGTTGAAATCGGCGCGCGCGGCTTGCACCCGAGCATCGTGATCGCGTCCGATAAAATTTTGTGCTACCAAACCGGTCAACACCGCTATGATCACCAGTACGATCATCAGTTCAATGAGCGTGAAACCTGACTGGTTAGACTTCAGTTTCTTCATATGCTTGCTACACCATTGTATTCATTTGTGTCAAAGGCAGTACCACTGCCAACAGAATGATCATAACGATCAACCCCATGAGTATCAGCATCAACGGCTCAAGGAGCCCGACCACCGTTGAGATGACGTCTTTCAATGCTTGTTCTTGCGTACGCGCTGTGCGTGCCAGCATATCCTCAAGGTTACCACTGGACTCCCCACTGGCAATCATGTGAATCATCATGGGCGGGAAATAGCCCGTTTCTTTCAAGGCCCGGCTCATGGTGCCGCCCTCACTGACCTTACGCGTGGCATCGGCCACCGCATAACGTATGGGCAGGTTATTGATCACCGAACCCGCAATTCGCATGGCTTCTACCAAGGGCACGCCACTACTGGCCAGCATGGCTACTGTACTGGCAAAGCGCGAGGTGCTGAATCCACGAATTAACGAGCGGATGAAAGGAATACGTAAATACAGCAGGTGCGTTAACCGGCGTCGCTTGATGTCGCGATTCCAGTGGTGAAAGGTAACACCCGATAAAACCATTCCAACCACGACGTGTATCCAGTAGCTCTGGAAAAAATCCGTCACGGCAATCAATGCAAGGGTCGCTGGTGGCAGGATTTGGCCACTGGAGGTGAAGACATCCAATATGCGCGGCACCACATTGTTGAGTAGAAAAACCACGATACCAACCGCTATAACGGTCAGAATCACTGGGTAGGTAGCCGCCATCTGGAGTTTACGTCGCGTTTCTTCTTGATCCTCGACGTAGTCAGCCAAACGGCTTAACACCAAATCCAGCTTGCCTGAATGCTCGCCTGCATCAATGGTCGCGCAATACTGGTTGTCAAAAGCACGCGGGTATTCACCGAATGCTTTGGCCAAACTGTAACCTTCCAAAACCTTAGCGCGAATGGCCATAAACATGGAGCGTAGGCGTCGTGATTCGTTCTGTTCCGCTACCGCGCGCAAACACTCTTCCAGTGGCATACTGGAGGCTACTAGAGTCGACAACTGCCGAGTCACCATGGCCAATTCACTGACCGAAATCGTGGGTTGCCGTAACCAGCCGTTCGATTTTTTCTGCTCCGCCGCACGTTCTACTTCCAGCGGCACCCAGCCCTTATCACGTAACTGAGTTCGAACCTGGCGCGGGCTGTCACCTTCCAAGACCCCTTTTTTTTGTCTGCCCCGCTCATCAAGTGCGGTGTATTCAAAGGCGGCCATTTAGACGTTCCTACACACACGCATGACTTCTTCAATGGTGGTCTCACCACTGAGCACCTTTTCGATGCCGTCCTGCATAATACTGGTGGTGTTTTGGCGCGCCAATTTGCTTAGTTCTATTTCGCCCGCCTTATCATGGATTGCCGTGCGCAAAGCTTCGTCAATGACGACCAGTTCGTAAAGCCCCAAGCGCCCACGATAACCGCTTTGCTTACAACTTTTGCAGCCGACGGGATGATAGATCATGTGCTCGGTCGAGGGATCTAGACCCAGTACTTTCGCTTCCGCTGCATCGGGTTTGGCTGGTCGCTTGCAATCAGGGCACAGAGTACGCACCAGACGCTGGGCTAACACGCCGACCAAACTGGACGACAACAAAAAAGGCTCAACACCCATATCCTGTAACCGGGTGACAGCCCCGACGGCAGAATTGGTATGCAGTGTGCTGAGCACCAAATGGCCCGTCAAACTGGCCTGCACGGCGATTTCTACCGTTTCGACGTCACGAATCTCACCAATCATTACGACGTCCGGGTCTTGGCGCAATATGGCGCGCAAACCACGGGCGAAAGTCATGTTGACCTTGGTGTTGACTTGGGTCTGGCCAATGCCTGGCAGGGTGTATTCGATCGGATCTTCCACTGTCATGATGTTGCGTTCGGCAGAATTCAAATGTTCCAGCGCGGCATAAAGCGTGGTGCTCTTACCGGAACCGGTAGGGCCTGTAACCAGGATAATACCGTGCGGACGCGCAATCATGCTGCGTAATTGCGTTAAATCTTTTGGCCGCATACCAAGATGGCTCAGGTTCAATCGCCCCGCTTGCTTATCAAGCAAACGCATCACCACACGCTCACCATAGCTGGAGGGTAAAGTGGACACCCGGATATCGACTTCTCTACCGGCAACTTTCAGGGCAATACGGCCGTCTTGCGGTAATCGCTTTTCTGCGATGTCGAGTTTAGCCATTACCTTAATGCGAGAAATCAGCAACGAGGCTAAGGCGCGCTTGGGCTGCAAAACTTCTCGCAAGACGCCGTCTACCCGAAAGCGAATGACTAAGCGCTTTTCAAAGGTTTCAACATGAATATCCGATGCGGACTCATGGACCGCCTCGGTAAGAATAGCATTGATCAATCGAATGATCGGCGCATCGTCCGCCTGCTCCAGTAGATCTTCGGTTTCTGGAACGGACTCTGCCAAGGCTATCAGGTCCAGATCATCAAAGTCATCGGCCTGCTGCATGCGGTCTTCATCTTGCGACTGATAAGCCTGCACCAGTTGTTGATTGAAGCGCTCATCATCCAACACTTCAAAGGGTATGGTCGCGCCATGCCAACGCACTGCTTCTTGAATGGCAAACGCTGGTGTGTCATCACGGATATACAATACAGTGCCAGCTAGTACAACACCATGGCGCTTAGCATAAGCAAAGGGCATTCTCCCAGTGTCTTGAGAGGCCTGCTCAGGTTGGTCCGTTTGCTCCATCTTGGAGGCCAATTGCTCACTCATGGATCGATTTACTGCCTTTTATTGTATTTTTAGGTGACATCATTGCTTTGTTGGGCCTCTCAGTAAACGCTACAAAAAGTGTCGCTGTAGCGTCTCAGTAACCAGCGGTAAGCTCAGTGGCTTCGCCAACACATCATCCATCCCCGCCGCTTGGCAATTACGCTCGATGCTGACGGTTTGGGAATCCGTCAAACCGAGAATAATAACACGGCCAGCACCCTGCTCCTTTTCTTCATTGCGTATCATGCCAACCAGTTCATGTCCTGTCATGTCATCGTTCAGGTATTGGTCTACCCAAATCATGTCGAAGCTGTCCTGCCGGAACAGTGCTAACGCATGCTCAGCGCTGTTTGCCAGTTCGACTTCCACACCGAGGCGCTGTAATATTTTCTGGGCGATCATGGCGTTTACGTGATTGCTGTCAACGACCAGAATACGGTAACCCAGCAACTGCTGAGTGACCTGCTCATTCAGATCATCACGCCAGGTTTTCCGGTCAAGCATCCAGCGATGCAAGGTACGGCGGGAAACAGGCTTGCTAATCATGAGGTCGGCCCGCATCCACTGGCGCAATAGACCTTGCTGGGAGGCGCTGGCTTGAAAATAAATACGCGGTTTGTCGTCGTCATCATTGGCATCCGTGAGCGCCACTAACTCTTGAATTTGCTTTTGCTCGTCCTCTGACGTATGCAGCGGAATGTTGACCAGGCAAAAATCGATCTCGTAAACCGCGTCCCCCATGCTCAGTAACTCGTCCATGGTGCGGATATCCACTTGCATGCCCCAGCCTTCCAATTCAGCGGCAACTGAGGCGGTACCGTAAGGCGGAAAACCCGCGATACAAGCAGTTTTTCCGTGAAAATGTCGATTAGGCAGAAACGCTTTATTGCCCTGTGTTGAGGTCGCTATCGGCAGGAACACCGAGACCTGGAGCAAGTGAGGTTCTTCGGTACTTAAAACATTTAAGCGTATTTCACCATCACATTGCTGCACCAAACTGGCACAGATGACCAAGCTCAGGATATTGACATCGATGTAATCCAGCGCTTCGAACCCCTGTCGGTTGCGCAGCATACTCTGAATATCTTCCAATAAACTGGCTTCTAAATCCGCAACGAAACGAACACTGATATCGACGCCTTCACGGTCTTGAGCAGCCCCCCCCTTCAAACTGACTTCACCAGCCACGCCCGTATTGATGGCGAAATTCGTCAGTTGTTTCAGCAATGTGTTCACTTGGCGTACGTTGCCAATAACACGCTCCGGCATGTCTGGCTTAAGGATATAAGACAGTTCCAAGCCATGCTCATGCGCTAAGGGTCCCAGCGACTCCATAACGTTTTCGATCGTACGGGCCAAGTTGAATACTTTGTCATCCGCCGCCAACATGTTGCCCTTGACGCGCAGATAAGTATCAAAGTCCTCAACCAGCTCAGCCAGAGAATTAGCACTTTGCGACGCCACGGTCACTAGGTTATGTTCTTCCTGACGCAGTTTGGCTGCAGACAACAAGCTCAACATACCCAAGACACCGTTCAGCGGCGTCTTAACAATAGAAATCAGGTTACTCATAAAGCGGTCACTGTTACCAACCCGCGCGACCAGCTTATGCTCTGACGCACTGACTCGGGACAGCTCACTTTCCAAGCGATGTCGGTTCTCCGCAGAGTCCCAATACTGCTTCGACACTTGCTCACCGGTCGAACGCATAAACCAGTAGAACAACAGCACACCAACGCCCAAACTGGTCGCGCTGATATTGAACAGCACGATGCTGGCGATGGCTGGCGGGATCAACATGATGCGCAAATACCACTGGGACATACCAGGATAAGGGGCAAAAATATAAATGTGGGTTGCACAGACAGCGGCGGTGTAAATCCAGATAAAGGCTTCAGGCACTTCGTAGTTGGGTAATAAGATTGTGAGCGTTAGAAAACCAGACCAAGCCGCTGCACCAAACAGGGTTACGACGCCGTATCGACGACGCCACCGCTGTGGACCCGCCGGGTAAATACTTTCAAATTGGACCAGATGATACAGGCGTATCATGGCGGCTAGCAGCAATGCTGTGCCTATAATGTAGGTATGCAGTGGTTGAAGCGCTTGAAAGCCGGTCATCCACTCAACATAGAGGAATACCAACAAATGACCGAAGACACTCACTCGGCCTTGACGCGAGATCCGCTCATCAGCTTGACGCAACAAGTCTCGGTTTTTTTGGATGCTGTTTTCTGGCGGAAGCCCCCAACGCATAGTGTTATCCTTACCCGCAAATAGCCGCAATGGTTATGGCGGGCAAGGATACTATGCTTTGAACATCAACGCAGCATTCGTTGTGTATTCAAGCGATTACAGAGACTTTTCCAGTTCTGGCACTGCCTCGAACAAGTCAGCCACCAAACCATAGTCGGCCACTTGGAAGATAGGTGCTTCTTCGTCTTTGTTGATGGCCACGATCACCTTGCTGTCTTTCATGCCAGCAAGGTGTTGGATCTGACCCGAAATACCCACGGCAATATAAAGCTCAGGGGCAACGATTTTCCCGGTCTGACCAACCTGCATATCATTAGGAACAAAGCCAGCGTCAACCGCAGCACGTGAAGCACCAATGGCAGCGCCCAGCTTGTCCGCAATACCATCTAGCAGCTTGAAATTATCGCCGTTGCCCATGCCGCGACCACCAGAGATGACCACACGCGCCGCCGTCAGTTCTGGACGATCCGATGCCGCCAGCTCTTCGCCGCTGAACGCAGAAACAGCAGACGCAGACACAAAACCAACACTGTCGATTGCGCATGCACCCTGCTCACCAACAGGATCGAAGCCAGTGCTACGTACCGTTATGATTTTCTTTGGCTCATCCACCTGAACCGTGGCAATAGCATTACCAGCGTAGATAGGACGTTTAAAGGTGTCGGCAGATACGACACCGATGATGTCGGAAATCTGCTCAACATCCAACGCTGCGGCAACACGTGGCATAAAGTTTTTGCCGGTCGTATTAGCCAGTGCCAAAACGGCGTCATAACCTTCCGCCAACTGGACAACCAGATCCGCCAACGGCTCGGCCAAGCCATGATCGTAAGCGGCGTTATCCGCCACCAATACTTTAGTGACACCTGCTACCTGTGCCGCGGCTTCAGCGATAGCACCTACGTTGCTGCCAGCAACCAATAGATGCACATCAGCGCCTAATTGAGCGGCCGCGGCCACTACGTTTTTGGTTGCCGCGTTAAACTGGCCGTTATTGTGATCGGCAATTACAAGAGTGCTCATATTAAATCACCTTCGCTTCGTTCTTCAGCTTTTCAACCAGCTCGGCTACCGTTGCAACCTTGCCGCCACCCTGACGCTCTGCGGGCGCTTCGACCTTCAATACTTTTACCGTCGACTTCAAAGATACGCCTAAATCGGCGATTTCTTTCTTGTCCAAAGGCTTACGCTTGGCTTTCATGATGTCCGGAAGCTTAGCGAAACGCGGCTCATTCAAACGCAAATCGGTGGTAACCACCGCAGGCAGGCTCAAACTAACCGTTTGCAGGCCACCATCAACTTCACGAGTCACGAGCGCTTTACCGTCTTTAACTTCTACTACCGAGGCGAAAGTACCCTGCGCCATGCCAGCCAACTGTGCCAACATCTGACCAGTCTGGTTGTTGTCCGAATCGATGGCCTGCTTACCCAGCAGTACCAGATCCGGCTTCTCTTCAGTAATCACAGCATTCAGAATCTTAGCCACATTCAACGACGTCAGATTCTCTTCAGAGTTTACCAAAACCGCACGATCGGCACCCAAAGCCAGGGCTTGACGCAGCTGTTCTTCGGCTTTGGCAGGCCCAACTGAAACGACTACGATCTCGCTGGCAATGCCTTTTTCTTTCAGGCGTACCGCTTCTTCAACGGCAATTTCGCAAAACGGGTTAATCGCCATTTTGACGTTCGCCAGATCCACGTCAGAGCCATCGGGCTTTACACGGACCTTGACGTTGTAGTCGATCACGCGCTTTATCGCGACCAATACCTTCATTACACTCTTCCTCTTATTTGTACCGGCGCGTTGGGGTTTACCCCGATCTGCATTCCGGTATTGAAATGAAACAGTACCACCTGACAACCGTTATCTTGGAGCTTTAGCTCGATAATTTCAAACAGTTGTTTGAATTATTTACTGGACTCGGTATATTTCGCACCAAACCCTACCGGTTTGTTACGACAAATCGGCAAACAACAACGTCTACAGAATAATTACGGAGTCCATTATGGAACGCGATTCAATGACCTTTGATGTGGTCATCGTCGGTGCCGGCCCGTCAGGCCTGTCTGCCGCCATCAAACTTAAGCAACTGGCCCAGCAGGAAGACCGCGAAATTTCAGTCTGCGTTCTTGAGAAAGGCTCTGAAGTCGGCGCACATATTCTGTCGGGTGCCGTATTTGAACCCCGTGCACTGAACGAACTCTTTCCAGACTGGGCCAACATGGGCGCGCCACTGGACACTCCGGTTAAGGGCGACGACATCCTGTACATGACCAGCGCCACCTCTGCCATCAAGGTGCCAAACCTGTTTGCCCCCAAGACCATGCACAACGACGGCAACTATATCATCTCCTTGGGTAATCTGTGTCGCTGGTTGGCCGAACAAGCTGAGTCTTTGGGTGTCGAAATCTTTCCAGGCTTTGCAGCGCAACAACCCATCATTGAAGAAGGCCGGGTGGCTGGGGTCATTACCGGGGATATGGGAGTCAGTCGCGACAATGAACAGAAAGACAGCTTTATGCCCGGCATGGAGTTGCGTGCCAATGTGACCTTGTTTGCTGAAGGTGCCCGCGGACACTTGGGCAAGCAATTGATTCGCGAGTTTGAGCTGGATAAAGATTCAGATCCACAACATTATGGAATTGGCATCAAAGAACTGTGGGACATCCCTGCCGAGCAACAAGAGCCTGGCAAGGTAGTCCATGCCACCGGCTGGCCCTTGGCGGAAAACGGCGCTACCGGTGGCGCGTTCTTGTACCATCTTCAGAACGGTCAGGTGGTCGTTGGCTTGATCACCGACCTAAACTATGAAAATCCCTTCCTGTCGCCGTTTGAAGAATTTCAACGCATGAAGCACCATCCCGCTTTTGCCAAGGTATTAAACGGTGGCAAGCGCGTTTCCTACGGTGCGCGTGCAATCGCCAAAGGTGGCATTCAATCGCTGCCTAAAATGGCGTTTCCTGGTGGTCTGCTGATCGGCTGTGATGCCGGCACCCTGAACTTCGCGAAGATCAAAGGCAGCCACACGGCCATGAAGTCCGGCATGATTGCAGCAGAAGTGGTATATGCCGAAGCCAAGAAAGACTGGTCAACAAAATCAGAATTACCGTACGCCAGCGCTTTCACCGATTCGTGGGTATGGACAGAACTGCACCAGCAGCGCAACTTTGGCCCCGCCATCCACAAGTTTGGCAACCTCCTCGGTGGCGCCTATGCCTTTATCGATCTGAATATTTTTAATGGTAAACTGCCGTGGACATGGCGTAATACACACGCTGATCACGACAGCTTGAAACCTGCGCGTACGCAAAAGAAAATTGATTACGCCAAGCCAGACAACAAACTGAGCTTTGACCGCTTGTCGTCGGTATTCATCTCGAACACCAACCATGAGGAAGACCAGCCGGTACACCTTAAGTTGGCCGACGTGACCATTCCAACCGGTAAAAACTGGGAAGAATACATGGAACCTGCGCAGCGGTATTGCCCTGCGGGTGTGTATGAAATCATCGAGGAAGGCGACGAGCGTCGTTTCCAGATCAATGCTCAGAACTGCGTGCACTGTAAGACCTGCGACATCAAAGACCCTGCGCAGAATATTACTTGGGTGGCACCTGAAGGTGGTGGTGGCCCGAACTACCCGAACATGTAGATAAAAGCCTCTTTTTCTCAATCTAGCGTTGTTAAAAAGCGTCCAGAACGCCCAGTTTACAAGCCGTAAATATTCGCTGCGTTCACCCTCCGGGCCGACCCATGGTCGTTCTGGCAAGCCGGTGAGCATTCTGGACGCTTTTTGCCTAGAGAAGCTCTGGGTCTTTTAATAGCGCTAGTCTTCAACTCACCTTAAGCCTTGCCAAGGGGATAATCCCGTCCGGCAAACTGCCAATACAGTACCCCGCCACGCTCTACGCCTTCGGCCAGTGCGCGATACGCGAGATCATAATAGATATTGCGCGATAACCGTGCTTGAAGTTCATCAAACACTTTAACTGCAGGCCGTAACTCCCCGTCAGCATCGACTTCTAGTGTCCAACCCTCAATATCATCCAGCACCTCACCGACATTGGTTATGGCCACTAGGCGCTCGTTCTCTTCACGCAATTCGGTAATTACGAACGGTAGATCTTCTACCTGAATGCGCATCTTCTCCACCGGCGTGGTAAGCCAGTAGTCGTTGTCCTCTCGACTCAAGATGCTGGCCAATAATCGCACTAAGCCCTGCCGCCGTATAATCCCACCCTCATGAAACCACTGCCCGATTCCATCAATACGAATATCGATATCACCACAGCCCTCTGGGTGCCAAAGGTGCGTAGGCGCCCTTTTAAACACTTCTTTGCTGGTTGGCTCTCGGCCGAGCACACTGAGATCAAGCATCCATCACCCATTGAGAAAATTGTTTCGCCAGTGTCTGCGCAAAGATTTGACGGCCCGCACAGAACTCACGAAAGTCCGGTTCATTGTATAAGCGTAACCACCCTTCCAATGTCGTCCACACCATGGCTACGCGTTGCCGTGCTTCCATCTCATCGACACCGTGCTGCTGTGCAGCCTGTACCATTAAGGATAGATAACTGCGCCGCTGCCGCAGCCAATCTTTGTAACGAGGCAAATCAGGGTCTTCCTGACGCAGAGCTTGCTCCATTTTCTGCAACACCACCAGCTTAGCAGGGTGCAGGGTCAGGCGGTAAAAATAGCTTTCCCAAGCATCGGCATCACCATTTCTGACCAATGGACCTGCATCCCGCGCGCGCTCAATATCCTCTTCAAGCAGTATCGCTGCCCAAATATCCAACTTACCTGCAAAGTATTGATACAACGTCGCTTTACTCACTCCGGCGACTTTTTGAATCTGTGTCATACTAATACGGTCAGCTGAAGTTCTGATCGCTAGATTAATGGCCGCGTTCAGGATTGTCAGCTCCATCGGCGCCAAGTTCGGGTTGTGAAACACGGGAGTTAACATGTGCTATACAGCCACTGATTTCGGTGCCGATAACTTGTAACAAACAGACCGACAATTCAAGTCGAAATCTACTTATGGGAAACGGAATCCATGGGACTTTTGCAACGTATCCTGCATCGGGTGGAAAACTGGCTTACTAAAGAGCATGAAGACAGAAGTTTTCCGATGAGCGATTTTGAGCGCCTGCGCCATGAAATCAAGCCTGGCGACGTTCTGCTGGTGGAAGGAAAGTCCCGTGTGGCGGACGTCATCAAAACCATCACACAAAGTCGTTGGTCGCATGCCGCACTCTACATTGGCCGGCTGCACGACATTGAAGATCCGCGCATGCGTGAACGCGTTAGAACTTTTTTCGATGGACAACCGGATATTCAATTGATCGCCGAGAGTCAGCTCGGCTTGGGAACGGTGATTCGTCCGCTCTACGTCTATGACAAGCGGCATCTGCGTATCTGCCGCCCACGTGATCTGCGTTATAAGGACGGGCAGCAAGTGATTTCCTACGCCGTGCAGCGCCTAGGTACTGAATACAACGTGCGGCAGATATTCGATCTGGCACGTTTCTATCTGCCTTGGAGCATCCTGCCTCGCCGCCTGCAATCCAGTTTGTTTGAATGGCAACCAGGCGGTCACACACGCACAGTGTGTTCAACCATGATTGCCGAGGCTTTTGCGTCCATTAACTACCCTATCCTGCCTCTCATTAAGCGAGGTGATGGTAATACTGTGCGCTTGTTTCAACGCAATCCGTTACTCAATGTGCCATCGGACTTTGACTATTCACCCTATTTCGACATCATCAAATATCCGTTTTTTGCTTTCTCAAACGAAGAGCATCCAGCATATCGGATGATGCCTTGGGAGGGCCACGTCAGTTTATCAGATGATGAAAAACATCTATATGTAGATGTGGACTGGAAAGCACATGAGAGTGCACGAAAAGGGCCGTCTCGACGGCCTGAAAGCTAAACGCATAAAACAACGACTGAGATCAACCCGAAACCAATAGCTCAAAGCTCTCTCGCAAGTCAGCTGAAGATTGAACACCCGTTACGGTGGTCACGTGCCGACCGTTGCCATCAAAGTACAACAGAGTTGTTTGGCCTCCATTGTAGCGTTGTGCAAATGCCTGCCCCGAGGGTACGTTCAAATTCACGATGCGGAACTGCAGTTCGTCGCCGAAGCTGCGCATGGCCGCTTTAGCGTTTTTGTCCAACTGACGGCACGTGACGCAATTCTGATCGAACAGTTGCACGACGGTAGGCGTGCCGTTACCAACCACACTGATATCGCGCATATCGGCGTGCTGGGCTTGATAAAACCACGCTACACCACCAATCCCAGCGATCACCACCAAGGTTATCCCCCAGCCGCGCAACCGTCGCAGGTGCTGCTTCAGAGTGCGTTTCTTGGGGCCCATGGCCTGTTTCTTATTTTTTACTGCCGTATGCTTTCGTTTACTGCTCATGGGTGCTCGCTTTGTTCATCAGGATAGTCGGACGCACTCAGCAGGGTAACCTAAAGAGTGCCATTAGTGTTCATCTAAGGAAGCCAGAGCGCCATGCTATTGATTCAGGACTGCCTAGCTCTTCTACCGCAAGTTGCCGCCACTCACCCGGGGCCAATGTTGCATCCAGTTCAACATCACCCACGGCAGAGCGGTGCAAAGTCTGAACCGCATTACGAAACCGGCCAAACATGCGCTTAATTTGATGATACTTGCCTTCCGTTAGGATGACCTCGGCGGTGTACTCCGATGTTAGCACCAGCGTAGCGGGCGCTGTGGTAAGGTCTTCGTAGGCAAAATAAACACCGTCAGAGAACGCTTTTACATAATCATCAGTCAGAGGCTTCTCCAGCATAACCTCATATCGTTTTGGCACCTTGGATTCTGGCGCTGTAAGGTAGCGTGACCATCGACTGTCGTTGGTCAGCAAAACCAAGCCTGACGTATTCAGGTCAAGCCGCCCGACGATGTGTAGTTCATGTTTACGAGGGTGATCAATCAGCTCCAAAACGGTTTTATGATGACGGTCTATGGTGGCACAGACAACCCCTACAGGCTTATGCAGCATCAAATAGATGGGCGTTTGTTGTTGCAGCACTCGGCCTTCGCAGGTAATGCAGTCAAACTCATGGATGAGTCGTTGGCCGTCTCGCTCAATCACCCCGTTCACTGTTACCTGACCGCTGGCTAGCAGCAGTTTGACCGACCTCAGAGGATGCTGGCAGGTTTTGGCGATATAACGGTCAAGGCGACCGCGTTTTGATTTCATGCGAGTGGCGGCAATGTCGGCCATTGCTCGCTGATCTGCCCGTCGCGATACACCCAAATACAGGGAAAATGACTGATCAACGCTTCCGATTGCGTGGGTCGCAAGACCACATGACTCGGTGTTGTGGCACCGCGAGGCAAGGTAAACCCCTGTTGGTTAGACGATGGCCCGTAGAATGGACTGTTGTTCAAACCGAAAGGCCAAACGGGCTTCGCCAGCCAGTTACCACCGTAGATAAAGGCAATGTCCGGGGCGATGATATGCAGTCGACGCAACCCTTTAGACAGCCGGGGAAACCCTGGCAAGCCATGCGGGTGCACCTTCAATACAGGCGTTACAACGAATAAAGCAGGCTTCAGCACCTGGTTGCAAGACTGATCAAAGTGCGACGGTTTTACCACCGCCGAACCTATGGTTAGGTCGTTACCTGGCCCCTCTTTGGGCAGCATCAACGCCGTCATTGACCCACCCGTATTGATGATCTGCCGTGCTTCCATTGGCAACTGGTCAACAAAGGCCTGCAGTCGCGCCTGAGCTTCACGCTGGGCACGCGCACCGCGCCCCAGAAGGCTCGGTAAGGCGTTAACGTGCGCCTCATACCCCATCACCCCCGCCACAGTCAGCGCACCCGTGTTGGACGCAGCACGCGCCAATGCCGACGGGTCGGCAAAGCCGCCGCGCCCCAGGCCAATATCGATTTCAAAAGCAACACGTAAGGGAGGACCGCTGTCAGCCAGGGCCCGATACTCGGCCAGTCGCTGTTCGCTGTCGATCAACCAGGTAACTTGAGCAGCCTGCGAGCACGAGCTTAGAAACCGCTGCACTTCACCGACGGGCATTGGCTTACCCATCAAGACGTCCAAGTGCGGAAAACGGGCCAGCACCTGTTGCGTCATCGGCAAGTGAAAGGACATGATTGCTTGCGTGTGCAAACCCGCCAGCACACGATCCAGCAAGTCCAATGACGGCAGTGACTTGTCGGCTATTCGCCGGTGATAGCCGGTGGGTAAATGGTCGTTCAGATACGTCAGGTTATGCTGAAAGGCTTGCCAATCGAGCACCAGCGCCGGGCGCTCTACTCCGTGTTTTTTTAACGCTGCGCCCAGAGCCGAGACACTCATAAATCCAACAAGCGTTTAATGTAAGGTGAATTGAAGACGCCTTCTGGGTCGAGTTCACGCCGTACCGCTACAGCCTCGTCAAATTTTGGGTACAGAGCGCGCAGCTCTCTGGCCGTCAGCGTATGCGCCTTACCCCAATGAGGTCGCCCCTGATAGCGCGCAAAGATAGGCTCTACTGCTGCCATTAATGCGGCGAAGGGTTTACCCGCTTCGTGATGCACGGCGATGGACACTGAATCACGCCGATAGAAAGGCGAGAGAAACAGCTCATCGGCCTGAACGGTGCGAATCTCTAGCGGAAAATACACCTTCGGAAAATGGCGCTCCATGCACGCTATCACTTCGCGCAAAGCCTGAGGGGCCAGCTCGGCGGGCAGATGATACTCCGTCTCATTAAAGCGGATGCGGTCGCGATCGCTGGCAAAGGCTTGAAACCAATCGGCCACAAAATGTTCAGCACTGTGATCACGCAGTGCATACGCCAATACCTTGCGGCGCAGTGCAGGCGCCCAGCTCAGCAACCGAGCGGCCCAGCGCAGTTGCACCAAGCCGTCTTGATCAGTATCCGGCGGCCGCACCGTACAGGGTTTATCCGTTACATCACTGGCTAGCCCCAGCGCCTGGCCGGAATGCGTTATATAAAAAAACTCAACATGCCGCGCGGCGGCCATCTGCGCCGGGAAATCGGCCAACAAATCATCAATGTCCATTTGAAAGCGACGCTTAGCCAGACGATAATGCGGCACCGTGCGCAACACAACTTCGCTCAAAATGCCGCCGGTGCCCAACCCGACTGCCATAGCGCGAAAGAGTGTGTCGTCTTGGGACCTATTGATAACCCGGCGTTGCCCCTGCCCGTCAACCAACACCATTTCCTCAATCATCGCGGAATAGCACGGCAATTCTTGCCCGGTCCCGTGTGTGGCGGTTGCCAAAGCGCCGGCCAGCGTTTGGGCGTCGATGTCGCCCATGTTGTCGAGCGCCATACCCAAGGCATTTAACTGGGGTGTCAGATTATGCAACTGCACCCCGGCGCCGATGCGCGCTAACAGCGGATCACGAGATTCTACGTCGACCTTGTTCAAGTCGGTCAAGTGCAGATGCACGCCACCTTCCAGTTGCAATAATGGCGAGAACGAATGCCCTGCCCCACACGCTCGAATGGGTCGAGGAGATTGCCGAACAGTATCAACGAGCTGTTGCTCATTGTGGATATGGACGCTTGCAAAGGGGTTAGCTTGAACACCACCGGACCAGTTCTGCCAGAGAGTCATTCCGAGATCCTCAGTCCACCAGTTCGATGTTAATGCGTTTGTTCTGCTTGCCCTTACTCTTAATGCTGGGCACACGCACCTGACCTACTTCACTGATATTTTTTAAGTGTGTGCCGCCACAAGGTTGATAGTCCAGCCCAGCAATACGCACCATGCGTATGTCGCCATGGCCTCTCGGTGGCTGAACGCTCATGGTACGCACGAGGTCAGGCCGTTCATCCAAGATGCTTTCAGGTAACCATTCCGTGGTCACATCAGCACCTTGTTGAATGATGGCGTTGAGCTGATCTTCTAACTCTTGTTTGTCCAACGGACTGGTAAGATCAAACTCGGCACGACTGAGATCAGCACCGACATTCCCACCGGTTACGGGGTCCTTGATGATATGGCACAACAAATGAAGGCAGGTATGCATGCGCATATGCCGATAGCGACGCGCCCAGTTGAGCGTGACGGTGACCGGAGTGCCTATATCCAAAACCAGAGCATCCGCTAAGTGATGTTCAATCCGGCTTCGGTCTTTGGAATATCGTGTGTCGACGATTTCAATGGTTTGGCCATTGACTGTGAGGTAGCCAGTATCGCCTGGTTGTCCACCGCCGTGGGGATAGAACAGCGTGTCGGACAGCACCAAGCGGTTTTCGTCGGCGCTGACCACACTGCTCGTAAGATCAGTCTGGTAGGCGTCGCGGTAGAACTGATGAGGTTGCATAGCGATTTCCTGTGCCGTGAATCTAGGGTTTTTTCAGTGTAATACCCCAAACATGCTGTGCAAGGAATTCTTTAATACGGTGACAATTCTTGGCGAGGCCACTACATGGTGTGTGTGGGCCGGTCGGAATTCATGGCGCCCGCCAAATAGGTTTCTATCTTGTCTTTGGCCAGTTCACTTTTGCCGTCAAACTGCACACCGATGCCGGTTGCACGATTACCTTGGGCCCCTTTCGGGGTGATCCAGACAACCTTACCCGTCACCGGGATTTTTTCGGGTTCATCCATAAGGTTGAGCAGCAAAAATACATCGTCACCCAATTTAAACTGCTTATTGGTGGCAATGAACAGACCGCCCCCTTTCACCCAAGGCATATAAGCAGCATAGAGCACCGCCTTGTCTTTCATCGTGACTTGCAGAATACCACTACCAGGAACCATCAGCGCTCTCCTACTGCTCAGCCATTTCTTTTAACGATGGCCGGAATCCTAAGCCAGAACGACTCCAACAGCAATTGCCAGTTGAGATTGTTGTCCCCTTGTGCGGACTGCATCACGTCCTGCAAAGCATCATAGAGGCGTACCCAGGTGCGAGCATCCGGGAACTGCTGCGCCAGCTCCGTCATGTCGTCCCTATAGTCAAGGTTAACGACCCACTGTACGGACCCGGTTTGCACCACGCGGATTATGTCACCCACCCACGACAGCCAAGCACGCAACAGCACCTCGCTGTCGGTACTGACCAAAGAATCAAGCGCACCGGTCGATACACTGGGAGAGCGCACCTGATGCCGTAAAGCATCGAGCCAAGGGCGCCGGGCTGCCAAGTAACCTTCATTGAAGGCGGTCAGGGCAGCACAGGGTTCATAGCGATGCAAGGACAGCAACAGGCCGGCGTCGTCGCTGGGTACGCCCTGACCTTCCAACCACGCCAATGCTTCTTCCGCTGCTGGCGGTTTAAAAGCCAGCTTTTGCACCCGGCTGCGGATGGTCGGCAACATGCCGCTGGCGTCTTCTGCCTGCAACAAGATGAGTGTTCCGCTGGGTGGCTCTTCCAGTACTTTCAACAAGGCGTTGGCAGAGGCCGTGTTCATGCGCTCAGCGGCCTCCAGCACGATAACCTTGCGCTGGCCCAACTGCGCCGTACCTTGGGCAAACAGCACCAACTGCCGTACGGCATCGACCTTGATCTGCATGGCCTTGCCTTCTGGCTGCAAACGCAATTGATCAGGATGGTTGCCTGCTTTGTGTAAAACACAAGATTGGCATTGACCGCAAGGCCGCTGACCGGCGTGCGTACAGAGTGCGTAGGCTTCAAACCAGCCCAGCAGTTGTTCCATGCCAATACCGGTACCGCCAGCCACCAATAACGCGTGAGGCAAGCGCGCCTGTGCATCCAACGAGCGGACCGTTTCAGCAGCTGGACGTAACCAAGGTAAAAGTGCCATCAGGTCAGCCGTTCCAAACCTGCGGCAATCTCTCGCTGCACTGCCTCAAGTGATTGCGTGGCGTCTATGACCAAATAACGATCAGGACTTGCAGCAGCGCGATCCAGATAAACATCACGTGCACGCGTAAAGAAGCTGAGGCGCTCAGACTCGAAACGATCCAGTTCACCGCGCGCCGTTGCACGTTGCAATCCGACTTCTGCCGGGGCATCCAACAAGATGGTCAAATCTGGCTTCAAGCCTTGTTGCACCAATGCTTCCAATTGAGCAATTTGCTCCAGGGGCATGCCACGTCCGGCGCCTTGATAGGCGAAGGTAGAATCGGTAAAGCGATCCGTCACCACCCATAAACCATCTTCTAAACTCGGGCGAATCTTGGTGTTTAGGTGCTGCGCTCGGGCAGCAAATACCAGCAACAGTTCACACATGGCGTCCACGGGTTCCGGGCGTTTACTGAGCAGTAAACCTCGGACCTCCTCGGCAATCGGAGTCCCACCCGGTTCACGCGTAACAACATGAGCGATGTTGTTGCGAAACAGCCAATCGGTTATGAATGCCAAATTCGTCGACTTGCCTACCCCCTCTAAACCCTCTATACAGACAAACTTGCCAGTACTCATTCGGTAGACTCCGGTGGCGCAGGTGGTGGGGTTGAACGATAGTCACTGGCCCGACGCAGTTGGTAGCGACGCACGGCGGCTAGGTGGTCACTGTAGTTGTCAGAAAACTGATGGGTACCATCACCTCTGGCAACAAAGAATAAACTGGTACCCGGCTCCGGATTTAATGCAGCACGTATCGAATCGGTACCGGGCATGGCGATGGGCGTTGGTGGAAATCCCGACACCCGATACGTGTTGTATGGGGTCGTCGTATTCAGATGGCGCCGCGTCAGGTTGCCACGGAATTCATCTCCCAGACCATAAATTACCGTTGGATCAGTCTCCAAACGCATACCCAAATTGGTTCGTCGAGTGAAAACACCGGCAATCTCCCCTCTCTCCCATGATGCGCCGGTTTCTTTTTCGACAATCGATGCCAGAATCAATGCTTCATAAGGGGTTTTCACCACGGCTTTATCCGAACGATTTTCCCATTCTTCGGCGAGTACACGCACCATTTTGTCTCGCGCCTGACGAAGAATGCTGACATCCGTAGCACCGCGCTGATAAGAGTAAGTGTCAGGATACAGAAGACCTTCCGGCAATACATAATCCAGTTCAAGTACTTGCGCGACTTCTTCTTCACTGAGCTCCATGATGGTGTGCTGGATATTGTCTAACTGCGCAAGCGCTTCACGCCAATCACGAAAGCGCCAGCCTTCAATAAAGGTGACCTGATATTGCACAGTGCGACCGCTTTGCAACAAAGCCAGCAGGTCTGGCAGTGAAATACTGGGCGGAACCTCATATTCTCCAGCCCGTAATGCCGTTTGCTGGCTTAAACGAGCATAATAGTAGAGGAAATCAGCGTCCGCCCACACGCCTTCAGCCGCCAATTGATTGGCCACCGCACGCACACTGCTGCCACGCTGCACTTCAAAAACAACCGTATCAGCGTTCAGAGTCGGCGATTTATAAATTGAATACAGCCAACCCGACCCACCAGCGATCACTACGGTTAAGAGCACGGTACCTATTGCGAACCAACGTTTAAGAGTTTTCATAAAAAAGATCAGTTACCACTTGTTCAAGCTGCTTGATAATCGGCAAGCCTATATTGTAGCGGGTTGGGCCTATTGCAGTAACCACCTGAACACCACGTACGGCATTACACAGCCATACAGCGTCCGCGGCTTGCAAGCTATCCGGTCGAAAATCGCCAGTTATTACAGGCCGCCCCAGCTTGCGCCAATGCGCTATAAGCCAAGCACGGAAGGTACCTTCCACGCCCCATTGAGACAGGTCAGGCGTATAGAGAATGCCCTGACGGTAAAAGAAAAGATTGCTACTCAGGCCTTCACGTAGAAAACCATTATGGTCACAGCGTAAAAGAACTTGGCCTTGAGCACGATCGGCTGCCAACACCTGGTCCAACCGACTGGAGAACTTACCCGGCTGCCCCGCATTAAATGGCATTGACTGGGTATCAAAAATGGCGTCTTGCACCACTGAGAAAACCGCAGAAGGCGCACTGGAAACCTGCCACAAGCTGCTCAGTTCGCCCATTTGCGTGGCGTAGCCTCGTTCATCTTGCGTATGGGATAATTGAAACCTAACGACTTGTTGATCGCCTGGCATCAGAACAGCCGTAACGACTTCCAATTCATTCAAGAACAGAGATTCAACAAGATCGGGGTTATAGCCAAGATCGGCCGCCCCCCGACGCAAACGTTTGAGGTGCCATGGCAGTAGCGGAATACCGCCCTGCCAGCGCATGGTCTCAAAAAGCCCTTGCCCCAACAGCTCTGCGCGCGTGACGATACCGGCGTTCACAGGCTTACCGTCGATAAAGCGCAAAATGCGGGGCATAGACTCTCCACTCATAGCCGTGACCGAAGACGGCGGGCTTACTTCACGCGGCTGAAAACCAGCGTGCCGTTGGTGCCACCGAAGCCGAAGGAGTTGGACATGGCGTGGTCGATCTTCATCTCCCGCGCGCCATCCGCGATGAAATCAACATCGCAACCTTCATCTGGGTTTTCCAAGTTAATGGTCGGTGGAGCAACTTGGTCGCGGATTGCGAGCACGGAGAAGATAGCTTCCACCGCACCCGCCGCGCCAAGCAAGTGTCCAATCATGGACTTCGTAGAACTCATACGAATCTGCTTGTACTCAGAGCCATACAGAGACTTGGCAGCAGAGCACTCAGCTTTATCACCCGCTGGCGTAGAGGTACCGTGCGCATTGATATAGTTGATGTCGAGAGCCGTCAACTTAGCATCGTTAATAGCGTTCAGCATAGATGCCGCCGCGCCCGCACCGTTTTCTGGCGGAGAAGTCATATGGTAGGCGTCGCCGCTCATACCGAAACCGGTCAGCTCGGCATAGATTTTCGCACCACGCGCCTTGGCGGCTTCGTATTCTTCAAGGACCACGACACCGGCACCGTCGGCGAGTACAAACCCATCGCGATCACGATCCCACGGACGGCTTGCGCCTTGCGGGTCATCGTTACGCTGTGACAAGGCACGTGCAGCGGAGAAGCCGCCGATACCTAGAGGCGTGGATGCACACTCTGCACCACCCGCGATCATGGCATCTGCATCGCCGTATGCAATCGTACGGGCGGCATAGCCTATAGAGTGGCTACCCGTCGTACAGGCGGTAGTAATAGCAATGTTAGGGCCTTTCATGCCGTAACGAATAGACAGATTTCCGGAGATCATATTAATAATGGCCGCCGGAATGAAAAAAGGTGAAATACGACGTGGACCGCTGTTGTTCAGCACATCGTGGTTCTTTTCAATGGTTTCCAAACCACCGATACCAGAACCAATGGAGCAGCCGATACGACCCGCGTTTTCTGGTGTAATTTCAATACCCGAATCTTCCACTGCTTGCACAGCGGCAGCGATACCGTACTGAATGAACTTGTCCATTTTCTTGGCTTCTTTGGGACTTATGTACGCATCTACATCGAATCCCTGGACCGTACCACAGAACTTGGTGCCAAACGGTGAGGCATCAAAATGTTCAATGGGACGAATACCGCTTTTACCGGCCAATATACCGGCCCATGTGTCCTTTACGTTACCACCCAAAGGCGACAACATACCGATTCCTGTCACGACAACACGACGGCGAGACATAGCACTACTCCCCTTTTAGAAACAAGAAAAGCCGTATGTGCTGGCACAGTACGGCTTTTGTAAACCTATTCAGTAATTAACAAAAATTACGACAGGTGAGCATTGATGTAATCAATGGCATCCTGAACTGAAGCCAGTTTCTCTGCTTCTTCATCAGGAATTTCAGTTTCGAATTCCTCTTCCAAAGCCATAACCAGTTCAACGGTGTCCAGTGAATCTGCGCCCAGGTCGTCAACGAAAGAAGCTTGTGGCGTCACATCTTCTTCTTTGGCGCCCAGCTGCTCGCAGACGATCTTCTTTACGCGCTCTTCAACAGTACTCATTGTAATGCTCCCTACAATTATTCAAGCAACCTGAGTTAAATCGGTTGCTAGTGTATTAAAAGGCCCGAACCTCCCGCAAGTAAAAAAACACTTGCGCGAAATTCACTATTAACCCATGTACATGCCGCCATTAACGTGCAGGGTCTCACCCGTCACGTAGGCTGCGTCATCACCGGCCAAGAAAGCCACCACTTTGGCCACTTCCTCAGCCTGCCCCAAGCGACCCAAAGGCACCTGAGCGAGGATTTTCTCTTTGTGCTCTACTGGCAACTCATCCGTCATATCAGTCTGGATGAAGCCCGGCGCTACAGCGTTCACGGTAATATTACGCGAAGCGATCTCTTTTGCCAAAGACCGGGTAAAACCTTCGATACCGGCCTTCGATGCGCCGTAGTTTACCTGACCTGCGTTGCCCATAGAACCAATTACTGAACTGACGCTGATGATCCGACCCCAGCGAGCCTTCGTCATTGGCTTAATGCAGGCTTTAGCAATGCGAAATACCGAGCTCAGGTTGGTGTTAATCACGTCATCCCACTCGGATTCTTTCATACGCAGGAACAGGTTGTCCTGCGTAATACCGGCATTATTGACCACGACCAGAGGATCACCGAGATCGGTCTTGATCTGTGCCAGCGCTGCATTAATGCTTTCACTGTCATTGACGTTCATGTTGTAACCGTGCCCCGTCACACCGGCGTCAGCCAAATAAGCCGTAATACGCTCCGCACCACTGTCAGACGTTGCGGTGCCTGCAACTTTATAGCCGCGCGACGCCAATTCCAAGGCGATGGCCTTGCCGATACCTCGACTGGCGCCGGTGACCAAGGCAACTTTCTGTTCTTCACTCATAATGGATTCCTTCTTAACCCTGACTGTCAGTGAGCGCCTGAGCAAAGCCGTCCGGCTGCTCCAATGCACTCACGGCGATGGATTTATCAATGCGCTTAACAAGGCCAGACAACACCTTGCCCGGACCACACTCAGCCGCCCAGACCACGCCTTCTTGTGCGGCAAATTGTACCGAACGCACCCACTGAACCGGGCGATACAGCTGCTCTACTAAATTAGTACGCAAAATTTCTACGTCGCTGTGCGCCAGGGCATCAACGTTTTGAATGATCGGCCGCGATGGCACCCGCCAGTCGATCATCGAGAGTTCAGTCGCCAACTGCTCGGCGGCAGGTCGCATCAGTGCGCAATGACTCGGGGCACTCACCGACAATGGCAAGGCGCGCTTGGCGCCTTTTTCTTTTGCCGCCGCCATGGCGATATCAACACCTTTTGCTGTTCCGGCGATCACTACCTGACCCGGCGCGTTAAAATTAACCGCTTCGCACACCTCATCACCACTGACTGCACAGGCGGCGATTACGTCCGCATCTTCCAGCCCAATAATGGCGGCCATAGCACCCTCACCTACAGGTACGGCAGACTGCATCAAGCGACCACGGGTTTCTACCAATTTAATGGCGTCTTTAAAATGGATGACATTGGCGGCCACCAGCGCACTGTATTCACCCAGGCTATGCCCGGCGAAAAAATCTGGCATTGCACCCTGCTTTTCTTGCCATAAGCGCCACAGCGCGACACTGGCAGCCAGGATAGCGGGCTGGGTCTTTTCTGTGCGGTTAAGCTCTTCTTCTGGACCGTTGGCAATCAAATCCAGCAAGTCATAGCCCAGCACTTCAGAGGCTTCAAAGAAGGTGGACGATACCAGCGCTTCGCTACCGATCATGTCACCCAACATGCCGACGGTCTGCGAACCCTGACCGGGAAAGAAGAAGGCGCGTTTACCTTGACTCATAGTAATTCCAGATTTTCTTGTTAATTTTGGCGGCCATTATGTTGAGCGTTTGCCGAAATGCCAAGGGTAAGGCGGCAAAATACTTTTGCCCCGAAGCGAACAATCCCGGTACCTACTCCACCCACATGCGTTCCGGCACACCCAAACGCACCGCATGCCGGGCTTGCTGCAAGGCCTGACCGAAAGCCACTGCCTTAGCATTGCCGTGACTCTTTACCACCCAACCATTCACCCCAAGGAGTGGCGCACCGTTGTGGCGCTCGGCGTTGACACTGGCAAAATCGGACGCAAACAGCCGAGCCGTTAAGAGCCCCAACATGCGACCATACCAGCGCTCGGTCAAGACGTCGAAGACTCGATGCTTGATATAGTCCGCCGTCGCCTCCATGGATTTCAACATCACATTGCCGGTAAAGCCATCCGTGATGACCATGTCAACTTCGTTAGCAAAAACGGCTCTTGGTTCGACATAACCGCGATAGTCCAACGCATCCTGTTGACCAAATAAGGCATGCGCAGCAGCCAAACGCTGGCTGGCCTTGTGCGCTTCATGGCCGATGTTCAATAAACCAATGCGCGGCGTACGTTCATATTGATGTGCCTTTAGAAATCGGTGTCCCATGAGCGCCGACTGCAACATATCATCGGCGTCGGCAACGACAGACGCTCCAACGTCCAGCGCCAAGACCGGCCCAGTGTACCCCGGAATCCAGGCCCCTAAAGCGGGCCGCTTAACGCCTTCTCGATAGCCTAGGCATTGCCGTGCACGGATCATTAACGTTCGGGTATCTGCTGCTGTAACGATGGCGGCACAGGTGTCTTCATTGGCACTCCCGGAAACAGCAGAGCGTAAGGCCATCGCCAATGCGTCATCTGGCTCAGGCGCGTTTAATAGCTGGCGTAAAGAAGATTCGTGTTGAGGGTAATGTTGGCCGTGACACCAGGTCACGCGATTTTGATATTGTGCAAATGTCGGCTGCCAAGCAGCTACCTGACGGGTATCGCCAAACAGACAAAGATGTACATCAGAGTAGTGCTCAACGAAATTGAGCGCTGCAGAAAGAACAACGGCGGGACCGTGGTCACCGCCGTGCATATCAACTGCGAGTCGTATCAAGTGATAATCTCAGAAGAGATTATTCGTCACCCTTGTCAACAACCTTGCGACCACGGTAGAAACCGTCAGGGGTCACATGGTGACGCAGGTGCTTTTCGCCTGTTACGCTGTCTTCAGACAGTGCTGCAGTACCCAGTGCGTCGTGCGAACGACGATCACCACGACGAGCACGGGTCTTTTTGTTCTGTTGAACGGCCATTGTACAATTACTCCTACTTTTTCTGACTGGCTTTTAAGTCAGCCAGGATGCTAAACGGATTAGGTTTCTCTGGTGCCGAACTTTCCAACGCTTCATCGTCTTCGTTCTCGGCTCCGAAAGACATTTTTATCCGACATTCCTCAGGCGGATGCTTTGGGAACACCGGTATTGCCAGAAGGATGGTATCTTCCAACAATTCCGCAACGGAGACCTCTGCGCCAGGGGTCACCAACCACGGATCATATCGTTTGGGCAAAGATGCCAACTGTGACTCTTCAGCCACTAACGCCATCTCAAACCCGGTATCCAGTGTAAAGGGCATATCGCCCATGCAACGTTCACACGTTAGTGTAACCTGCCCCGCCACCTTTCCGGTAGCCACTCGATAACCATCTTGATCTCTACTGAACTCGACCGATAACATCATCGACTCAGCAGCCACCACCGCTTCCTTCACACGAGGTAAAAGATCCACTGAAACCTGACCATTAAAACTGGCTTGTCGATCTGCCAGACGGTAAGGTTCAAAAAAATTAGGAAGCGCTGAGTTTGTCATGGGCGCAGTATGATATTCTCCACCCCTGCTACTGTCAAAATGAAAATGAAAAATATGCAATTAATTCTAGCTTCAACCTCACCATACCGTAAAGAATTGCTGTCGCGACTGCATTTAACCTTTAAAACAGCACGTCCAGACGCCGACGAAACGCCGCTCAACGGGGAAATGCCCGAAGAGTTGGCGTTGCGCCTGGCGAACCTGAAAGCAGAAAGCTTAGTGGCCCTGCACCCGGACAGCCTAATCATTGGCAGCGACCAGGTGTCCACGCTCGACGATATAACCCCAGTAGGCAAGCCCGGCTCGATGGAAAAGGCCTTTGAGCAACTGCGTGCATCAAGCGGCAAAACAGTTGTTTTCTACACTGGCCTTTGCGTTCTGAATACGGCTACTGGACAAAAAGAAACACTGGTCGATCGCTATGAAATCCAGTTCCGCGAATTATCCGATGCCGAAATACATCGATACATTGAACTGGAGATGCCACTCGACTGTGCGGGCAGTTTTAAATCAGAAGGCCTCGGTAGCGCCCTGTTCGCGCGCCACCTTGGGGCCGACCCAACCAGCCTGATCGGACTGCCGCTCATCGCCCTGTGTGGCGCACTGCAACGTCAAGGCATGCCGGTGCTCTAAACATCAAACCATAAGTAGGCTGGCTTCCCAGCCTACTTTAAGCGCAACGCATCGCCATCCATGCTCATGACACGCGCCGCAATACCCTGCCCCACGGACACACCGAAGTCTTCCAGCAGTTTGCGCAACGGATCTTTTGGCGGATCGAAGTAGAGTAGTTCCGGCGCTTCGATTTGCTCAGCCAAACTGTGCACGGTTGCCAAGCCATCCACCAAGCCTAAACTTTGCGATTGCGCACCAGACCACATATAGCCATTAAAAATTCGCTCATCGTCCACTAGACGATCACCTCGCCCGGAGACCACCGCATCGATAAATTGCTGATGCACATCACTAAGCACGGTTTCCCAGTGGGCGACCTCCTCGTCACGCTCTGGAGAAAATGAGTCGAGAAAGCCTTTATTCGTGCCCGCCGTATACAAGCGACGCTCAATGCCCAAACGCTCCATGGCCTCATGAAAGCCAAAGCCGCCCGACACCACACCGATTGATCCCACCAAGCTGGAACCACTGGCATAAATTTCGTCAGCCGCAGCCGCCACAAAATAGGCTCCGCTCGCGCCAATCTCTCCGATCACCGCATACAATGGAATATCTGGATACTCGGCGCGCAACTCCAAAACCAGATCGTAAATCATCTGCGACTGCACCGGACTGCCACCTGGCGAATTGACTTCCAGCACCACAGCCAGCGTGTCCGGATGCGCGAAGGCTTGGCGCAGCGGCCGGCGTAACTGCGCGTAGGACGCATCAGACCCATCGGCAATGGCTCCTTTTAATTGCACAACCGCCGTATGACCGCCGGTTGATACCTGCTTATCTGAACGCGGCATGGCGTTCTGAAAAACAAAAAACAGGATCACAAACAAGTAAGCGAAAGTCAGCGACTTGAAAACGATACCCCAGCGACGGCTTTTCTTCAGCTCCTCACTGTGGGTCATGACCACTTTTTCGATCAAATGCCACTCGCGACGACTCTGACGCTCTTGCTCTGAATTTTCCATTCGCTCCATTACATTAATCTCCTGTAGAGTCTGCCATTGACTGTGTCAGCCCATTCATAACATCACGAAATGCATCGGGCATAGCAGCCTCAATACGCACTTCCTCTTGAGTAAAAGGGTGGGGTAAGCGCAAGCTCGCCGCATGTAACAGCAAGCGGCGCACGCCAAGCTGTTTGGCCTCGGCCAGTTCTTCTTGCGTCGCATATTTGTCATCACCCATGATCACATGGCCTTGTGACAAGGCATGCACACGAATCTGATGCGTTCGCCCTGTCTTGGGAAAGGCCGCCATTAATGTGGCGACATCGCCAAACCGTTGTACGACACGGAAGCGGGTGTCGGATGGCTTGCCTTCGTCGACATCCACCTTGACCAAGCGCTCACCCGATTGCAGCACCTGCTTACGCAGCGGCTCTTGTACTTTCCGAACCTCTTCCGGCCAGGCCCCGTGCACCAGACACAGATAACCTTTGTCTAACTTACGCTGGCGCAGCATTTCATGCAGCACTTTTAGTGCACTGCGCTTTTTCGCCACCATGACACAGCCAGACGTGTCACGGTCCAAGCGATGGACTAGCTCCAAAAAGCGATATTCTGGAAATATCTGGCGTAAGCTCTCAATCATGCCCAGGTGAATACCGCTACCACCATGCACCGCCAGACCACTGGGTTTATCGATCACCAACAGGGCGTCATCGTCCCACAGCACCCGGTCACGCAAGGCATTGCTGAACCCCTTAGAGGGGACCGCTGCTTCACCTGGCTGAGTGAAATCCATCGGCGGTATTCTGACTTCATCACCCAACATCAATTTATCGAGCGGCTTGCAACGCTTTTTATTGACGCGCACCTCACCCTTGCGAATCACCCGATAAATCAATGACTTGGGCACACCACGCCGCACCGCAAGTAAAAAATTGTCTAAGCGCTGACCGGCGTGTTTTTCATCAATCACTAGGAACTGTACGGCTTTCTCGGGCTTTTCTGTCATGTAGATATCTTTTTAATGAAGGTACGGATCGACACGCATTACAACACCGAGCCGCTCTGAAAACGGGATTCTAGCATAGCGTCAGGACAAAAAGCCCATCACTAAATTGGCGATAACATGAATACCATTTGATGCCTTAGCTTTTTCTGCTATATTGCTTGTGCGCTGCTGTAAGGGTGCGGCCCCGAACACGCCGAACACCAAGCAGTGACTTAGTTTTGTCCGCCTCCCATACTGTTGGGGGCCACAGAGGCATCGCGACAACATGCGCGATGATATTGAAGACGCCGCCGTCCAGCCCAGTTTTTCTGGCCATCAGTGACCCGGCAGTCAGGTGCGTAGCGATAAGCCCGCCGTTCACACTCAGTGGCTCTTCCTTTATGCGGCGACGGCATAGCGAGCAACAGAATTTAGGTTTGCTGAATGCTACCGTAAAGGTGCTCCACGGACCCTGCTCCTTGATCCAGATAGTACGTACAAACCGGATATTATCGTTTCACTCATATAGATGAGTTGGCTGACGTACTACAGAAAATAGCAGGTTAAACTGAGACCAAGTCTCTTTCCGTCGCTGCCCGTTTACCGATGAAATTTTCAGGCCTCAGAGTCCGCTCTGTGGCTGCCAAGATGCCTTACAGGCTGCGTATTCAGGCGCACTAAATGCTGTTGCTCTTTCCGTAAACCATGGATTAGAGTACAGATTCTACATGAAAAGAATGCTGATCAACGCAACCCAGTCTGAAGAGATTCGGGTTGCTCTTGTCGACGGCCAGTTCCTATACGATCTCGATATTGAAACCGGCTCCCGCGAACAAAAGAAAGCTAACATCTACAAGGGTAAAATTACCCGCGTTGAACCCTCACTAGAAGCCGCATTTGTTGATTTCGGCTCCGACCGCCACGGCTTCTTGCCACTGAAAGAAATTTCTCGCAGTTACTTCAGGGACCCCAACGTACAAGGCCGCATCAATATTAAAGATGTGTTGGCTGAAGGTACTGAGGTCATTGTTCAGGTAGATAAAGAAGAGCGTGGCACCAAGGGCGCAGCCCTGACCACCCTGATCAGTCTGGCCGGCCGCTACTTGGTACTGATGCCGAACAACCCACGTGCAGGCGGTATTTCTCGCCGTATCGAAGGTGAAGAACGCGCCCAACTGAAAGACGCGTTGAATGGCGTGAATATCCCTGAAGGCATGGGTGTTATTGTACGTACTGCTGGCATTGGCCGTACCGCCGAAGAGCTGCAGTGGGATTTGGATTACTTGTTGCAGCTGTGGGAAACCATTGATGCAACCGCCAAGACTCGCCCTTCTCCCTTCCTGATTCTGCAAGAAAGCAACGTGATCATTCGCGCAATTCGCGATTATCTACGCCAGGACATCGGTGAAGTACTGATTGACGCGCCTGCGGTGTACGAATACGCCTTGGACTTTGTTCGCAAAGTTATGCCGACGTTTGAGCAGAAAATTAAGCTGTATCAAGACGCAGTGCCCTTGTTCAGCCGCTATCAAATTGAAGCGCAAATCGAATCGGCGTTTCAACGCGAAGTGAAACTGCCTTCTGGCGGCTCTATCGTGATCGATCCAACCGAAGCTTTGGTGTCTATCGACATCAACTCATCACGCGCCACCAAAGGTGTGGACATCGAAGAGACGGCGTTTAACACCAACTGTGAAGCAGCCGATGAAATTGCTCGCCAGTTGCGCTTGCGCGACATGGGTGGCTTGGTCGTGATCGACTTCATTGATATGTCACAGAGCCGCCATCAGCGTGAAGTTGAAAACCGTTTGAAGGCTGCTACTGACGCTGATCGTGCCCGCATTCAAATTGGTCGTATCTCACGTTTTGGTTTGTTGGAAATGTCACGCCAGCGCCTGCGTCCATCATTGGGTGAAACCAGCGGTATCGTCTGCCCGCGCTGTGAAGGCCATGGCATTATTCGCGATGTAAAATCCCTCGCCTTGGCTATTTTGCGTTTGGTCGAAGAAGAGTCGTTCAAAGAGCGCACTGCGCAGGTGCGCTGTATCGTACCGATGAGCGTAGCGACCTTCTTGTTAAACGAAAAACGCGAAGCCCTCGCGAAGATCGAAAAAGAACACAAGGTTCAAGTATTAGTCATCCCGAACCCTGACATGGAAACACCACACTATGACGTGGTTCGCGTACGTGATGACGACGAGACCCTCGACGAGTCTGCCCCATCGTATGCGTTGAAGTTGCCGGAAGTTCGCAGCGAACAAGAAGCGGTGCTTGAGCGTGCAGTTAAACCTGAAGAAGCCGCAATATCCGGCATCATCGGACCAACTGGCCCTGCCCCAACACCGGCTGCCAAGCCCGCCGCTAAGGCGACCAAAGCACCGAGCGCCAAAGGCCCTGGCTTATTTGCGCGCATCGCTGCTTTGTTTACTGGCGGTAGCGAAAATAAGCAACCTGACAGTAGCGCACGTAAGAACACGTCAGCGTCGAACAACCAGCAAGGCAATCGCAATCGTCGCCCCGATGGTAGCGGCGGGCGAGATCGTGGTGGAAACCGTCGTAATCAAGGCGCAGGTGCTAATCGCAATCAACGCAATACTCCCAGCACGGGTAACGCGCCGGTAGCAGAAACAGCGGCTGATGATACGCGTTCGCCCGGTAACAACCGTCGCCGCTCTGGTGGCAACCGCAATCGTAACGATCGCAATGATAGCAATCGGGAACCACGGTCGAATGATACCAATCGCAATGCTGACACTGCTCGTGAGCCACGTGCTCCGCGTAATGAAAGCAAGGGCACTGGCCCAGCGCGCCGCCCTCGTGACCAAGGTGCAAACAAAGGGCAAAATCGCCGTGAGCGCAGCGACAACCGTCCTGAAGAGCTGAAACAGCCGCTACCAGGAGACGAGTCTCCAGCGAATACGGCAGCGCCCGCAACGGAAGTCACGCAAGAAATTGCGCAGACACCGGTGCAGAAGCCCGTTGAAGCAAAATCTGCCACAACGGAAAAGCCCGTTGAAAAGGCGACCCCTAAAGCTGAGCCTGCACCTGGCAATGAGGCAGCTCCTACTGTGGCGGAAGAAAGTACTCCTGAAGTCGATGGCAATGTTGCACCGAAGGCAGATGTTGACGGCAACAAAGCAGACGACAAAGAGAGCAAGCCCAAAAGCAGCCGCCCGCGTCGCACTCGCACTAAAGCCGCTGGTGACAAGCCTGCTGGCCGACGCCCGGCGCGTGCGAAGAAAACTGACGCTGCCGAAGGCGATCAGCCAGCCACCGTTGCTGCCGACAAACCAGCCGAGGCTGCTGTTAGTGAAGCCCCAGCCGCTAAAGCCGATGCCCAGCCTTCTGAGCGTGCACCGGCCGCAGAAAAAGCAGAGCCTGCGGTAAAGACTGCACAGCCTAAAGCAGAGAAAAAGGCAGAGCATAAAGCCTCTACTGAGACTGCTGCACAAGAGCCCACAGCCTCTACGGACAGCGCCCCTAAGCGCGCACCTAACGATCCGCGTGAAAAGCGCCGTCAGAAGCAACGTGAAGCTGCCGCCGCTAAGCAGGAACAAAGCGCTCCAACCGATAGCGCAGAGTAATCCAGCGCTAAATGTAACTGGCAACGGCTCCTTGCGTTGCCAGCTTACCGTCCATTCTTGGACATAAAAAAGCCCGCTACTCAGTTAGCGGGCTTTTTTATGCATGGAGATTAATAACGCTGGGGCAGAACCCACCGTCTCTATCCTACGGAAACAAACGTGGCTCTGGAACAATGGATATGCCGAATTTATCTTCCACAATCTGCGCGATTTCTTGTGCTCGCGCCATCACTTTTGACGACGCAACGCGTTGAGGGTTTACCAACACCAGCGCCTGCTTCTCGTACGGACCAATACCCGTATCTGCTGCGTAATCACCCCGCAACCCAGCCTGCTCAATTAACCAACCAGCGGCTACCTTAGCGAACTCACCATCAGCAGTCGGATACACCGGCATGGCTGCATAGGTCTGCTGTAAGCTACGCGCTTGCGCTATGGGTATGATCGGATTGGTAAAAAAACTTCCAGCATTGGGTATAAGGGCTGGATCCGGTAGCTTTGACTGCCGTACCGCAATGACATGTTCGATCAGCTCGGCTGAACTCGCTGGGTTTAAATCAGCCAAGGGCCCGTAGGTTAAATTAGGTGCAAAGCGGCGCGATAGACGCAATGTTACGGCGGTGATGATCCAAGCCCCCTCTTCCACCCCTTTGAATACCGACTGGCGATAACCAAATTGGCAGTCTTCGGCACTGAAAGAATGTTGCTCACCACTGCGAATATTAACTGCATCCAGGCTTACAAACACATCACAAAGCTCTACGCCATAGGCACCTATGTTTTGCACTGGCGCTGCCCCAACGGTACCGGGAATCAATGCCAGGTTCTCAAGGCCATACCAATGCTGAGCGCTACAAAACAGCACCAGCCAGTGCCAGGAAACACCCCCAGCAACCCTCAATTCAACCTGGTCGGCGGTCTGTTTCAGCACACGCACACCTGACAGACGATTAATCACTGTTAACCCAGGTACGACATCACGCGGCACTAAATTACTGCCCTCGCCAATCACTTGCACCGGTAATGCACGTTGCTTAGCCCATGCCAAGGCCGTAGACAAATGGCTACGCTCGGTAACCGTTACGGCATACTCAGCAACGCTGGGACAAGCTAGGGTGTGGTAGCGCTGTAAATCGAAGTCGGCGTGCAAGGTGGGTATCATCATAAATTGTGCTGTGCTCGAATATGTCGTAACAAGGCGTCCGCTGCGTCTTCACAGAGTTGCAATACTTCAACAAACCCATCGGCGCCACCGTAATAGGGATCTGGCACCTCACTGGGACGCCCTGAGTCTTGTAACATCGCCAAGAACAGCTGCGGTGCACAACGCGCGTCGCCTACCACCGACTGATGCAACACCCGTAACTCTTTCAGGTTTTGCTCATCCATCGCCAGTACGTAGTCGAACTCAAGAAAGTCCTCTTTTACCACTTGGCGTGCCCGCAACTCACTCAAGTCATAACCGCCTTGCTTCGCCGCTAACTGCGACCGCGAGTCCGGCGCCTTGCCGAGGTGATACGCCGCCGTACCTGCTGAGTCGACGGTGATACGCGAGGCCAAGCCAGCCGCCCTAACCTTTTGCACAAACACGCCATGGGCTGTGGGCGAACGACAAATATTACCAAGACAAACGAACAGCACCTTGATGGTCAATGACATTAAGCGTCCTCCCGCTCTGCCAATAAACGAATCACCCGAGCCAAGTCTTCCGGCGTGTCTACGCCAGCCGGGGGCGCCAGGTCGGCAACGGCAACAGCAATGTGCACACCGTGCTCGAGAAAACGTAACTGTTCAAGTTTCTCTACTTGTTCCAATTGACCTGTCGGCCAACTGACAAACTGTTGCAACGCCGATACACGATAGGCATAGATGCCCAGATGTCGGTAGCCCGGTACTGCCAACGTTTCTCCATCACGGTTCCATGGCACGGCTGCACGACTGAAATACAACGCCAAACCGCGCTGACTTAGCACCACCTTAACGGCGTTGGGGTTGTTCATTTCGGCGACATCCGTGACAGGAACACACAGGGTCGCAACCCCAGCTTCCGGATGCGCGGCCAGCAGCTCACCTACCTGATTAATCAGTGCCGGGTCCATGGTTGGCTCATCGCCCTGAACATTTACGATGATGGTGTCATCTGCCCAGCCTGCCTGCGCAGCTACCTCCGCTAACCGGTCAGTACCAGACACATGATTTGCTGAGGTCATCCGTACACGACCACCGAAGGACTCTACGGCAGCCTCCACTCGCTTGTCGTCAGTAGCAATACACACGCCTATCGCCGCACTTCGCTGCGCGGCCTCATAGACCCATTGCACCATAGGCTTGCCGAGGATATCTGCCAAGGGCTTACCGGGTAACCGAGTACTCTGGTAACGGGCAGGAATAACGACATAAAAAGACGGGGTACTCATTGAGGCCTCGGTAAATGTTCAGTGATGGTCTTCAAGATAGTCCGCTCGTCCGTTGCTGAAAAGCTGACCTGCAAAGGCACTTCGTAAGCATCAAACGGCAGCGTCTGATTTTTCAATTTAACGGCGTCCTTGCTGGTCATCAAGACGGTTTGACCGGTTAACGCCCGCATTTGTTGCGCGCTCAGCGGTTGATGATCACGCAGCGGCATTTCCGTAAAGCGCCAGCCTTGCGCACGTAAGGCGTTGAAAAAAGAGTTGGGCTGGCCAATACCACACAGGGCAATCACGCTGTCTTTTGTCTGAACCAGCTCAACACCCGTCACCACATGCTTGGGCTGCCCTAAACCCAGGTGCATAACCCGCGGCACAGCCGCATTGGCGGGCAGGCCAGCCAGAGGCTTGCCTTTACTGATGATCAAGGGGATTTGCTGCACACGGCTCAACGGCTCACGCAACGGGCCTGCGGGCAGTACTCGGGCATTACCAACCCCAGCCGCCCCATCAAACAGGCAGATCTCCAACTCACGTGGCAGCCGGAGGTGCTGTAAACCGTCGTCACTGAGCACCACGGTAACATCTGCATGGTGGTGCAGTAGCCACTGCACTGCCGCCACCCTATCTTGACCAATGCATACTGGCACACCGGTGGCTTGGGCCAGTAGTAATGGCTCATCGCCGACGTCCTCGGCCCGATGGTCGGGCGTCAGTACAGTGGGCTCGGTGAGTCGGCCACCATAGCCCCGCGATACTATGGCAGGACGCTCACCCTGGGTTTTAAGTTGCTCTGCCAGCCATTGAATAAAGGGCGTTTTGCCCGTACCACCCACCACCAGATTCCCTACCACGATGACAGGGACTGGCAGGGCCTCACGACGCCGCAACAAACGCTGCTGATGGCGCCTTGACAGCCAAAGGTACAGGCTACTGAGAGGACTCAGCACATAGGATAGCGTGGTGTTACGCTGCCAGAAAACCGGCCAGCTCATGACACACTCATTCAGACTCCAGTTGAGCAGCAAAGGCAATACGGCTATGCCCCAGTTGCCCGACGGCGTCCATTACGTGCATTAAGGATTGTGCGGGGGTTTGTTTGTCGGTGGTGATCACCACAACCTGCACGTTACCCGGTTGAATCACTGTTTCCAAGGCACGCTTAAGCGTATCAAACTGGGTATTGATCAACAGTTGATTGTTGATTTCAATGCCTCCTTGGGCATCAATAACGACGTCAATACGCTCGTCATTGCCCAGCACATTCTCCGTTTGCACCTGTGGCAATTCCACTTCGAGCTGAGTTTCCCGGGTAAAGGTCGTGGTGACCATAAAGAAGATCAACAACAAAAACACGACGTCGATCAAGGGTGTCAGGTTGACACTGATCTCTTCCTCACGGGCGCGGCGAAAATTCATAGCGTACTCCCGTGGGTTAGGCTTCCGGCTCGGCGCTCAGGGCGTCGACCAGCTTCACACAGTCTTGCTCCATGGTAACCAGCAAGGTATCTACGCGACGCGTCAACGCGCGATGGAAGATCATGGCAGGAATCGCAACGGACAGGCCCGCCGCGGTGGTAATCAAAGCTTGTGAAATACCACCAGCTAAAACCCCAGCGTTACCCGTACCCTGCACCATGATGGCGGTAAATACTTGAATCATCCCCAATACCGTTCCGAGCAGCCCCAGTAACGGCGAAATCAAGGCGATGGTACCCAGACTGTTCAGAAAGCGCTCCATTTCGTGCGCAACTTGATCAGCCTGTTGCTGAATACTGTCTTTCATCGCTTCACGGCCGAGACGCGACTGTTGCAACCCGGCCGCTAAAATACTGCCCAACCATGTCTCTTGCTTGATAGCCTTCAAATACTCGGCTGACAATTTATTCTCGCGCACCCGACGCCAAACCGTTGGCAGCAAGTCACGTGGCGCTACATTATCCACCCGCAGTACCCAGAAACGTTCGATGATGATGGCAATTGCCAGCACAGAGGAAATGATAATCGGTATCATCAACCAACCACCGGCTTTAACTATCTCGAACACTGAGTATCTCCTTAAAATTGCTAATGACGTAAAAATAAAATGGGTAACACCCCGTAATGAAGGGCGAAAATTAGATTCTAATCCATGGCAGCAGTCGATGACCATAGCGCTCCGTCACAATTCCAGCATGACGGAATCGATAGATCCTGCTACCAGACGCACAGGTGCAATGATTGATTGCCCCGCTGTCCTCAACTCGTTGCAGGACGTCTGGAGCAGGAATGGCATGTCGACTATAACGCGCGGCGCTATGCACTACCCAAGTCGGTTGCGTCAAGCGCAGTAACTCGGCACTGGTGCTGGTAGCACTGCCATGATGACCACTGACTAGCAAGTCTATCTTTCCGGGGGGCGCAGACTGCAGAATACCATACTCTACCCGCTTGCTGGCATCGCCCGTCAACAACACTCGCCCATGCTCGCTCTCCACCAGCAGTATACAGGATGCGTCATTATTATCCTGCGGCAGAAAGCCCACATAGGGACGCAAAAAGCGGAATTGCACCGCATTTACAGAAAACTCCACACCATGATTGCAAAACTCTGTCGTTGGCCAATGGCCCGGAGTCATCATGGATTGTCCGGAGTAGAAGCGCTGCGGTCGCAAGCCCGCCGCCACGGAGGTCAAGCCGCCAGCATGATCGCGGTCGAGATGAGAGATAATCACCGCAGCCCATGGCCGGTGCGGTGACCACCAATGCCAGCGCAACGCCGCGTGATACAAATTAACGCGCGCGGGGTCCCCATTGCCGGTATCGAACATCACGCGCCCGCCGCCGGTATCGATCACCACCGCTTGAGCCTGCCCGACGTCCAGCACCCAAACATCAAACTCGCCTTCAGCTAAGGGTGCTGGCTGGCTGTTGTGCCAACTCACACCAAACAACAGCAGTAGCCAAGCACACCATGCTGACTTGGGAAGCCGTACGATGATCAACAGCAGGCTGCTAACCAGTAGCAACAAAGCCTGGAGTACCGACAGCACCGGGAACCAGACCCATAAGCGGTCGAATTGCACCAAGAGGTAGTACCACAGATCGACACCCAGCATAAACAGAGTGTCCGCAAAAGGGATGTGCATTGCCGTTAAAAAAGCAGACGGCAGCACCCAAAAAGTTACCAGCGGTATCAACAGGACATTCAGCGGAATACTGAGGGGAAATACAGGAAGTTCCCACAGTGCATAGAGAGGGATCAGCAACAAGGACAGAACCGTCTGCAGCCAGATAGCGGTGATGTACCAGGGTCGGCGCTGACTATGCAGCGCTATAATAACCAGCAGAACAGTAGCCAACCAACTGAACCAAGCACCCAAGTCCAATACCAATCGCGGGTCGGCGATCAACATAGCTGTTCCAATGACCAGCAAAGCCTCAGTCGCGCCTAAGCGCACACGACAAACCCATGCCACTGTCGGCACCAGCAACATCAAAAAGGCACGCCACAGACTGACACCGGGCAATGCAATCACCAACAGTAGGCCCGCCGCCAGCAAAGCAGCCAGATACTGCCAGTCTTGGCGAATGCCCAGCGGGCACAGCAACCACAGTACCCCCGCTAATCCGTAGGCTGCCAAGGCCAGGGTGCCGATATGCAAGCCCGATAGGGCCAATAGGTGTTGCGTTTGCGTGCGCTCAACGCGGTTGCGCATATCGGGATCTAGACGTGCGCGGTCCCCCAGTACTAATGCCTGATAGACCCCTTGATAAAAATCGGGGAGCGCACGCTCCCTTAACTGGCTGCGCGCGCCTTCTAAAGTTTCAACGCCTAACCGACTGGGTAGTGCTACAACCTGATCGACTCGCCCCTGCGCGGTGATGTCGTAGCGCAGCAACCATACTGAAAACGGAGAGACCCCAGGATTCGTTGGCACTGCCCACGGAGTAAGCCGTACATCAACTTCCGCACGCATGCCGATAAAAACAGGCTCATCACGTGGCCAGTTTAAGTACCATCGTTCACCTGTCGGTAAGCGCAACAAACAACGACTACCCCACTGATTAGGCCAACACCTCTCCACTTCTACTGGTTGTGCTACTAGGGTTTTTGGTTCAGGAATGCGCCCAGCAGACGCCGAGTACACATGGGTGGTCACCAAGACAAGGCCTAAACAGCCGCCAATCAGCACATCGAGTTGCCAATGCCGAGCAAACAAACGAAATGAGACGAACACACCGGCGATAAGAAGCAGCGTACCAACAGGTGACCACAGAGTGCCAATGCCCGACAGAATAAACGCCGACAGACAGGCCTTGGAGTGCCAATGCACACTTTTTGACAAGAAAATATTCGCTGCACGGAAGCGCACAGCGGAAAGAGGCAGCGTGAATCCTTTACGCATGGTCCTTTACCGATCAGTTTCAAAAGAGCGGGCGCGGCAGGCCGCGCAACTACACTTTAAATTTGCGCTGAGCGCGCATCAATAACGTACTAACTGTCCTTCCTGCAAGCGATACCGATTCGTCAGTGGCTCAGCCAGCTCGGCGTTATGAGTCACCAGCACGAAACTGCAATTAGCCACTTCATTCAACCCGAGAATAACACGCTGCACCTGTGCCGAATTACTGGAATCCAGATTTCCAGTTGGCTCATCCATCAGCACCAGTCGTGGTTTATTCATCAAAGAACGTGCGATGGCCACGCGCTGGCGCTCACCGCCAGACAATTCGGATGGCTTATGTTTTGCGCGGTGCGCCACCCCGACTTGGTCCAATAGACTCATCGCGTAGTCAATGTCTTCTTTCGTAGGTTTACGTGAAATGCGCGCGGGCATCAAAACGTTGTCTAGGGCTGTAAATTCGTGCAACAGGTGGTGAAACTGGAATACAAAGCCCAGGTACTCGTTACGTAACGCACTCCGCTCACGCTCGGAAATTGCCGCCAAATCGCGATCCTTTATCGATACCCGTCCCGCGGTAGGCAGGTCGAGCCCGGCCATCAAATGCAGCAGCGTCGACTTACCCGAACCACTAGCACCAACAATAGACACCATGTCGCCCGCATTGATGGTCAAAGCAAGGTCATCAAACACCCGAACGGTTTCTGGACCGACCTGATATTCTTTGGTTAAGCCTTCGCATTGCAAAACGACATCATTCATAACGTAAGGCCTCCGCTGGCAAGGTTTTGGCGGCTCGGTAAGCCGGGTACAGAGTCGATAAAAACGCTACGACTAATGACGCCCCACCCACCAACAAAACATCATCAAAGCGTAACTCAGACGGCATGTAGTTAATGAAGTACACTCCACTGTCGAGCACCTCAAAACCAAAGAAACGCTCTACAGCTGCAACAATGTCTGCCACCGTCAACGCCCCTATCACACCAAAAATGATACCCAGAATTACCCCAATGGTACCAACCAGCCCACCTTGCACGATAAAGATGCCCATGATCTGACTGGGGCGCGCCCCCATGGTACGCAGGATAGCGATGTCGGACTGTTTCTCGGTCACCAACATGAACAGACTGGATATGATATTGAATGCCGCCACCGCAATTATCATAAATAGCAGCAAGCCGACCATACGCTTCTCAAGCTGAATGGCTTGGAATAGATTCCCTTGCGTCCGCGTCCAGTCAGAGAATTGATAACGCCCCTGCAAACCAAATGCGAGCTCACGTGTGACCGCAGGTGCGCGAAATAAATCATCAAAAGACAGCTGAATGCCCTGTACTTTACCGGGCATGCGCTTGAGTGTTGCCGCGTCCTCAATATGTACTAAGGCAGTGTCGGAGTCCAGCTGAGCCCCGACCTTAAACAAGGCAATGACGGTGAAACGCTTGAAGCGCGGTTGAACCCCCATGATGTTGACCGACACTTCAGGCACCAACATATTGATGCGGTCACCCGGCACAACGCCCATTTGACGTGCCAAGGACTCACCTAACACAATATTCCAGTTGCCAGCCTGCAACGCGTCCATAGAGCCACTGACAATGTGGTTCTCTATTATGGAGACTTCACTGAGGTACCGCGGATCAACCCCGGTCACCAACGCACCGCGGCTCTCACGATCGGAAATCAGCATCGCGGTTTCAGCAATGAAAGGCGCTGCACCCCGTACTTCCGGATGAGCCAACATGCGCTCGCGCAAAGACTCCCAATCCTCTATCGGCGCTTGGCCACTGATGCTTCCATGTGGCACCATACCAAGAATGCGTTCGCGCAATTCGCGCTCAAACCCGTTCATAACGGACAGCACAATAATGAGTACCGCCACGCCGAGCGTTAGGCCAATCATGGACACACTGGAAATAAAGGAAATAAAATGGCTACGCCGTTTGGCACCGATGTATCGGCGACCAATAAAAAACGAAAGATTGTGTAACATTCACCGCTTCACTTATATAGTAATCCAAAGAGTCGAAGGGCTATTTGGCCCACCATCGACGAGGCAGGTCCGTGCAGTCCTTTAGGACGGTGTATAGTACTTGTCCGTTTTCTGACATGTAAAGCTAAGGTAGGTAAATAAATGGAAGACGATCGCCGCTCTTATTTCCGCATCGATGATATGGCTTGGGTGTTAACTGCCGCCTGGGACCCTGATCAGACCAGTGCGGTTGAGTACTTCCCTGCACTGCGTCAGGCGACGACATTTCAAGCGCTCGACGCATTGGATACCGAACTGGCTAAAGTAGAAAAGCAGATGGACAACAAACCCACCGCTTTGTTCGCTCGCTTACTGAACCAGAAGATTGATGTGTTTCGCCAGGCCTTGTTAATCCAACAGTTGAATCAGCTCGATGAACGCCCTATTCGCATCACCATCAGTGAAGGAGGTCTTGGTTTCTCATCTGACTATGCTTATACAGTCGGCTCACATATCGCCATGGCCTTAGTCTTTTCGCCCAGCTATATGGCTATCTTTCCTCATGCGGAAGTACTGGAATGCCGCCCGGTAGACAATGGTTTCTATTTGCACGTAACCTTCATTGACATGCCGGAAAGCATGCGCCAACAGTTGGCACGGCACCTACTGACGCAGCAGACGCAACAGCGTAACCAGAACAAGTAAGCACAGATTATTGAGCGCGTCTGAACGGCGGCAATGCCTGAACAATAAGACTGCCGTAGCGCGCCGTGCGCACGCGCCCATCAAGCAGCACCACCCGACCATGGTCACGCTCATTACGAATCAATCGCCCCACTGCTTGCGTCAGCCGAATGATGGCTTCCGGCAAGGTCAATTGCATAAAGGGATTACCGCCCCGCTTTTCCGTCCATTCCGCCGCCGCCGACTGCAAGGGATCATCCGGCACACTGAATGGCAACTTGGCGACGATAACCTGAGTTAACGCGTCGCCCGGCAAATCAACACCTTCAGAAAAGCTCGCCAGACCAAAGATCACACTGGCCGAGCCATCCGCCAAGAGCCGCGCATGCTCACGCAATATATGCTCTTTGCTGCTGACGCCCTGAGCTTGAATACGATTTTGCCAATCTACCGGTAGCCTCTCGTACACCTCATTCATCTGCACACGTGACGAGAACAGCACTAAGGTCGCTTGGTGGTCCAGCAGTAAGCTCGGCAGTTTATCAACCACGTATTGTGTATGGGCAGCCTGCTGTCCGCCACTGACGGCATCGAGCGGCAACAACAGTTCACCTTGTTCGGGGTAATTGAACGGGCTGGCTACGCGTAAAAACAGTTCATCTTCATACACACCGGCATGCGCTTTGAAGCGCGAAAAATCGCCGCCCGCGCTGAGTGTTGCCGATGTCATTACGGCGGCGTAAGCGCGCTGCCACAGATAAACGTTGAGTACCCCTCCGGCTAGGAAAGGACTCGCCATTAAAGCCAATTCATTGTCTTGTGGGTCGCGCTCCAACCAATAGGCCATCGGCGTATCTGCATCAGACTTCTGATATTGCTCGGACAACGCTGTGGCGGAGGACACCAGTTCGAGGTCCTGAGCAATTTGTTGTGCCCACGTTTGCAGCAGGTTCACATCGGTCGGCGGATGCTGCGCGCGCAATTGACTGTTCACGTGTTTGTGCGCATTGTTCAGAAAGGTCTGTATAGGCCTCAAGGTCTGCGTAAGTTCCACCAAAGCCACCTTCAGTGTCTCTGGCACCGCACCGAGTTCGAAACGGTGCCATTGCATCCGACTGCCATCACGCACTTCGGTGGTCACCCAAGCGTCGTCTAACAACATGGCGATGTGCTTCAACTTTTGCTTGGCCTCTTTACCTTGAAACTCCATCTCACCCAATTCAGTGCCCAGCTGATCATACGCGGCCAGCTCACTGACCATCTTAGTGGCATGACGGCCAATGCCATCGATGTAACGCTGAAACGCGGTAAGCTCTAGGCGCATTGAAAAATGGTTCAATGCTTTGTCCGGCAGGTGGTGGGCTTCGTCGAAGATAAAGATGACGTCCTTGGGGTCCGGCAGAACCACCCCGCCACCCAGCGCCATGTCACTGAGCACCAGGTCATGGTTTACCACCAACACGTCAGCCTCTTTCAAACGCTGTCGGTTGGCAAAATAAGGGCAGCCATCGTACCGACTGCACAACGCCCCCAAACATTCAGAACCCGTCGCAGTGATGGCTTTACGCAAGGCAAAGTCGGGCTGCGCTTCCAAGGCGTCGATATCGCCGTTCCAATCACCGGTTTGAAAACGCTGCATCAGTTGGGTGAGTGTGTCCATGGTTTGCTCTGTACGCGCGCCACCTTGCGTAAAAAGGTTTGCCTCCGTTGCTAACTCGTTCTTCGCTTGCTCCGCATTCACCTCACAGAAAAACCGGCCCCGTCCTTTACCCAGCGCAAAATCAAACTCCAGCGATGTGGAGGCCAGTACATCGGGCAAATCTTTCTCTATTAACTGTGATTGCAAGGCCACAGTGGCCGTAGACAGCACTATCTGTTTCTTAAGAGTTTGCGCCAGCACCAGAGCGGGAATCAAATAAGCCAGAGTTTTACCCGTACCGGTACCCGCCTCTACCACCGCAATACGCTGCGCATCGGGTTGCAAGGTCGCTGCTCCCACTTGCCGTGCGATATGCGCAATCATCTGCCGCTGCCCAGTGCGCGGCTTGAGATCGCGTGCTTTCAGGTAATCGCGATACGCTTGCTGAATGTCGTTTTTCTGCTGTTCTGTTAACATATCAACTCTGGTCTGGGGCTACGCCCGGATGAACAATATTTTCACGGCCGATTTAAGGACACGCTATGACAAAAACTATTCAGGTCGGCACCTTGCCAGTAGGCAACGACCAGCCATTCACCTTGTTTGGCGGCATGAACGTTTTGGAAAGCCGAGATATGGCGCTACGCGTCGCTGAACAGTACGTTGACGTGTGTCGGCAGCTGGATATTCCCTATGTCTTTAAGGCCTCGTTTGACAAGGCCAATCGTTCGTCCATGCATTCCTTTCGAGGTCCAGGCCTCGACGAGGGCCTGCGCATACTGGCGGACGTTAAAGCACAGTTTAATGTACCTGTTATCACCGATGTCCATGAGCCAAGTCAAGCGCAGCCCGCAGCAGACGTGGCTGATGTTATTCAGCTGCCCGCATTCTTAAGCCGCCAAACCGACTTGGTTGTTGCCATGGCCCGGACCGGCGCCGTAATCAACATCAAGAAGGCACAGTTTTTGGCGCCAGAAGAGATGCGGCACATTCTAAACAAATGTGAAGAAGCAGGAAACGAACAACTGATACTTTGCGAACGTGGCTCATCTTTTGGTTACAACAACTTGGTGGTCGACATGCTAGGGTTTGGAGTGATGAAGGCGATGCAATACCCGGTGATTTTTGATGTCACCCACTCATTGCAACGACCGGGCGGCCGTTCCGATTCTGCCGATGGGCGGCGTCAGCAAGTAACTGAACTGGCACGCGCGGGGATGTCACAGAAGATCGCAGGCTTGTTTTTGGAGTCTCACCCTGATCCCGACAACGCCAAGTGTGATGGCCCCTGTGCTTTACCGCTGCGCCAATTAAAACCGTTTTTGAAGCAGATGAAAGCCCTAGATGAGGTGGTGAAAGCAATGCCGGACTTAGATACGTTGTAGCGCATAACATAAAAAAGCGGATAATTAGGTCGTCCAGCTTATCCGCTTTTTATTTTGCGCTACAGAAATTCTTCGTACGCTTTTTCTAACACCATCTGTCGGCGCAGAATATAATCAATGGCCTCGCGCACCGCACCTTCCCCACCGTTCAATCGCGTCTGATGCTTAGCGATCGACTTCACCATCGGTTGCGCATTCTGTACCGCGATGGGCAACCCTACCTCTCGCATGACTTTAATATCAATAACGTCATCTCCGACATAAGCAACGTCATCGGGCTGCAAGCGCAAAGACTTCAACAGGTCCTTGAAGACGGTGTATTTATCGGATTGTCCAAGGTACTGATGCTCAATACCTAGATCGGTTAAACGCTTACGCAGAGGTGCGGAATCTTTGGCCGAAATCACAGCCACATCGACGCCATTATTGCGCGCGACCTTGATGCCTAGACCGTCATGGACATGAAAGACCTTTTGTACTTCGCCTTCTGCGCCGTATACGAGCTGACCGTTAGTCAAAACACCGTCCACGTCGAGAATTAATAAACTGATCGCCATTGTTTACTACGTCCTGTTGTCGTTTCCTCTCCGAACTTTATCCGCTCGGTTCTAATTCCGTTAGAATAGCATATTAAATTGTACTGAAAGAGCGCAGCAAAAAAATAAAGCCGCATAAGCGGCTTTATTGTCTAACGTTATCGATCAAACAGAGATCAACGAACGCGGATTCTCGCTTCACTGCGCAAATCACCAACCAAGTTATCCAATATCGTGCCGGCTACAACCCGCTCCAGATAAGCAGCAATTTGACCACGCTCTTCTTCATCCAACGTGCCGTCATTCGCATTTAACACCCGACCGACCGCCCAGTCACCACGTTCTAAGCGTACAATAAAAACATCACGGCCATCGTCGCTGTTAGGCACCGCACGAAACGCTGCCTGATTAAGGTTCGCAGGTACTCTAGAACCGAAGCGTGATACACCCTCAACGCGCTCCAGAACAACATCAGCATCACCGGCTAACAAGGCATCACGCAAAGCGCCCGCTTCGAACTCAGCAGCCTCTACGGCGGCCAGGAAACGCAGATATTCATTGATATCATCAGCGACGTTTTCAAGTGGCTCGTAATCAGGTGCTTCGTAATCCAGCTTTCTTACTACCACCAAACTGTTGTCAGGCAACGTGATTACGTCGCTATTCAACTCTTCATTCAGTACCAGTCCGCTGAAAGCCGCTGTAGCCACATCAGAGTTCGCTGCCACGCCAGACGCTGCGCCATTGCGAGTGAATAAGTCTGTGCGCTGTATTTCCAGTTCGAAGACTTCAGCGGCTTCCGTCAGATCCAAGCTAGTGAACACCACGTTAGCCAGTTCTTCACGCACCTCAACAAGACGTGACGCGGCCTGTCGCGCTATAAGCTGACTGCGTAGGTCGGCCGTCATTTCTTCCAATGATGGAATGTCTGACGAAGCGATATCCAGCAGCTTGATTAAATGATAGCCAAACTCAGTACGGACCGGAGCACTGACTTCACCAACAGCAGACAGTGCTGCTACTGCTTGCTCGAATTCAGGATCAAAGATACCGGACATAAAGTAACCTAAGTCACCACCAAAATCGGCACTACCAGGGTCCTCAGAGTACTCTTGCGCCAGGGCAGCAAAGTCTTCATTAGCAGCACGAGCAGCCAGATCTGCAGCCAAATCTCTGGCTTCGGGCGCTGAACGGCTATCGGTTGTAATCAAAATATGAGCAATCTGTTTCTGTGCACTGCTGCTTTCTAAGGCCAAGTAAGCGTCATAAGCGGCTTGTATTTCAGCTTCGGTTGGTTCCAAGCCTGCTGCAATTCGATCAGCGCTATACCGGACATACTCTATTGCAACGCGCTCAGGCGTCAGAAACTCTTCACGATTTTCATCATAAAACTGTGCTACCGCGACATCATCAACAGTGACTTCATTGATCAGCTCTTCAATGCGGAAAATCTTGTACTCAATATCGCGCGTCTCGTTACTCATACGCGCATAGTATTCAACCTCATATGGCAAGCTGAATTCAGACTGTTCCAGGCCCACAATCCACTGGTTCAAAGCTTGGCTTTCAGCAATACGTTGACGAAACTGTCGAGCGGTCATGCCTTGCTGAGCGGCGACCATGGAGAAACGCGCCGAATCAAATGAACCATCTGCAGTACGAAAAGACTGCTCGTTAAACAGTAAACGATCCATTTCACGATCGGAGAATACGAAGTTGGCGTTCCTGGCTGCTTGCGCAATCAACTCCTCTTGAATGATGCGCTCGATCACTTGCTGACGCAGCAAGCTTTCATCAATGAGTGAAGGGTCAGCATTCTGCCCCATGCGCTGCAGCATATTCTGCCGCTCGGCGTTTACACGGCTGTTCAAAACCTGTGCTGAAATACCTTCTCCATTAACTTTAACGGCTGCACGACCACTGAAGTCCATGGTTACGATGGACGATGCACCAAAAAAGGCAAAGGTACATACCAACACGGTGATAATGATTTTACCGGTCGTACCGCGGAAACTATTGCGAAATTCTTCTAACATCGATCCTCCGGATCACTGACACCACAACGGGGTTAATCAGATGGGCACAAAAAAGAGCGCTAATCTTACCCTAACCCAACAACCTAATACATTAAAACGTCAGGAGCGTTTCAAACGTAAGCCCCGAACTGGAATACCCCAAGGTGAGGCAACCCAAAAAAATCCGCCGGCGGCGGATTTCATTTCATCCCTAACTATGGAGGCTCCATGGATGAGACGAAAAAAAATGGCGAGTCATTTACTCGCCATTTTTTTAGCTAAAAGACAATCAGTTAACGGCGTCTTTCAGCGCTTTTCCTGGCTTGAAGCCAGGAACTTTAGCCGCAGCAATCTGGATAGGAGCACCGGTTTGTGGGTTACGGCCAGTGCGTGCAGCACGCTCTTTAACCGCAAAAGTACCAAAACCAACCAACACAACCTGATCGCCATCTTTCAACGCACCAGATACAGCGTCAATCATTGCATCCAATGCACGACCAGCAGCCGCCTTTGGAATGTCAGCAGAAGCTGCTACGGCATCAATCAATTCAGACTTGTTCACGCTATTCCCCTTTTTCAACAGTATGCCGGCCCAGTCCAGTCAGAAATCACGATCGCAAATGATCATTTTTTGAGTAGACGTCCATGACCGACGATTATTAGTATTATTTGCCTGGCAAGTACTAGTGCTGAGTTTTATACCAGCACTAGGAAAAGACTGTCAAGCAATGTTCTAGGGAGCTTCAGAATAATTCCGCGACGGTTTACTCTTTGGCTCACTAGTGTGTACTGGGTCTTTCGCCACCCGTCGGACGTACTTCAACTCTAGGCTTAAGGTCTTCTGCTAACTGATCATCCGTTAACGGCGTAGGCACACCATCAAGGGCAATCTCCAACACCTCATCAATCCATTTTACTGGTTTGATGACGATATCAGCCAGTATATTGGCCGGAATTTCCTTCAAGTCACGCTCATTCTCTTCTGGTATCACTACTGTTTTAATGCCACCTCGATGTGCCGCCAGCAGTTTCTCTTTGAGCCCACCAATGGCCAATACCTGACCACGCAAGGTAATTTCTCCCGTCATAGCAACATCGGCACGTACAGGTAATTTCGCCAAGGCTGAAACCAAGGCCGTGCACATACCGATACCGGCACTAGGGCCGTCTTTCGGCGTTGCGCCTTCAGGCACGTGGATATGAATATCCTGATTTTCAAAAGAGCTGGGCAATATACCCAAACGTTGACTACGGCTACGCACCACTGTCAGAGCCGCCTGAATGGATTCCTGCATGACGTCACCCAACTTGCCGGTACGTATCATACGGCCCTTACCGGGCGTTACAGCGGCTTCGAGCGTTAACAGCTCACCGCCAACAGATGTCCATGCCAACCCAGTAACTTGGCCTATCTGATTGTCCTCTTCTGCGCGTCCAAACCGGAATTTGGCAACGCCCAAATAGTCTTCCAGATCTTTGGCCTCGACTTTAAGGCTGGCTTTTTTGCCATCCATTTCCAGAATACGACGCACAGCTTTGCGACATACTTTAGCCACTTCACGCTCCAAACCACGAACGCCAGCTTCGCGCGTATAGACCCGAACGATTTCACGGAGGGCTTCATCAGTGATTTCCAGCTCACCAGCCTTTAAGCCGTTCGATTTCAATTGCTTAGGCAACAGGTACTTATGCGCGATATTCACTTTCTCTGCTTCGGTGTAACCCGGCAGGCGAATCACTTCCATACGGTCAAGTAACGGACCAGGGATGTTCATGGAGTTCGACGTACAAATAAACATGACGTCCGACAGATCGTAATCCAGCTCCAAGTAGTGATCATTGAACGTGCTGTTTTGTTCTGGATCCAGCACTTCCAGCAACGCTGACGCCGGATCGCCGCGATGATCCATTCCCATCTTATCGATTTCATCCAGCAGGAATAGCGGGTTACGCACCCCTACTTTGGCCATTTTCTGCACCACTTTACCGGGCAAAGAGCCAATGTAAGTCCGTCGGTGTCCACGAATTTCTGCTTCGTCACGTACGCCGCCTAATGCCATACGCACATACTCACGGTTCACCGCACGAGCGACCGATTTACCCAGCGAGGTTTTACCCACACCCGGGGGGCCAACCAAACACAAAATCGGGCCTTTGAGCTTCTTAACGCGCTTTTGTACCGCCAGATACTCAAGAATACGTTCTTTCACTTCCTCGAGCCCATAATGGTCCTCATCGAGGATTTTCAAGGCCTTTTTAAGGTCAATGGTTGAGCGCGTACGCTTCTTCCACGGCAATGCCAGCAACCAATCGATGTAGCTCCGTACCACGGATGCTTCGGCTGACATCGGCGACATCATTTTCAGCTTACGCAGCTCTTGATTCGCCTTGTCTTCAGCTTCCTTGGTCATTCCGGCCGCATCGATCTTCTTTTGCAGCCCTTCAACTTCGTTGTGCCCTTCATCAATATCGCCCAGCTCTTTCTGAATCGCTTTCATCTGCTCATTCAGATAATACTCGCGCTGGCTTTTTTCCATCTGTTTCTTCACGCGGCCACGAATACGCTTTTCAACCTGCAAGAGGTCTATTTCCGTTTCGAGCATGGCCAACACCTGCTCAATACGATCACGTATAGCCGGTGTTTCGAGAATTTGCTGCTTTTCGTCGAGCTTGAGTGACATATGGGCCGCAATGGTGTCGACCAAGCGACCGGAGTCTTCAATGCTCTCCAGTGACGTCAGTACCTCGCTGGGTACCTTCTTACTGAGTTGTACGTAGCGCTCAAATTGATTATTCAGCGTGCGCAACAAGGCCTCTTCTTCACGCTCTGACAGTTCGCCTTCGGGCAAATCTTCACAGGTGGTGATGATGTAAGGCTCGTGATTGAAGTCGGGGTCTAGCAAAGAGACGCGGCTGATGCCCTCAACCAACACCTTGACGGTACCGTCAGGCAATTTTAATAACTGCAGAATGGACGCCAAGGTACCCACACTGAAGATGTCAGCCAACGTAGGCTCATCTTCTGAGGCATGCTTCTGGGCAACGAGAATGACCTTCTTGTCACCATCCATCGCCGCCTGTAGCGCGCTGATGGATTTTTCACGGCCAACAAATAAAGGAATAACCATATGCGGGTATACCACGACGTCACGTAGTGGCAATACCGGAAAACTTAATGGGGTGTCTGTCATGAGATACCAGCTTATTAGGGGGCAGCAAAAGGGGCTATACATAGCCCCCGGACGATAATCTGGCTAACGAAAAGCCGTTAGACCCCGTTAGTCACGCCCTGCCGCACTTTTGTTTTGTTCACCCTGATGACCATAGATCAACAGAGGTTCTGAGTCGCCAGCGATCACTTTGTCGTCGATGACGACCTTCTCGACGTCTTTCTCAGACGGAATCACATACATGGTGTTTAAAAGCACACTTTCAAGGATAGAACGCAATCCGCGTGCACCGGTTTTACGTTCCATGGCCTTTTTGGCCACTGCCCGCAGGGCTGATTCACGGAAGTCGAGCTCTACTGATTCCATTTCAAACAGCTTACTGTACTGTTTGATCAAAGCGTTCTTCGGCTCACTGAGGATCTGAATCAAAGCATCTTCATCCAGCTCTTCAAGGGTTGCTACCACGGGTAAGCGACCGATAAATTCAGGAATCAAACCGTATTTAACCAAGTCTTCCGGCTCAACGTTAGTTAACAACTGGCCGATTTTTCCAGACACATCCTTTGAGCGGACGTTCGCAGAGAAGCCGATACTGCTCTTTTCACTGCGATCACGAATGATGTTATCAAGCCCTGCGAAAGCACCACCGCAAATAAACAGCATATTGCTGGTGTCGACCTGCAAGAATTCTTGTTGCGGATGCTTACGGCCACCTTGCGGCGGTACCGACGCCACCGTACCTTCAATCAGCTTCAGTAATGCCTGCTGTACGCCCTCACCGCTCACATCACGCGTGATAGACGGGTTGTCGGACTTACGGCTGATCTTATCGATTTCATCGATATAAACGATGCCACGCTGCGCCCGTTCCACATCGTAGTCACACTTTTGCAGCAGCTTTTGAATAATGTTCTCGACGTCTTCACCGACGTAACCCGCTTCCGTCAGGGTTGTTGCATCTGCAATGGTAAAGGGCACATTCAGCATGCGCGCCAAGGTCTCGGCGAGCAGCGTCTTACCCGAGCCAGTTGGCCCGATCAACAAAATATTGCTCTTACTTAACTCAATCTCACTGCTGCTGCTGCCTTCGCCGTGGCGTAGGCGCTTGTAGTGGTTGTAGACGGCTACCGACAGCACCATCTTGGCCTTCTTCTGACCAATAACGTACTCATCCAACGTCGACTTAATTTCTGTTGGGGTGGGCAGATGTTCGTGCTCTGCTTCTAGCTCGGTATCCTGTAACTCTTCACGAATGATATCGTTACACAAATCCACGCACTCATCGCAGATGAACACGGACGGACCGGCGATCAGTTTGCGGACTTCATGCTGACTCTTACCGCAAAATGAGCAATACAATAATTTGCCGTCGTCTTTTTTACTGGTGTCATCGGCCATTGATTTACTCCGAATAGCGCTTTTCTTTAAAGATGCGACGCCTCGCGCTTATTTGCAAGCAACTGACGCGCATCTTCAACATCTAGTAATTAATAATAGCAAAAACCGGCACGTCGTCACGGCATTTTACCGCCGACGCGCCGCTGTTTGCAGCCTGTTAGCCGCGTTGCGCCATGACCTGATCAATCAAGCCATACGCTAATGCACTTTCAGGGTCCATGAAATTATCACGGTCGGTGTCTTTCTCCAGTTCTTCCAGAGTCTTGCCAGTATGATGCGCCAGCAACTCGTTCAGCGTCTTCTTAATTTTCATGATTTCTTTAGCATGGATTTCAATATCCGATGCCTGCCCCTGGAAACCGCCCAGTGGCTGGTGAATCATTACCCGTGAGTTAGGCAGCGCAAAACGCTTACCCTTGGCACCGCCGGCCAACAAGAAAGCACCCATGCTGGCTGCTTGACCAATCACCATGGTGCTGACGTCAGGCTTGATAAACTGCATGGTGTCGTAAATCGACATACCTGCGGTAACGGAGCCACCGGGTGAATTGATGTAAAGATGGATGTCCTTATCTGGATTTTCAGATTCCAGAAACAGCATCTGAGCCACAATCAGATTAGCCATGTGGTCTTCTACCGGCCCAATAAGGAAAATGACACGCTCTTTCAGTAATCGTGAATAGATATCGAAAGCACGTTCGCCGCGTGAGGTCTGCTCAACCACCATGGGCACCAAGCCGCCCGCTGCTTGAATCTCTGAATGCATGGTTATTCTGTTTCCTGTCTTGTCGATGGTTTCCCGTGACGCCGCACCTGTAAAAAATCGGTGCGACTCCGGCTATGAAGTTTGACACAAGTAAGGGGTATAGGTCACGCCCGTCGTTTTGGATCAAGAGAAGCGCCTAAAAACAATGGCGCCCACCCGCTAAAAGCTTATGGCATAAAAAAAGCGGTCACCCTGATAATAGGGTCGACCGCTTTTTTTTCAAGGTGTTGATCAGTCTTCGCGCTTAACCGCTGCGTAGTAATCAACGGTAGTGTTGGTTACTTTGGCATCTTTAAGCACCACCGCAACCACGGACTCTTCCATTACTGCCGCTTGCACTTGATTTAACTGCTCGCGGTTATTGTAGTAATAGTCAATGACCGATTGTGGGTCTTGGTAAACACCTGCAATCTCTTCGATGTACTTACGAACCGCAGCGTCTTCTGCTTTCAGTTCGTGCTGCTCAGCGACCTTAGAGAAGATCAAGCCCGTTTTAACGCGACGTGTCGCTTGATCCTGAAACAGCTCCTTCGGCAACTGACTTGCATCAATCTTCGCCTGGCCACCGAATTGCTGCACAGCCTCCTGGCGCAGGCGATCTACTTCTTGATCAACCATGGCCGCTGGCACATCAAAACTGACCAACTCCAACAATTGGTCAATCACGTCATTCTTCGTTTTACCACGCAGAGCCTGGCGCGCTTCACGCTCCATGTTCTCTTTCACTTCAGCACGGAATGCTTCGACGGTGGTTTCACGCGCACCCAGCTCCTTAATGAACTCTTCGTTCAATTCAGGCAGCTCAGGCTTTAATACTTCATGCACAGTGATATCGAATGTGGCGGCCTTGCCTGCCAGGTCGTTATTACCGTATTTTTCTGGGAAGGTGACTTCAATCGTCTTCTCTTCACCGGCTTTCATACCAATGATGCCTTCTTCGAAGCCAGGAATCATTGAGCCGCTGCCCAATACCAACTCCTGATCCGTCGCAGAACCGCCTTCGAAAACTTCTCCGTCAACCTTACCGACGAAATCGATTTTTAGCTTGTCTTCTTTAACGCTCTTACGCTTCACAGCCTTATACTCAGAACGCTGTTTACGCAGAGTATCGATCATTTGATCGATATTGGCATCGCTGACATCTACATCAGCCACTTCAACACTGACCTTGCTCAAGTCACCCAGCTCTACTTCTGGGAATACTTCAAACACGGCCGTAAATTCGATATTACCGCCATCTTCGTCTTTCACGTCTTCAAAACGCGGATAGCCGGCGGGTGTAATGGACTCTTTGTCCAGTGCAGCGACGTATGAGTCACGCACTACATCCTGCAATACTTCCGCACGAATGCCCTGACCAAAACGCTGACGCACCACACTCACAGGCACCTTGCCTGGACGAAAACCATCCAGACGAACCCGACGTGCGGTATCTTTCACGCGCTTATCAACTTCAGAATTGACTTTGTCGGCGGGAACATTGATTACCATCCGACGCTCTAAGCCAGACGTCGTCTCAACGGTCACTTGCATGGAAAATCCTCGCTATATTGCTGTCTGTACGTGCCAAAGGCAGGAACTGTAAGGGTGTCAATAAAAATAATCAACTAGCTTTAACTACAATACTGATTAACAGGCGTAGAAGAGGCACGCAGAGAAGAGAAGGAAAAGATGGTGCGGATGGTGAGACTCGAACTCACACGCCTTGCGGCACTGGAACCTAAATCCAGCGTGTATACCAATTTCACCACATCCGCATAACAGGAGAATGGGGTGGACGATGGGACTTGAACCCACGACCACCGGAGTCACAATCCGGGGCTCTACCAACTGAGCTACGCCCACCATAACCGATATCTTTCATACTGCGGACACCTGCCTACAAACACTTGTAGACTGGTACGCCCGGCAGGACTCGAACCTGCGACCCCCGGCTTAGAAGGCCGGTGCTCTATCCAGTTGAGCTACGGGCGCTCTACGAGAGACTGCCTGCTAAAAAAGTGGTCGGAGCAGAGGGATTCGAACCCCCGACCCTCTGGTCCCAAACCAGATGCGCTACCAAACTGCGCTATGCTCCGACGACCCGCGTTTCAGCGTGGTGCGCATATTACTGACGGGTATGGTGGTCGTCAACCTATTTTTAAAAAGAATTTCTAAAAAACCACAGACAAAACAAATGGATAGCTAATAGTCACCTTCTAGTAGCCTTGCTTGGACTTGCCGCCACGGGCATGCGAAAATACCTCCATCAGTTCAAGGAGTTACAGGTTCCATGGCAGCAACACTCATCGATGGCAAAGCCATCGCCGCCGAACTAAAGGCAGAAATACGCCGTTCGGTATTGTCATTGACGCAAGCAGGCCATCGCCCCCCAGGCTTGGCCGTAATACTGGTAGGCGCCGACCCTGCCAGTGAGGTATATGTTAATTCGAAGCGCAAGAGTTGTGAGGAGATCGGTTTCAAGTCGCTCTCTTACGATCTGCCAGACACCACCAGTCAACGTGAGCTGCTCGCTTTAATAGATGAGTTGAACGACGACCCCACCATCGACGGCATACTGGTACAATCTCCGTTGCCCGATCAGATAGACGAGCAAAAAGTCGTGGAGCGCATTCGCCCGACCAAGGACGTTGATGGTTTTCACCCGTATAATGTGGGCCGCCTAGCCTTGCGTATGCCGCATCTCGAGTCGTGCACGCCACGTGGCATCATGACGCTCTTAAAATCGACGGGCGAAAACATTCGCGGCAAGCACGCCGTGATTGTCGGTGCGTCCAATCACGTCGGCCGCCCAATGGCTCTGGAACTGTTGCTGGCTGGTTGTACGACGACCATTACCCACCGCTTCACCGATGATTTGTCCTATCATGTGAAACAGGCAGACATCGTGGTGGTCGCCGTGGGCATTCCCGGCTTGGTAAAAGGCGAGTGGATTAAGCCCGGTGCCATTGTTATCGATGTGGGCATTAACCGCCAAGCCGATGGCAAATTGATTGGCGATGTAGAGTTTGACGTGGCGGCCCAACGCGCGTCGTTTATAACCCCCGTTCCCGGTGGTGTAGGTCCCATGACGGTGGCTACTCTGATGGAGAACACATATATAGCGGCGACTGCGCTGCATGGCTTAGGAGCAGAGTAAATGAAAGTATTAATGAAAACATCCATGGGCGACGTCACCCTGGAACTGTTCGAGGACAAAGCACCACTGACGGTGGCTAATTTCGTTAACTATGTAAAAGAAGGCTTTTACGACGGCCTGATTTTTCATCGTGTGATCGACGGTTTTATGATTCAAGGCGGTGGCTTTGAGCCCGGCATGAAACAGAAAGAAAATGGTGAGCCGATCAAAAACGAAGCGAATAATGGCGTTTCTAACGACGTAGGCACCATCGCGATGGCGCGCACCATGGACCCGCATTCGGCAACAGCGCAATTTTTTATCAACGTATCGAACAACAGCTTCCTGAATCACCGCAGTGAAACGATGGACGGCTGGGGCTATGCGGCCTTTGGTAAAGTGGTCGATGGCATGGACGTAGTCAATAAGATCAAAGAAGTGAAGACAGGCATTGGTGGCGGCCATCAGGACGTTCCCTTGGAAGATGTCCTCATTGAATCCATGACGCTTGTTGACTGATCATGCATATAGCCATATCCGACCTTCATCTAAGTCCCGAGCGACCAGACCTGATTGCCGGATTCCAACGTTTCTGCCTGCGCTTGCCGGCAGAAACGAAGTCTTTATGGATTCTTGGTGACCTCTTCGACTTCTGGATCGGTGACGACGCACCGAACCCGGCCGCTGAGCCGGTGATCAAGGCTCTGCGTCCACTGCAAGCCAGAGGCGTTAGTCTGCATTTTGTGCCCGGCAATCGTGATTTCCTGGTGGGTGAGCAGTTCGCTCAAGCAGCTGGTCTGCAGATTCATCCAGAAGGTAAGGTGTTGTCGATCAATGGACGAGCCACTTGGCTTATTCACGGCGATCACCTCTGCATTGACGATGCACGCTATATGGAATTTCGTCGCATGGTTCGCAACCCCGGCTGGCAAATGGACTTTCTAAGCAAGCCTTTGGATGTTCGTATTGCCATGGCAAAACAAGCGCGCAGTGTGTCAGCGTCGGAGAATGCCACCAAAGCTGAAGACATCATGGACGTGAATCCGGAGTACACCGCCGCTCAAGTATCGACACACGGTGCCCTGGATATTCTGCATGGCCATACCCACCGCCCAGCCTTTCATGGATTGAATGAGGAAGGCACACGCTATGTCTTGGGCGATTGGGAAAACGGTCAAGCCGTTATCTGCCAATGGGACAACGACAGTGCGCCGGTGCTTAAACGGATGAATTACGCGGCAGAAGATGCGTCACTGGGCACGCCGCTGTGAAAGCGAAACTCTTCAGACACTGAATTGATGAGTTCATTCTCTCGCACTCTGAGTTCATCGATTCTACTATCGATGGGCTCAGGTGCCACCGCCCTTGCCTGCTTTAGATAAATCTCGAAATGCCGCGCCTCAGATTTGAGCAAGCCGCGGTAGAAAGTCTGCAACTCCTCATCCAGATAAGGGGCTATTGCCGCGAAGCGCTCGCAGGAACGGGCTTCTATCAAGGCACCGATGATCAACTTATCCACCAACTGCCAAGGCTCTTCTTTGCGCGCCTGCTTTAGCAATTCACTGGCGTATTTCGCAGCGGTCAAGTGCGTGTATTCAATGCCACGCTTCTGCATGATTTTAAGCACCTGCTCGAAATGCACCAACTCTTCCCGCGCCAACTTGCTCAGTCGGTTGAGGAAAGTCGGATATTCGAGATAGCGATACATCATCCCCAACGCCGTCGAGGCCGCTTTTTTTTCGCAGTGCGCATGATCAATCAGCATGATGGTCTGATTCTCCAAAGCCCAGTGCACCCATGCTTGGGGCGTTGGTACAATTAAGAACTCAGTAATATGGGCTAGGTCATCGGCCATTGACGTGCTCTGCATCGGAGTCATTCCTCAATAAAATCGCGCGCATTCTACGCCAGAGGCCTCAGGCGTAGCAAATAAGCCAGCGAATTAAGCGCTTCGATACGCACAACAACCCAATGCTAAGTTACAATGAAGTCATCTAAGGGCAAGAGAAGACACATGGACATCAGCAATCAAGTCATACTGTTCACTGGGCTACTGTTTCTGGTCAGCATTTTGGCAAGCATATTGTCGGCTCGCCTAGGTGCGCCACTGCTTCTGGTGTTCCTAGTACTCGGCATGGCATTGGGTGAAGATGGTTTTGGCTTGGTTTTTCAAGATATTCAAATGGCACACCTCATCGGTAGCCTGGCCCTTGCGATCATTCTGTTTGATGGTGGCTTAAACACCCAAACCTCCAGTTTCCGCGTCGGTCTAAAACCGGCGATATCCTTGGCCACCGTAGGGGTGGTCATCACCGCCGGCATCACTGGGCTCATTGCCACCTATGTACTCGGCTTACCACTCATCTACGGCTTATTAATGGGTGCCATTGTTGGCTCGACCGACGCGGCTGCCGTGTTTTCGCTGCTGCATACCGCCAAGCTCGAATTGAAGCAGCGTGTTGGTGCCACCTTGGAAATAGAATCCGGCAGCAACGATCCAATGGCCATTTTCTTGACGGTCGTGCTGATCGAGCTGATCGTCTCAGGGCACACCCGTGTCGATTTTATTGTGTTAATTGAGTTCCTGCGCCAAATGGGCCTCGGTGGTCTGCTTGGCGTGCTAGGGGGCATCGCAGCGGCGCGTCTGATCAATGCGGTGCCCCTATCGGCTGGCCTCTATCCTTTGTTGGCGATGTCGTTAGGCTTGCTGATCTTCGGGCTTACTTCCGTAATAGGTGGCAGTGGTTTCTTAGCGGTTTATTTGGCCGGCATTATGCTCAGCAATCGCCGCGTGCAATCGTCGCAAAATATCCTGCGCTTTCACAACGGACTGGCGTGGATGAGTCAGATCATCATGTTCCTGATGCTCGGCCTATTGGTAGCGCCATCAGAGCTGATCCCGACCAGTCTAGAAGCCCTGTTTATTGCTATTGCACTGATTTTCATCGCCCGCCCGATTGCCGTTGTAATCAGCCTACTACCTTTCCAGTTTTCATGGCGAGAGCAAGCCTTTATCAGCTGGGTAGGGTTACGCGGTGCCGTCCCCATCATACTGGCGATATTTCCACTGCTCGCTGGTGTCGTGGGCGCTGAAATGTTGTTTAACGTAGCCTTCTTCGTCGTGCTGGTGTCGCTGGTGGTGCAAGGCTGGAGCCTTACATTGGTGGCGCGCTGGCTCAAAGTAGAGATACCACCGAACGACAACCTCGCCCAACGTTTAGAGCTCGATCTGCCCGGGCAGCCGGATTATGAACTGGTGGGATATCGGATTACCGAAGACGCCTCGGTATTCGGCCGGTCGCCGCTCAAAGTCAATTACCCGGAAGGCGTCAAACCCGCGCTGTTACTGCGCAACCGGGAAATTCTAGGGATCGATGAAGTTGATCGGCTGGAGGAAGGCGATGCCATCTATCTAGCAGCCCCTCGATCGATGGTTGATGAAATTGACCGCCTGTTTGTCTCCATTAAGGCCACCAGCCGACTGGCAGACAAGCAGTTCTTTGGCGAATTTGTCATCAATGGCGACACCAGCCTGCAGAACCTGTCTCTGATGTACGGTTTTACCCTGCCAGAAGACGCACACAATTTGTCACTGCACGACTATTTGTGCAGGAAATTTAACCAGCCGGTGGTCGGTGACCGCGTTGAGATGGGAACCGTTGAGTTCGTGGTGCGGGAGATGGAAAACGAACGCTGTGTTAAGGTTGGCTTGAAGTTGGTGCTTTAGGGTCTGAACCGTAGGGCGGCGTGTTCACACCCGCCACCGCACAGCCGCGGGTGTGAACACACCGCCCTACCCGCCGACATCATTGTTGCTTGGATCAATCGCGAAAGTTCTCAAACTGCAATGGCAGCGCGATATCGGCCTTACGCAACATCGCAATGGTTTCCTGCAACTCGTCGCGCTTCTTACCCGTCACCCGTACCTTGTCGCCCTGGATAGACGCCTGCACTTTGATCTTACTGTCTTTAATCAATTTGACAATTTGCTTCGCCGTGGGTTGATCGATGCCTTGTTTGAAGGTCATATTGAGCGAATAAGTTTTGCCGCTGTGCACCGGCTCGTCTTCAATGTCGACGCCCGACGCATCAACACCACGCTTGACGCAGGCACCACGAAACAACTCTTCCATTTGGCGCACCTGAAAATCCGACTGGGTTTTCAGCGTCACGGTCAAATCTTTCAATTCAATGCTGGACTCGACGCCGCGAAAGTCGAACCGGGTACCCAATTCACGGGTCGCATTTTCCACTGCATGACGCAATTCCACTTCATCGACTTCTGAGACGATATCAAAGGTTGGCATGTTTCACCTGTTCCCTATCCAATTAATTATGCGCCGAATTGTAGCACGATGCGCCGTATTGATGGGAACACTCGCCACATGCACTGCGACTGGAAACCCGACCGTACAGAACATCCAACCTCTTTCACCATAGACACTGGACAGCTCAGTCAGAGCGTATATGTTTATGCTATGCGGCATCGTCTCAAAAGGGCGAGTGCCGTACCCACGTAGCAGTGATCCTGCCACTGACCCATATAGGAATAATAACAATGAGTATTTTTGCCCATCCCGATTTCGACCATCATGAGCAGATCAATTTTGTCAGCGATGAAGCCTCCGGCTTGAAGGCCATCATCGCCGTTCACAACACCAACCTAGGCTATGCCCTGGGCGGAACGCGGTTCTTCCCCTACGCCAATGACCATGCCGCCCTTACCGATGTCTTACGGTTGTCGCGCGGCATGTCGTACAAAAGCGCCATGGCGCGCTTGGCCTTGGGCGGCGGTAAATCCGTCATCATTGGCCATCCGAGCACCGACAAGAACCCCGATTTGCTGCGCGCTTTTGGCAGAGCCCTTGAGGGCATGAACGGGCGTTATGTGGCGGCAGAGGACTCTGGTACTTCCGTAGCCGACATGAAGATCATTCATGAAACTACAGAGCATGTCTCTGGCTACCATGAAAAGATCGATGCCCAAGGGCAAGTGCGTTCCGGTGATCCATCCCCCGCAACGGCCTATGGGTGCTTTGTTGGCATCAAGGCCGCTGTAGAACACCAATTGCAGCGCCGCGACCTAAATGACCTCGTGGTGGGTGTTCAAGGGCTCGGCAGCGTTGGCTTCCGCTTAGCAAGACTCTTACATGAGGCCGGTGCACGTTTACTGGTCACCGACATCAATGCGGCCGTGCTGCAACAGGCCCAAGAAGAGTTAGGTGCGCACGTCATGAGCCCTGATCAGTTAATGCGGGCGCCCATGGATATTTTTGCCCCCTGTGCGCTAGGCGGCGCGATCACCCCCGAAACATTAACGCACCTGCAAGCCACTATCGTCGCCGGTGGGGCCAATAATCAGCTGGATCATCCAGACACGGGCGACCTGCTGCATCAGCGTGGCATTTGCTATGCACCAGACTATGTAATCAACGCGGGTGGTATTATCGACATCTATTACGAACGTCTGGGCACTCATGAGCCCGCGCGCGTAAACGCTCATATCGATGGCATTCACGCCACGCTGATGGAGATATTTCAGCGCTCAGCGGCCACCGACACGGCTAACAGCGCGCTGGCTGACACCATTGCACGCGAGCGACTGATGCCGCTTGGAAAATCAGCATAACTGGCATAATGTGAGGGCTACTGCCCACCCAATCACGGAGACCTCGGTATGGAACTTTTTGGTAGTTACACGTCGCCCTTTGTACGTCATTGCCGTATTGCTTTGCTGGAAACCGGTTTAGCATGCACCTTTGTAGAAACTGACTATGCAGAGAGTGCGCGCCGATCACCCACCAAGAAAGTGCCTTACTTGCATGACGGCGACGTGATGCTGTTCGATTCATGCTCGATACTGAAGTATTTGCGTGAAAAAGCAGGCGGTAGTTTTCTTGCAGACGTTAAGCAATACGACCGTTTCAGCATGATTAACACAGCCTTGGATGCAACGGTGAATTTGTTCTTGCTGGAGAAAGAGGGCGTGACGCCCGCCAATAACGACTACCTGAAACGTCAGCAAGCGCGCGTAGAGTCGAGCGTGGCAGAAATGAATCGCTTCGTGCTAGCACAGCAAGCGCCTTACAATGACGCCGAACTGCGCTTGGCTTGCTATATCGATTGGGTCATCTTCCGCAACCGGTTAGACCTGTCGCCCTACCCTGAGCTGACCGCGTTTGTAACGCAAGCGCATGCCTATGAACCGTTTCACGTCACACGCCCACCACAATAAGCCAACGTCCCAAACCGGTACGGCGCCCTACTCTATCTCCGGATCGCCGTACCGCTCATCCAACAGTTGCAGTCGATACACAATGGCTTGCCGCTCTTCATGCAACAGGTTGATCAAGTCAGCGTTGGTACGGAAAAACGTCCGCACCAGTATTTTGTCACGATATTGCGTAATATGGCCGCGATAGCGCAAACACAGCAGTCCGGTCGGCGGAAGCAACCCGACATAAATCAAGCTGGTACTGAGATCGCGGTCAGTGAATTGCCACAGCCACAGCCAACAAAGAAAATAGAACCCTAAGAAGGCGAGCGTTCCTACACCAAAATAGGCAAAGGTACGGACCGCTTCATCGTGAAAGCGTCGACTAATCACTTTGGTGACCACATAAGGCAACAGATTATGCACCAGACCAAAAAAGGCCACCGGCGCCATCAGAACCGCATAAAGGGTCATACGTATACGAATAAGGCGTTCCCGAATCGGCTGCGCAAAACTCTGTTTTAAGTCAGCCTTTAGGCGTGTCTGACGTAAGTGATCTTTGTAACGGTCTACTCGATTACGCAAATCTTCAACCATCTCCGGCTCGGCTACAGCCGCGCGCGATAACGCATCGTTGAGAGATCGTCGCCCTTCAAAAATCGCCGACAATGATTCGTGGTTCACCGCCGCAGGGCGAAACCAGGAACGAATTTTTTCCAAGGTGCGGCGCAAAAAACCCCAATTTTGACGGGCTTTACGTGATTCCGCTGGCTCGGTAATGGCCTCATGATAGACCGCACCCAAGTCGGCCACTAACTGACCCAGCCGCAAATCAGAAATATGCATTGCCTCCTTACGCAAGGCTTGCTCAACATCGCCCGTCAGTGTGCGAATAGCCAACTTACGGTCTTTCTGGTGCAGTTCGGCGTAATCAGCAACCAAAATAGGCGCACCAAAACGCAACAAGGCAGCGGACAAGAACAGCTCTCGGTTCTCAAAGTTAATGCCCACTGGAATGATCTTCAATCCCAGCTGATAGTTATTGCGCTCTTCCGCCGCTAATGCCATCCGGGCCGTGCCGCTTCTGAGGTTAGCCACTTGCAAGGCAGGCGAGTTACGGCCTTCTGGGAAGATGCCAATACAACCACCGCGATCCAACAGTTCATAAACGTGCTTGAAAGTATTCTCGTTGTCGTCGGCGCGCGCGCCACGATTGATCGGTATGGCGCCGATACGCTTGTACAGCTTTGCCAGCCACGGCGACCGGAACAGCTCGCTCTTTGCCAGATAGTGCACTTGGCGCGGCAATTCTACGCTCAACAGGATTGAATCCAGCAATGAACTGGGATGGTTGGCCGCCAGAATGACTGGGCCCTCGTCTGGCACCTGCTCTCTTCCTATGGAGCGGACCTCCACGAAATAAAGGTGTGAAGCCAAGCGAAAAATATGACGGAAGAAGTTGTAGAGACGCATTCCTTAAACTCTTTATAGCTTTCCGGTAACAGTAATGCCTGATCATGTTCAGACAATCACTGTGTATACACTATTCGTACCACTTGTTCTGTATAGAAAAAGTCTATCTTTGACTTTTTCTAATAACAATTTCTGGTCTATCATGCCTTGCCACTTAGCTTTGTGGTCGCCACAATGCGCTCAATCCACCTCAGAAAGGTAGCCATTCGTGTTTCTTGACCCCTACTTCGAACAACAGAATCAGCAAATTGTTATCTCGGCAGCCCAAGCGAGCGCTTTCGCCAAGGACGTAGCCGGTGATTTTAACCCTATTCACAATGTCGACTCCAAGCGTTTTTGTGTCCCAGGGGATCTGCTGTTCGCACTGGTGTTAAGTCACTACGGCCTTAGCCAGTCTATGTCGGTGCGTTTCTCCGGCATGGTCGGTGCCAATGTACCCTTGATGCTGCCGACCCAAGACACCGGTACCATCGATATTCTTGATGACACCGGCAAGGCCTATTTACACGTTGAGCACTCTGGTGACACGAGCCGAGATGCCACACAGATCGAAGCATTTACCCGCCAGTATGTCTCATTTTCCGGGCAAAATTTTCCGTTCATTATGGTGCCTATGATGGATGCCAAAGGCGTTATGTTTAATCCTAAACGTCCGCTGGTGATCTATGAAAGCATGGCATTCGAACTGAACAACGTTGACTTCAAAGCACCTGTTTTGGAGCTGGCAGGCACAGAACTTACCGTTAACGGCCGCCGGGGTGATGCTGAATTCCGATTCAACATCACTGAAAACGGCACAACGGTTGGCACAGGCACTAAGAGACTGATTATTTCAGGCTTGCAGCCATTTAACCGCGAAGAAATGGACGCTGTGATCCACGACTTCAATGCAGCAAAAGATGCCTACCTAAATCGCTGAAACCCAAGAACACCGCTAAGCTCGTCGGGTAAGACTTTTCCCATCCCGACGAGCATATTCATTATCACCCCCGTTTATTTGCCAAGCATCCTTGCAAAACGCATACTACGCGCGCGTTAAAACGCACCCTCCTATCAACCTATAATAAATTTATGAGGTAGCCGTAGTGAGCGACCGCATCGAAGACTCCCATCTGGACCAGTGGCAACATCGTGAAGCCATTGCCGAAAACTTGATTCCCCTAATTGGTCAACTGTATCGTCAGTTTAACGTGGTAACCTCGCTGTTCGGGCGAGCCATGGTAAACCGCTCGGTCATGCGCATCATTAAAGACCACCGCTTTGTCCGGCATATTGAAGGCGAAGAGCTGGATGTAGCCCTCACCGAACGCCTTTTACAGGCTCTGATTCGATTGAACCCAGGCCCGGCACACATTGATGTGGGCAAGCTGGGCACACAGTTCCGCAAAGAAGCACACGATGACCTCGACGCCTTTTTGCGCCGTGAACTGGCCAGCATCGTCGATCAACACGACACCGCTGCACCCGGTGGTGAATCGCAGGATGTCGTACTCTATGGCTTTGGCCGTATCGGTCGCTTGTTAGCGCGTATCATGATTGAAAAAGCCGGTGGTGGCAGCAAATTGCGCCTGCGCGCCGTCGTAGTTCGTGGCGGCAAGGCCGGCGATCTACAAAAGCGTGCCAGCTTGTTGCGCCGCGACTCAGTGCACGGGCCGTTCCACGGTACTATTCAGGTCGATGAATCCAATAGCGCGCTGATCGTTAATGGCAACTACATTCGCTTTATCTATGCGAACAGCCCGGCCGAAGTCGACTACAGTGCTTTCGGTATTCACGACGCACTTGTCGTCGACAACACCGGTGTCTGGCGCGATGCTGAAGGCTTGGGTAAACACCTTGACTGCAATGGTGCCAAGAAAGTATTACTCACCGCGCCCGGCAAAGGCGAACTGAAGAACATCGTCTTTGGCGTGAATCACGGTGATATTGCCGACAACGACACCATACTGTCTGCCGCCTCCTGCACGACCAATGCCATCGTACCGGTGCTAAAAGCCTTGAACGATAAATTCGGTGTGGTCGAAGGCCATGTTGAAACAGTGCATTCTTACACCAACGACCAAAACCTGATCGATAACTTCCACAGTGGTGAACGCCGCGGTCGATCGGCGCCTTTGAACATGGTGTTAACCGAAACAGGCGCTGCCAAAGCGGTAGCCAAGGCCCTGCCTGAGCTAGCCGGAAAACTGACCGGTAACGCTATTCGTGTACCCACTGCGAATGTCTCCATGGCGATTCTGAACCTGACCTTGGTCAACGCGGTCACCAAAGACGAACTCAACGAGTATTTGCGCTGGGCCTCAATCTACTCACCGATGCAGAAGCAGATCGACTTTGTGGACTCCCCGGAAGTGGTATCCAGCGACTTCGTAGGCAATCGTCACGCCGGTATCGTTGATGGCAAGGCAACCATCACCAACGACAAGCGTGTGGTGCTCTATGTCTGGTACGACAACGAGTTTGGCTACAGCTGTCAGGTCGTGCGCGTACTGCAGCGTCTGGCAAAGCTACAGGTTAAGGTGTTCCCTCAGGATCACTAATACCGTTGGCATCGCCATCGTTAAAAAAGGCATACGAGTCGACTCGTGTGCCTTTTTTAATTCAATGCCCCGCTACGCTTTCTTGCCGCTGCTGATCATCAGAATGTCATCAAAATCTGCTACACTACCCGCCTATCTCAATTTTCTCAGCACGTCACAAGGTAACCATGAGAATCCTCGCCGATACCCATTCGCACACCGTTGCCAGTACGCATGCTTACAGTACGGTGCATGACTACTTCCAAATTGCCCGAGAAAAAGGTTTGCAGCTGTTCAGCCTGACCGACCACGCACCCACCATGCCGGACGGCGCCCACCCCTGGCATTTCGGTAACCGTAAAGTGATACCTCGCGTCGTCAATGGCGTAGCAGCCCTGCGCGGTATCGAGGCTAATATTCTGCCACCCGATGGCGGGCTCGACATTGCCGATGGCATGCTGCCCTTTCTCGATTTTGCGATCGCCAGCTTCCATGAACCCGTGTTCCCACCCGTAGATGAACGCACGCACACAGCGGCCGTCATCAAGGCCATTGAGAGTGGACGCTGCCAGATCATTGGTCACCCTGGCAACCCCAGTTACCCCATCAATCAAGAAGAAGTGGTGCGGGCGGCACGCGACCACAATGTGGTGTTGGAGATTAACAACAGCTCCTTTGTGGCTTCTCGCCTTGGTAGCGAGCCGCAATGCATTCTCTTAATGGAACTCATTGACCGGCTGGACTGGAAAGTATCCTTTGGCAGCGATGCCCATATTGCCTATAGCGTCGGCGACTTTAGCACCAGTATCGCCAAGGCCGAAAGCATTGGCTTTCCCGTCGAACGTATTGTGAATCGCGATGCAAAGAGCTTTCTAAGCTTCTTAGGCGAACACAACAAGCCAGTAGCAACGGAGCTAAAGGAATGGCTAAAGAGCCTGAATAGCAGCGCATAGGCGTCTTTATAGATTAGTTATTCTCATCTATTGCATGAAAATCAATCGTTTGTTGTGTGATCGGTTAGTTTCTATCATAGCGCCATTCCTGATCAACAGCGTCAGGACAATGACAAACCACCCGATAAGGAACTAATTATGAAAAACACTAACGACATTAACATCGTAATGAACGCTTGGGGCGAAGTAGACGTGGCTTACTACGAAGCACTCGCTCGTAAGATGCGTGCTGAAGCCATGGCAGAACTGACAACTAAAGCATTCAAAGCCGTAGTTCAGCGCATCCGTCAATTGTTCACACCCGCTCGCGTCGCTACCAGCGCCTAAGTATTAGGCGCTTTGACCTCGGGTCATGCGCTTAGGGGTTCTATCGATCTAAAATAAGAACTTACCCCTTTCCCTTCTAAGCTCTGCAAACCCTTCCTGCTTTGCAATTACTGTTGTGCAAGTGCTTCTATCTGCGTAACAAAATCGGAGGCCGGTACGGGCTTGCCAAACAGGTATCCTTGATAGAGAAAACATCGACTGTGTGCCAACAGATTTTGTTGCTCAATGTTCTCAACCCCCTCTGCAATCACCTCCATGCCAAGGTCTTGCGCAATATTGATAATGGCTTCTACGATGACCCAGTCCTTAGATGAATAATCTGCCGTTGCACGATGCACAAACGACTGATCGATTTTAACTTCATCAAACGGTAGCAATGACAAGTAGGCCAGCGACGAATACCCTGTACCGAAGTCATCCATGGCGAACTTAATGCCATCGGCTTTCAAAGCCTCCATCTTCTCCAGTGTGTCGTTCAAATCCGCCAGCACCAAAGTCTCAGTAAGTTCCAGCTTCAGCATGGCAGGATTGATGTCATAGGCGTTCACCACTCGACGAACTCGTGCCACGAAATCCGTTTGGTGAAACTGGCGTGCGCTGACATTCACCGACAATACCAAGTGTTCCAATTGTTTTTTTTGATGCCAATCTCTGAGTTGACGGCAAGCGGTATCCAATACCCACGTACCGATATCAATAATCAATGAGCTGCGCTCGGCCAAGGGAATAAATTGCCCGGGTGGAATATAACCTTGGTTCAAGTGATTCCACCGAGCGAGTGCTTCCGCGCCAACTGGATGCCCATTCCGGTCGACTTGTACTTGGTAGTGCAGCTCCATTTCGTTGTTTGGCAAGGCAACACGCAAGGCGCGCTCTTGCGCGTATTCAGCTTCCAGCTGTGCATGAGTGGCAGGGTCAAAAAAACGAATGGCGTTACTGCCTGAAGCTTTAGCCTGGTACATGGCTATGTCCGCGCGCTTCAGCAACTCTTCAGTACTGTGCTCCTTCCCCAAAAACAAGCTGATACCGATACTCGCTGAACAATGGTATTGATGTCCAAGAAGATCATAGGGGCGGCTCAACAAATTGCCTACCTTACGTGCTACCTGTTCCGCTTCATGTGCCGCCTCTGTCTTCTTAGCACTCAGGCCTTCAACCACAATCAAAAATTCATCACCACCGAGCCGAGCCAGAGTATCGTTGGCGCGCAAACAGTACTCCAAAGTACGCGCGACTTTTTGCAGCAAGAGGTCACCCACCGAATGGCCCTGAGTGTCATTCAAATGTTTAAAGTCATCTAGGTCAATGAAGAATACCGCTCCGTATCGGTTTAAGCGATAAGATGCAGCGATGCTCTGATGCAAACGATCTAGTAATAACCGTCGGTTAGGCAATTCCGTTAGCGGGTCGTAATAGGCCAAACGATTAATCGTTGCCTCTGTTTCTTTGCGCTCGGTAATGTCGGTAATAAAGCCGTACCAGGACACGGACCCATCTTCATCGCGTTCTGGTTGAGCATTGCCCCACAACCAGCGCACAGTGCCGTCGGGGAACTTCACCCGATATTCTTGCTGCCAAGTCTCCATGCTGCTTGCAGAAGCTTCAATCGCAGCATAGACGGCCGGCAAATCATCCGAATGAATAACGTCTACGACAGGGCCCGCATCATGTGCCACCTGTTCTGGTGTTACCCGGTAGACGTCACGAATAGCGTCACTGGCATAAGGAAATGAGTACTCTCCGTCCGGCGATTGCCGAAACTGATAGACCACCCCAGGCACGCGGGAAGATATCTTGCTCAAGCGGTCATACAAAAAGCTCACGCGGTGTTGTGAATCGATGGCTTCCTTCTCCGCACGCCGTACCCGGCTGTGTAAGGCTTGGCTAAGCGAGAGCATAATGACGATGAATAATAGAACCAAACCCGCAACGGTAGCGATGAGGGCGCTATTAAGTGCCACCCCAGCCTCAACATCAGCGACCTGCCCATCATCAAAAGGGATAAACACCGTCGCGTGCATGGCAACAAAGTGCATGGTCGCCACCGCGGCACCCATAATCACAGAAAAGATAATCTTACGGAGCAGCCGCGATACAATCTTTGCCCGCAATAGCACTGCGCTCGCCAGCGACAACGTTGCCAGTACCACCGCGACAAATAAAGACACCAAGAACCAGCCCCGGTCATACAGCATATCCGCAGCTAAGACCATGCCACTCATGCCAATATAGTGCATGCCACCGATACCTAGACCCATCAACACCCCACTGATGACGATAATCCCAGGGCCTGATAGGCGCACGTCCAGCGTATGCAATACCAACGCACTGGCCAACACAGCAGGTAGCACAGACACCAGTGTCGGCCACAACAGATAATGAACCTCTATAGGAAGCTCAAACGACAGCATACCAACGAAATGCATAGCCCAGACACCCAGCCCCATGGACATGGCACCGCTGGTGTACCAAGCAAGGCGTCGAACTGGGGAGCGTGCAAAGCGGATGAGATCAAGGTGGCTAACACTGGTGTAGGCTGCCATCATGGCTATCAACACAGAAACCACGACTAAAGCGCCATTGTGTGAACCAATCAGAGAATTGGTCAGGTCGGAATGATTTACAAAACCAAATTCATGCATCTAGGTGTCCAAATTTAGGCGCTGTGCGTTTTTGTTCTTGGCGGCTTGATCAGCGTCTTCACTCATTTGCTCCATGATCCAATCACGAAACATCCTCATAGCATAGCCTGCTGGACGGTTTTTCGCATAAACCAGATAGAATGATTTGTTTTTCGGCAACGGAATGTTGAGTGGCGTGATCAGCTCGCCAGACTGTATTTCTTCCGTTATCAAGCTCACATCCGTTAGGGCTATCCCCAGCCCCCGAACTGCAGCGCCAGCCGCCAGAGACCCGCTCGACAAGACCAGTCCTTTCTTGGTTTCTCGGTACTCAGTGTTTGCTGCGTCAAACCACGTACGCCATTCATCAATACGCTTGCTGACATGAATCAAACGATGTTGTGACACATCAGCGGGCTCCAGGATGGGTTTACGTGTCATTAGGCTCGGCGAACAGACAGGTATCAGCACCGATTGACGCATAAATAAGCACTCTAAACCCTCCCAGTTCCCGTCACCGTAGTACACCGCCATATCCACATCGTCGCGGCTGAAATCCAACAGGCCAGTCGACGCCGATATCTGCAGTTCAATGTCGGGATACTGCTCGGAAAAAACGCCCATCCGTGGCAACAACCAACGTGTTAAAAAGGCTGGTGCCACAGCCAGCTTTAACTCACCAGACCCATGGGTCGACACCAGATTTTGTGTTGCTCGCTCTACTTCGCGTAACGCCTTTTGTACTGACTTTAGGTATTCCTTCCCGGCCGATGTCAGATGAACACGGCGCGTTTGACGGGCAAAGAGTGGCAACCCAAGAAACTCCTCCAAGGCCTTGATCTGATGACTGACCGCAGACGGCGTCACAAAGAGCTCACGTGCCGCAGCCTGGAAGCTCCCCTGCCGCGCTGCCGCTTCAAAGCTGCGCAAAGTATTGAGTGGCGGTAATCGTTTTATGGTATCGACTCCTGTGTCTACTCTCGGTTTGACTCTCGCATGACGAGCAACCAGTGCGCGCGGCTCCCTTCACCGTTGATGAGCATCGGGCTGATAAGCCTGCCACCGGGCAACAAAGTGACGCTGTAGCTCATGCAAGGGGCTTGGGTCTACATGGTGTACCTGCTGGAGCACCCAGGCAACACTTTCCAGAGTAGAACACGCGGATGGGCTGGGCACCTTTCGAATACGATAATTGCTCACCGGTGCTTGAGAAAAACTGTACGCCGTTATCTTTGTCAGCCATGGGTGTTCATGCAATAGGCGGCGCGTCTTCTTCCAGGTGCCATCCGGCAGTAACCAAGCCGTTGGCCGTGTCACATCCTTGTTAGCTGCGAGGCCTTCGACTGGTTGGCTGTCGGCGGTTGGGTAAACCAGCCCCCACTGCTCCGGCGCTTGTTGCACGCGAGCTTTCAGCTCAGCCACGGTTAGGTCATCGTCAGCCGCCACGACCTCTAGCTGCGGTAATGCCAGTTGCAACAATGGTACGGTGCTTTTTGCGCACTTGCGTTCCTGCGCATCCTGCAAAATGACGACGGATACTGGCACTTGCATTGGCTGTACCCATGCACAGACGCACGCGACCTCTGCGTAGCCGCAGGTCAGACAACGGGAACGCTGCATTGCCACAATCAAGTCACCGCCTGTTGCGCCTTAAAGCGCGGCTGATCCCAGTGTTTATGAGTCATGATGTCCGCCAAAACATCGACGGCTCTGCCAATGTCTTCATAGCTGACGTACAAGGGTGCTACACCAAAGCGCACAATATCGGGCGCGCGGAAATCACCAATAACCCCACGATCAATCAACGCTTGCATGATGGCGTAACCCTCCGGGTGCCGAAAAGACACTTGGCTACCACGCGCGTCGGCATCGCGTGGCGATGCCAACGCAAAACCAAAGTCGGCGCAACGCTGCTCCACCAGCTCAATCAGTAAATCTGTTAGCGCTTGTGATTTGTGCCGAAGTGCCGACATATCAACGGTAGAAAAGATATCCAAACCAACTTCAAGCGCACTCGCTCCAAGCACTGAAGTCGTACCGGTCAGCATCTGCGTGATACCGGTTGCAGGAGCGTAATCGTCTTGCATGGCGAAAGGTTGAGCGTGACCAAACCACCCATAAATAGGTTGTCGGATACCCTCTTGCAGCCGCTTGGCGACATAGACGAAAGCCGGGGCGCCGGGGCCACCATTCAGGTATTTATAACCACAGCCTACGGCCAGATCAACGTCGCATTCGTTCAACGCTAAGGGCACGGCACCTGTGCTGTGGCTTAGATCCCATAAAATCAGCGCCCCTTTAGCATGTGCCCGAGCGGTTATGGCCTTCATATCATGCAGGGCACCGGACTTGTAGTGTACATGCGTCAACACCACCAAGGCCGTATCTTCATCAATGGCGTCGATAATATCTTGCGCGGGTATGGTCACCAATTGCGCAGCGTTACCCGAGAAATCACACAAGCCCTGCAGAATATATCGGTCGGTGGGAAAGTTGCCGGGCTCTGTAATGATCTTGTGCCGTGACGGACGCAAACGCAGAGCCGCTGTGGCTAACTTGAAGATATTGACCGAAGTGCTGTCGGTCACCAATACCTCGTCTGAGTCGGCGCCAAGTAACGTAGCGATTTTACTGCCCAAGCGCTGTGGCAGGTCTATCCAATGAGCGCTATTCCAACTTCGAATTAATCCGTTACCCCACTCATCTTCAATTACCGCTCGCATACGCGCTGCCGTCGCCTTTGGCATACACCCTAAGGAGTTCCCATCCAGATAAATAATGCCCTCGGGCAGCTGAAACTGCGACCGCACGTCGGCCAAGGGATCTGCAGCATCCATCTGTTGGTACAGCGCTAATGACATATCGACCTCTACTGCGTAGCTGTTTAGAGATCGATAGTATCACCCAGAGTAGGCACGTCTACTGTTAGCCCTTCGGCCTGCATTTTTTCCTGCAAGATAGCCAGCGCACCGGACTCACCGTGAATCAGATAAAAACGTGGTTGCCCGCCGATACCGCGTGCCCATTTGAGCAACTCCGATTGACCTGCATGGGCAGAAAAACCACCCAGTGTATGAACCCGTGCTTTTACGACCATATCCTGCCCAAACAACTTAACCTTGGTCACACCATCCACCAGCTTGCGCCCCAGTGTTCCCCTCGCTTGGAAGCCGACGAAAACAATGTGATTATGCTCCTTCCATAGATTGTGCTTCAGGTGATGCACAATGCGTCCACCGTTGCACATGCCGCTACCCGCAATGATGATGGCGCCCTGCGTAATACGGTTAATCGCCATGGATTCTTCAACCGACTCAGTGATACGCAAAATCGGCAGGAAATCTTGCAGTTTGCCTACCTGCTTGTCAGTCAAAGCTTTGGTGTCGTCTTTGTTCAGACTGGGCATGCTTTCGTTATAGATCTGAGTAATGCTGGACGCCATAGGGCTGTCCAAGAACACCAACTGTTGTCTCAATCGGCCTTGGTGATAGAGCACGCCAAGGTAATAGAGGATTTCTTGCGTTCGCCCCAGTGCAAAAGCAGGCATAAAGACATTGCCACCGCTGGCATGAGCCTCTTCTAAAGCCTGTGCGAACTCTTCAACCGTATCATCCAGTGGCCGATGATCACGATCTCCGTAGGTGCCTTCCATCAGCACCACATCAGCGTGCTTGATGGGCGTTGGATCACGCATCAACACCGTATCCGGATTACCCAGATCGCCGGAAAACACTAGATGCCGCATGGCCTGCCCATTCTTTAACCACAGTTGGACGATGGCCGAACCCAGCACATGCCCGGCGTCACTGAACACCAATTCCAAGCCGGGCATAGGCACCGTTCGTTGCTCGTAGCCCACGGCTTCCGTCAAATCCATTACCCGTTCGACGTCTTGCGCCGACATGACCGGCGACATGGGTGGTTTACCCGCACGGGCTAAACGCTTGTTCTGCCACTCCAAATCCTTCAAATAAAGGAATACGGAATCTTTCAACAACACTGGTAATAGTTTTTTGGAGCCCTTGGTGCAGAATATTTTGCCTTTAAAACCCTTGGCTACCAGCAGTGGCAGCAGGCCGCTGTGGTCAATGTGAACATGCGATAGGATAACGAGATCAATGGCTTCCGGTCTGAATTTGAAGCGAAACTTATTCCAGTCACGTACCTGACTTTCGCCCTGCGTCATTCCGCAATCCAACAGAATATTCTTTTTGCCCACACGAATATGATAGCAAGAACCTGTAACCTGCTCGGCGGCACCTAAAAATTTTAAGGTAGCATTCAGTGACATAGACACTCTCCTTGAAAGACATATAGAGAGTTTAGTCGTTCTGGCGCGAGTCACTGCTTGATGTGGGTCAATGCCCTGAAGAATGAAGAGAAGATAGTGTAACACGATGAAGCCACCGTCCTTGGCAGCCACTGAATCCTTCCGTCGGCGAAATACAGCGTTGCATTATGCCCTGTACAACAACCCATTATGTGAATGGGTGGGTGATCCTTTCCCGCTTGATTTCAACGACGGGAAGAATGACACCAAAAGTGTAAAGCCACCACAGTGAAACATGACGATTTGAGGCCCTCAAATCGTCATGTTTACAGAGCTATGCGGGTTTGCAGCGTCAACAAATTGTAAAGGCATTTAGTTTCCAGTAAATATCGTCCGCACTCGATCCAGTGTTTCAGAGATGCGGGCATTCATTTTTAACGTTACTAATTCGTCCGCTCTTGTTTGCCCCAAGTTCAACGTTGCGATGGGCAATCCCCAATCGTGCGCGTGCCGACAAAAGCGAAACCCCGAATAAACCATCAGGGAAGAACCTATCACCAGAAGCCCATCACTGGCGCGCAATGCTTCTAATGCCATTTGCACACGCGCCTTAGGGACATTATCACCGAAGAACACCACATCCGGTTTCAGTATTCCTCCACACTGCTCGCAATGCGGTACCGAAAACTGGCTGAAATCCACTTCTAAATCCGCATCGCCGTCCGGAGCAGTCCTTGCCGTATAACCCATGAAATCAGGATTCAGGTCAGCACAGGCGGCATGAACGCCTTCGCGTGTGGTACGCCAGCCGCAACTCATGCAGAGCACTTCGTCAGATCGCCCATGCAAATCGATCACGCGTTCGCTGCCAGCGCGCTGATGCAGGCGATCCACATTCTGCGTAACCAGCAGACTGATGGTGTTCTGCCGCTCCAGTTCTGCTACGCATTCGTGCGCCACATTGGGCTGTGCATTACGCATAACCGGCCACCCGATCAGGCTACGTCCCCAATAACGCTGACGCGTATAATGATCATGCATGAAGTCGTGATGCTGCACGGGTGCCTTTCGTTTCCACGCCCCAGCATTGTCGCGGTAATCGGGAATCCCTGAGTCTGTACTAATACCAGCACCGGTCAGCACGAATACTTTGGGATGCGCGATCAAGAATTTGTGAAGTTGCTCTGCTGCCTCTTCGGGTGACTGCGGCGTCAGAGTCACGGCAGTCGGTAAGCGCCGTTGATCTTCGGCAACGATCGATGAATACCCTTTTGGTGGTGTGCGACCAATCGACATAATTTTGCTCTATCCTCTGCAATCAATGGAACATTATACGCAATTAACGCACGCCCTGGACGACCGCTATTTACAGGCAAAACTGTTTACCGCATGATCATCACGTGGCCTTAGTCGACAAACACCATGAGGGTTCGTATGACCAATCCCAAGCACACACTGTTCTGGATGACTTTATTCCTGCTCATCGTCGCTGGTATCTGTGTGCTGATTTTCGGCCCACTCAAAACCGCATTCATGGCTAACTGGGTTTTCAACGCCACCATTCTGGGTGCTTTGCTGGTCGGTATCCTTATTACCTATCGCCAAGTGTTTATGTTATTCCCCGAATTAGCATGGATTGCGCGCTTTCGCACCGGCCGTGCTGGTTTATCCGTGCTGAAAGAGCCTCGTTTGCTGAAGCCGCTGGCGCGCCAACTGGGCGACGAATACAAGCGCGATGGCTTTACGCTAACCGCTTTTTCGTTGCGCACGGTTTTAGACGGCATCCGCAGCCGCTTGGATGAGCAGCGAGAAATCACCCGCTATTTTATCAGCCTACTGGTGTTCTTGGGCTTGCTGGGAACGTTCTGGGGGCTATTGAGTACCATCAGCTCGGTCGGCGCAGTCATCACTGGGCTGGATGTTACAGACGGCGACTTCGCAGAGGTGTTCAGCAACCTGCAGTCTGGCTTGTTAACTCCATTGGAAGGCATGGGCACGGCTTTCAGTTCTTCCTTGCTAGGCCTGGGTGGCTCACTGATTCTCGGCTTTCTCGATATTCAGGCAGGCCATGCGCAAAATCGCTTTTACGACGGATTGGATGAATGGTTAACTGGCTTAACCAAGCTGGTTGAAGAAGCCCGCAAAGGCCAGCGTACTGGGTCGGAGGCGCCGATTTTCCCCCACGACAAGGATTTAGAAGCCGCGTTAGAGATCGACCGATTGCGGCTCGAAAACGAGCGCTTGCGGAATAAGCTGACGGACAAGGACTGAGCACGATGAATCCGCAGCGCCGCAATCGCAGCCCCATCAACGTCTGGCCCGGCTATGTCGATGCTTTATCAGCCTTGTTGATGCTGGTCATATTTATGTTGATGGTGTACCTGGTCACCCAGCTGTTCTTATCGCAAACGGTGTCCGACCGCGACGCTGAACTGGCGTCTTTGTCCAATCGATTGAATGAAATCACCCGATTATTGGGTTTAGAAGAGGAACGGGCCCAGGCTCTTACCAGCGAATTAGCCACTGTGCGCGGCGAATTTGCGCTCAGTGTCGCCCGCGCTGAAACACTCAGTGCAGAGCGAGATGCGTTACGCGAGCAGGTCTCCGCTGACCGTGAGACCATTGAGACGCTGCTGGGCACACAAGCCTCTTTGCAACAAGACATAGTGGCGCTGCGGGAAATGCGCGCCCGGCTTGAACAAGAAATCGCAACTTTAGCCAGCGCTGTCGCCACACGGGACACACGTATCGGTGTGCTCGATGGTGAGATTTCGAGCTTGGAGCAGCAGCTCGGCAACCTGCGCGATCGCAGCCTAGCGTTGGAAGCGGAATTGGCTGATGAGCGCGAACGCACGCTGTTATCGCAACGGGAAATCGATACACAACAACTGCGTATACAAGACTTAGTACTGATTGTGCAGCAAGCAGAAAGCGCGCTGGAGAGTGAGCAAACCTTGACAGTAGCCCAACGGGTACAGATTCAACGTTTAAGCGAACAAGTCGATTCGCTACAAGACCAACTCCGTGCAATCAGTGCCGCCTTGCGTTTGCAAGAATCCCTGACCGCTGAGCGTGATACTGAACTGGCCGAGCTGGGCGCCCGGCTGAACGCTCTGTTAGCGGAGCGGGTCAATGAACTGGAGCGCTACCAATCCGACTTCTTCCGGCGACTGCGTGATGTCTTGGAAGACAATGAGAACGTTCGTATCGTTGGTGACCGATTCCTGCTGCCGTCCGAACTCTTCTTTGCTTCAGGGCTGGCGGACATAGGCCCGGAAGGCCAAGCAGAATTGAATAAATTAGCGGTACTCTTGCTCGACCTCGTGGACACCATTCCAGCCGATGTGGACTGGATCATGCGCGTGGATGGGCATACGGACCGCGTCCCTATCAATCGCCCATCCTTCCCGTCGAACTGGGAACTGTCGGCCGCACGGGCAGTGTCTGTGGTGCGTTATCTGGCCGCGCAGGGTGTGCCGGAAGAACGCTTGGCTGCGGCGGGTTTTGGTGAGTTTCATCCGCTGGATGAAGGGACCAGCCCTGAAGCTCTGCAACGCAATCGGCGCATTGAGATTAAGCTGACCGATCGTTAAGGTATTCCGCTCAAGCCAGCACAGAGCGCGCATAGCGATCAAACACCTGCTGCGCAGCCATCGGGCGGGCCAATAGATAGCCCTGCCCCTGCTCACAGCCAAGCGCACACAAAAAGTTATACTGCTCGCGCGTCTCAATACCTTCCGCCAACACGTTCAGCTCCAGTGCTTTGGCCAATGCGATGATCGCTCGAAGTATGGAGTCGTTCGATACCGAAATACCGATATCACGCACAAAGGATTGGTCAATTTTAAGGTAGTCGAGCGGCAAGTTGCGTAAGTACATCAGACTGGAATACCCCGTACCGAAGTCATCGATGGCAATGCTCACACCGTAGCTTTTGAGCATATTCAGAACGCCAATCGATCGCTCAGGTGCACGCATCAACTTGCTTTCGGTCAGCTCTAACTCTAAACGATTAGCGCTCAAACCTTGGGACTCCAACGCATGTGACGTGCGCTTGATCAGCTCTTTGTGCTCCAGTTCAATCGCTGAGATATTGACGGCGACCTTATCCACCATAAAGCCCTCATTTTCCCAGCGGCGCAACTGAGCACAAGCTTCTTGCATCACCCATGCATCAATTTCGTCTATCATACCAATGTCTTCGGCCAGCGCGATAAACAGGCTGGGCGGAATAACCCCCTGCTCAGGGTGCTGCCAGCGCACCAATGCTTCTACCCCCACTATGCTCTCGGTACGCAAATTGAACTGCGGTTGGTATTCCAAGAAGAGCTCGCCATTCGCTACGGCCAAACGCAAAGCGTTCTCCAGTACGAAGCGTTGTTCTGTCGATTCACTGAGGCGTGTGTCGAATGACTGCCAGCTATTCCCCCCACTCTTTTTAGCTTCGAACATCGCCATCTCGGCCCGCGTCAACAACTTCTCGGCACTGTCGCCATCTTCAGGGAAGGTGCTGGTGCCAATACTGGCCGTAAACACCAAAGACTGCCCGTTAAGCACGATCGGCATATGCAGCTGATCAATGATATGATCCACCAGCCCTTGGGACTGTTCCGCGGTCAAGGGGCGCTCTACCAGCAGGACAAACTCATCGGCGCTCATGCGTGCCAGGGTATCTGGCATATTTGCAAAATGCAGGCGTTCGGCAACGGTCTTCAACACCTGATCTCCGAGAGTACTACCCAGTGTGTCGTTAATGTTCTTAAAGCGATCAAGATCTATAAAGACGACCGTCAGGCTGCCAGGTTGACATAGAGCCACTTGCACCGCATGGGCCATCCGTTCCATCAACAAAGCACGATTGGGCAATCCGGTCAGGGCATCGTAATGGGCTAGATAGCTCAAGCGCTCGGTCTGTTCAAAGTGTTCCGTGAGGTCGGTCCAAGTCCCCACCACCTCATCATACCCGGACCTATCTTGAGTTAACCGCTGTTCATCTCGAATGCGATGCACTTTGCCTTTTTTATCCAGCAGTCGATATTCACGCTGCACACGGCCTTTGCTGAGCACACTGTCTCGCTGCGCCATCACAATCGGCCGATCTTCCGGGTGCAAATACTTGGGCCACCAATCGGGCGATAAAACATCCTGCACTTCAAAGCCAAAAATTCGCTCAACATTCCCACTGACCCACGTCAACGCCAGATTTTGGCCTTTCAACGTGTACACCACGACCGGGCTGCTATCCAATAAGTGGGTAAAACGCTCGTTCGCTTCAACCAGCTCACCCGCCTTGCGTTGCACCGCCCAACGCAACGCCTTGCTGTGCACAATAAACCATAAAATCAGCGCCATCAGCGCAATAACCAAGCCTGACAACCAACCGGGCACTACGCTCAGCACCGGTAGTGACGCGGCTTCCGCAATCGCGGAGTAATACGGCGATCCGGGATCCGCCTGCCATTCCACTAGGTAGTGATCGATACGCTCCAGCAAGGCTTCATCACCGGACAGCGGTGCCGCAAAGTATAGACCCACCTGATTGAACGTGAGCGGCGCACCGATTAATCCGTAGTCCCCGCGATGGCGATTACCAAAAAAGTTGTTCGCGACCACCGCATCAGCGTCACCCGCACGCACTAAAGCAAACCCTTCAGCGATGGTTCGGATGTGAATGACCTGCCCATTGACACCAAGCTGCGGAACCAAACCCTTTAGGAAGGAGGCTTGAATAGAGTCTCTTAATACCGCCAAACGAAGGCTAGGTAGTTCTTCAAAGTCGGTCAACAAGGTGGTGGGCCGCACGTACAATTGGCTCCAAGACTGAACCACCGCGTGACGATGGAAGGCGAGCCGCTGCGCTCGATCGGTCGAAAACGCCACATCAGGCATTAAATCCAATTCGCTATTTTCTAACATTAGGAGGCAGTCAGACCAATTGCAGGGCACGTATTCAAGAGACCATTTTTCCGCCTGAGCCATCGCCTCAATCAGTTGAATAAATAGGCCGTCAGGGTTACCTCGGTCGTTCAGAAAAATCTTAGGTTCGTTCTCATAAACACCCACACGGATAGGTTGGTCATTGCTGGTCGATACGTGGCCAAAGAAAAGGACCAACGCGAGCACCACGAGTGCTCCCACGACCCACAAAGCGTACATTGTCGAAGTCCTGTTCAGGTTCATCTAAGCGCTGCTCCATCGTTAGAAGATACGGACCTATCAATGCAGTATAGTGAAAAACGTCACCTTTGCTCGCCTATACGCAAGAGGCACCCGAACAACACGTTTACATTTCGTGCAAAACCAAGGCGGGCATTATCACGTACCCTACAGAGTACCCATACATTAAACCGTCTTGCTGACAGGAGAGCACAGATGAAGCTTATGTTTCCCATGAAAAAAACCCTGATTATCACCCTTTCCAGTTTTGTACTTTCAACTGCCGCGGTTGCAGATACCTGCTCGGAGACAGCGTTGTATGGCTACATGGAGTCCATGTCGAGCAATATGCAAACACTGTCTCGCTCGGTGCGTAGCAATGACTTCAGCGCTGCGCAAGCGCTGATGCCAGAATTGCATGACGCTGTGGCAAACGCTCAAAGCCAAACACCGTTTTCGTTACGCGATAACGGCTCAGAGGCTCGTATAAACCAATATCGTCAGGCTATTAATGATTTAGCGACACTGTTTGATGAGCTGGACGAAGCCCTGGCTGCCAACGATCAGCGCATGGCAGCAACCGTACTCAATAACATTGGTCAGGCTCGACGCAGTGGTCATAGCACCTTCAAAGCGCGCTCCTGCTAAACTAAGGTATGCGCAAATCGAAGGGGCAACACGAAATGTCGACTAATGGTGAGCAAACAATCGTAGATGTCTGGGACTGGCCCATTCGTGTTTTTCATTGGTCCTTAGTTGTTTGTCTGATCGCGCTGTTTGTGACGGTACGCCAAGGCTGGATGCAGGCACATATCTTTGCGGGGTATGCGCTGTCTGGCTTGTTGGTATTTCGTCTCTGCTGGGCGCTGGTCGGAACCACTTACGCGCGCTTGAGCGGTTTCAATTTGTCGATAGGCGGTTTCCTCCATCAATTAGCGGCGATGGCGCGTGGGAATGCGCCGCACTATCTAGGCCACAATCCGGCCGGGGCGCTTATGGTCATAGTGATCGTGATCGTCCTAGCCCTACAGATTGCCAGCGGCCTATTTTACACCGACGATGTCTTCTGGTTCGGCCCCTTTTTCTTTTCCGCACCGGATTGGGCACTCCATCTTGCCGCTACCCTGCACCCTCGCTTGCCTGCACTTATACTTCTACTCGCGCTGACGCATATTCTTGCCGTGCTCTATCATACGCTACGTCTAGGGGAGCCTCTGGTCGGCGCCATGATCCATGGGCGCAAACCCGCTGCATCGAAGCATTTGGCACGCAGTGCAATTAATCGTTATTGGTTGCTGTTCAGCTTGGTCGCTGCGCTGCTGTGGGCTGGATGGCTGTTCACACTACCGCTGTAAAGGTTGCGCAAAACGCACCAATTCGGTGATTCTCGCACCACATCAAGGCGCATTCACACGAGCGGCGTCACCTGTTACCACACTCACTTGCACCAAATTAACCACTTGTTCAGCTTTTTCTCCTGTCTTTACGTTGATGGCACAGCTATTGCTCTGGCCCTTTCATGCGCTGTAACTCACAGCTCAGCCCACCCCCACCGGACCCTACGCGTCCATAGGAGCATCAACGTGATTTCAAACAACTCATTAATGCGCCCTCTTAAAGGGTTCAAAAAACACTTAGCGGTAGCCGCAATGACAGTCGGCTTGCCGTTTACGGCATTGCACGCCCACGCCGATACCAACATCAACTTTACGCTCGACTGGCGATTTGAAGGGCCTGCCGCCCCCTTTCTGATGGCGCTCGATAGAGGCTATTTCAAAGAAGAAGGGCTGAATGTCACCATAGACTCGGGCAGCGGCTCGGCCGGCGCAGTCACGCGGGTCGCTACCGGTGCCTATGACATGGGCTTCGCTGATTTCAATGCTCTTGTTGAATACACCGCCGCCAACCCCAGTAGCGCCATTCAGGGCGTGTACATGGTCTACAACAACACACCGGCAGCCGTTTTTACCCTAAAAGACTCCGGCATCCTGACGCCTGCGGACTTGGTCGGCAAAACCTTGGCTGCCCCGGTATTTGATGGAGGTCGCAAAGCCTGGCCTTCCTTCGCTGGACACAACGGTTTAGCCGTCGACTCGGTGGAATGGCAAAGCGTTGACCCGGCGATTCGCGAAACCTTGTTAGCGAGGAAACAAGTCGACGGCATTACCGGGTTCTACTTTACTGGCTTACTGAACTTGGAAGCCCGCGGTGTTGCTATGGATAACATCGTCGTTATGCGTTATTCCGACTTCGATGTCGCGCTCTACGGTAACGCCATCATCGCTGGCGAAAAGATCATGAAGGAAAATCCCGAAGCGGTGGCAGCCTTTAACCGCGCCTTCAACCGTGCTTTGGTAGAAACCATAGCCGACCCGGCGACCGCCGTGACCTATGTGAAAAAGCGTGATGGTTTGATCAATGAGCCCTTGGAGCTGCGTCGTTTGGTGCTGGCTCTGGAAGCCCATGTGGTCACCGAGGAGACTCTGGCCGAAGGGTTGGGAGCAGTCACCTCGGCACGTATGGAACAGGCTATTGATGAGGCAGTAGAGTCCTTTGGCCTAACCTATCGCCCAAGTGCCAGCCAACTGTTTAACACTGAATTGCTACCAGCGCGCGATCAGCGCTCTGTCCCGCAAATTTAAAACAGGAAACAGACAGCATGGCATTTGTAACCTTTGAAAATGTCAGTTTGGCCTACGATGAAGGTGGGCCGCTGGCGATAGAGGGCATCAGTCTGTCGGTGGCACAAAATGAGTTCATTGCGGTGGTCGGGCCCTCCGGATGCGGCAAGTCCACCTTAATGAAGCTGGTATCGGGTCTCAGCGACCCGACCGAAGGCTATGTGTATCTAGGAGGCCGACAAATCCACGGCCCACAGAAATGTATTGGCATGGCGTTCCAAGCTTCAAATCTGCTGCCGTGGCGCACCACCTTGCAAAACGTCATGCTGCCGCTCGAAATTGTGCAGCCTTATCGTTCGCAGCTCCGCCGCCAACGCGCAAAGTTTGAGGAGCAAGCCCGGCAACTGTTAGCGCGTGTTGGGCTGGCTGGCAACGAAGATAAGTTCCCTTGGGAGTTGTCAGGTGGTATGCAACAGCGGGCTTCAATCTGTCGCGCGCTGATCCACAAACCGCAGTTATTGATGCTCGACGAGCCTTTTGGCGCGCTCGATGCATTCACCCGAGAAGAGCTCTGGTGCATGCTGCAGGATCTTTGGCAGGAAGAACCCTTTACCGTCATCTTGGTGACTCACGACTTGCGCGAAGCCGTATTTCTCGCCGATACGGTCTACGTGATGAGCAAGGGTCCCGGTAAATTGCTGGCTCGCAAACACATCGACATCACCCGTCCACGCACCTTAGAAGACACCTATACCGATGGTTTCGCCGCTCACGTACAGGAACTGCGTGAACACATTGGCCGAATTCGCACCTCATAAAGCAGGAGTCGTTGCATGAAATTTAACCGCAAGAAGTTTTTGGTGCGTAATGCCTCCTGGCTATTGATGCTGTTTCTCGTCGCTATTTGGGAACTGGTCTGTGTCGGTTTTAGCATTCCCGACTATCTGTTTCCGGCCCCGTCCGGCATCTGGGCAGCCGGTGTCGCGCGCTGGGAAATCATCATGCTGCACGCCGGACAGACATTCTTTACCACCTTGGTGGGTTTTGCCATTGCCGTCGCCTTTGGCTTGTTGGTGGGTATCGCGGTCGGTACGTCACCAACGGTTTACCGGGCGCTCTATCCTCTGCTCATTGGGTTCAACAGCATCCCGAAGGTCGCCTTTGTGCCCGTGCTGGTGGTTTGGTTTGGCATTGGTACCGTGCCCGCTATTCTGACCGCCTTTCTGATTTCTTTCTTTCCTGTTTTAGTAAACGTTGCAACCGGCTTGGCAACCCTAGAACCAGAACTGGAGGACGTGTTGCGCTCGCTTGGAGCTTCCAAGTTAGACATTTTGCGTAAAGTCGGCTTACCGCGTTCGTTGCCCTATTTCTTTGCGTCACTGAAGGTAGCCATCACCCTGGCTTTTGTTGGGTCGGTCATATCGGAAACCGTTGCTTCGAACTTGGGGATCGGATACCTAATGATGGCCGCTAGTTCATCCATGGACATGTCACTGGTGTTTGCCGGTTTGATTGTGATTGGTGCTATGGGGGTGGGTATGTACGAACTGTTCGCGTTGATGGAACGCCGCTTGACTAAGTGGGCGCACCGCAGTCCGGGCGGAGCCATATAAAATCAGCAGATGCCGACATCGAGCTTGCTAGGTTGCGGACTTCACAAGCTCATCATCTTCCATTAAATTAAGGGGATACTCATATACTTGGCCACTGCTATGCTAATTCCTGCTCGCTTAACCCGCTTTGTTGTGCCTTTTTTGATGTCGATCTACATGGCGACCATCATGACTTTTCTAGTAACTGTTATTAATACCGGCTTGGCCGATGGATTCGTCTTCCGTTGGATGCGCGCTTTCTTATTTGCTTGGCCCATCGCCTTTACTTTATTACTGTTGGGTGCCCCCACGGTGCATCGAATCGCTGCCGCGATTGTTAAACACTAGGGCAGCTCTGAACTAATTCAGAGCATTAAAGTACTGAAACACGGGTCGTAAAAAAAGCCGATCTCAGATCGGCTTTTTTTCTAATCAACTGATTTAGCTCAGATCCTCTCTCACAACAGGTTCAAGCACCAGTTCCACACGACGGTTCGCCGCACGACCTTGCTCAGTGTTGTTGTCAGCAATGGGTTTATCAGGGCCTTCACCATAAGGGAACAAGCGTACGCTTTGCACGCCCTTATTGCGCAGATAATCGGCAACGGACTGTGCACGACGCTCACTCAAGCGCTGATTATATGACCGGCTACCGGTTGAATCGGTATGCCCGGCAATGGCGATAAGAGTATCTGGGTATTCAACCAAAATGGCTGCCACACCATCCAGATTATTCTGGAAATTGCCTTGCAGCGTAGCCTCGTTGACGTCAAAGGTAATGTTGCCCGGCATGTTCAAAATGATTTGGTCGCCATTACGAGTCACCGTTACCCCGGTACCCGCCATCTCTTCCCGCAGCTTGGCTTCCTGAACGTCCATATAGACACCAACAGAGCCGCCTGCCACACCACCGATACCGGCACCGATCAAGGCCCCTTTCAGTCGGTTATCGCCGCTGACCATTGCACCAACCACACCACCAACAATGGCACCGCCCACGGCAACCTTGGCTGCATTGGAGGTCTGGCGCTCACCGGTATAAGGGTTAATGGTTGTACAACCAGCCATCAATACAGCAGAGGCCGTCAGCGCAATCAGGCTTTGTTTAAAAGGTTTCGTCATTATTTTCATCTCCATTGATGTCCACGAAATTCATCCGGAATAATAAGCCCGGTTATGCTAAGTATGCCGTGTGTGCTTGCGATTTAGTAGGGACTGGTTCAGTCTTTTCTTTGTATACGACGATTACGCCTCACCCTATACTGGATCGCTCGACGGTAAGCCATGACAACTCACGCAGAAGCGGCCAAAAATCAGCCGCATCCACTCTACTATTTAAACAACTTCCGTCGCGTATTGGCGTGGGTGGTAGAACGCTACAACGACATCTTAACCTCGGAAGAACGCACCTTTATCGCAACCTTTAACGATGCCCTTCCCACCCAAGCACAGGCCTTGCTGGTACGTATGGTCATGCGGAAGGGGATATACTTCCGCTATAGCAAACTCATCTATGCAGAGATTGGTGACCAAGACGACGCACTGGCACCGCTGCTACAGCACGGCATGATTGTCGACAACCCCACCTTGTCTTTAGCCGACGCGGGTCGTCTGTTAACCGCAGGGGAAGTCGGTCGCCTAGCAACCCATCTCGGACACACCCGTCGAGCCACCAAAGCACAATTGTTGAGCCACCTTGAAAGCGTCGGCACAGAAGCTCGCCCCTGGAACGAATGGTACCTATCGCCAGACCAAGTCCAACACAGTGACCACAAGAGCGATCCGCTCTATGAACTGACCGTGATGACCATTTGCGATCGCTTGCGGTTGATGTTTTTTGGCAACCTTCATCAGGCATGGAGTACCTTTGTTCTCGAGGAACTTGGGTTGTTTCGATTCGAAACAGTGCCCTTCGATCGATCGGCTCGACCGTTTAATCACGGTTCGGAAATTGATACCTATATGGCCTTGCACGCCTGCCGAGAAGCATTTGATGCTGGGGTACCAGCCAGCATCCTACTGCCTCAAATACCAACGGTGTCGGCAAGCAACACGTGGTTAAATACGCGACGCGAGCGCTTGGTCTACAACCTAGCTTACCAACTGGAAAGAAGTCATGACGTTGAACGTGCTCTGTCGTTGTACAACGAACTGCAATACCCCGGTGCTCGACTGAGAAGAATTCGTATCCTAGAACACCAAGGTCGCTTCAACGAGGCTCTGACGCTGACAAATCAAGCCCACCAACGGCCTGAAAACGAAGCCGAAAGCCAGAGTATTGCCCGCATTCTGCCTCGACTGTGCCGCAAACTAGGCTTGCCGTTACCCAGCTTACAGCCTAACGGCGAAACCGAGATAATTGAGCTCAAGGCTCCTGCACTTTGCCGGTGTGTGGAAGAGGATGCAGTACAGGCTTTGCACACTGATCAAAGCCCCGTTTATTTCGTTGAAAACAGCCTGATTAACAGCCTGCTGGGCTTGCTACTCTGGCCAGCCGTCTTCGCCAATGTCCCCGGTGCATTTTTCAACCCTTATCAAGCTGGACCAGCAGACCTTAACCAACCGGACTTTCAGCGTCGGCGGCAGGACCTTATTAATGCCCAACTCGCCAAACTTGATGATGGCACTTACAAGAGCTTTATGCGGAGCCACTTTCAAGAGAAGCAGGGCATGCAGTCGCCTTTCGTCTATTGGGAACTGCTGACTGACGAACTGTTGGAATTGAGTTTACGGTGCATTCCGGCCACTCATCTGAAAGCCATGTTCACGCGAATTCTGTTCGATATACCCGCCAACCGCAGTGGCTTGCCCGACCTTATACAGTTTTGGCCTTGCCAATACCGCTATGTTCTCTTGGAAGTCAAAGGGCCAGGCGATCGACTGCAAGACAATCAAAAGCGCTGGTTAGACTATTTTTCCACCCACGACATCCCCGCTAAAGTCGTCATGGTGGGGCGCCCTGATATTCCATGATAATATAAGGTAATAACTGTTATTTAGGTGCCATTCGCATGCGAGCTTGGGTTAACGACGCCGTCAGGGCAATTGAAGCAGACTTTCAACGATCGGCTGACACACATCTCATTAAACTGCCACTGGCTTGTTTTCCGCAGATAGACCTGTACCTCAAAGACGAAAGCACTCATCCCACGGGCAGCTTAAAGCACCGCCTTGCCCGCTCGTTGTTTCTGTATGGCCTGTGCAATGGCCACATCAAGAAAGGCACCACCATCATTGAAGCCTCCTCCGGCTCTACTGCGGTATCTGAGGCTTATTTTGCGCGCTTACTGGGATTACCCTTCATCGCCGTTATGCCGTCCAGCACCGCGTGTCGCAAAATTGAACAAGTGGAGTTTTACGGCGGGCGCTGTCACTTTGTTGATGACGGCAGCCAAATTTACGCCGAAGCAGAACGCCTCGCACAGGAAACCAACGGTCACTTTATGGACCAGTTTACGTACGCCGAGCGCGCCACCGACTGGCGTGGCAATAACAACATCGCCGACAGCTTGTTCAGCCAGATGGCATTGGAACGGTTCCCTGTACCACGATATGTGGTGATGAGTGCTGGAACGGGCGGCACTTCAGCCACCCTTGGCCGCTTTATACGCTATCAACGTTACGCCACCGAATTGGTGGTGGTCGATCCTGAACATTCAGTGTTTTTTGATAGCTATCAAAGCGGCGACATTTCACTTACTGGCAACCAAAGCAGTCGCATCGAAGGCATTGGCCGGCCACGTGTTGAACCCTCCTTTGTGGCCAGTGTGATTGATCGCATGATCAAGGTACCCGACGCTGCTTCCATGGCTACCTTACGCTGGCTGGAAAGGCTAATTGGCCGTAAGGCTGGCGGTTCAACCGGCACCAATCTATGGGGTGCCCTGCAATTGGCAAAGGAAATGGCAGAGCGCGATGAAGCAGGCTCTATCGTTACCGTGCTATGCGATACCGGCGAGCGATATTTCGACACCTATCACAATGATGCTTGGGTAGCACAGCATATTGGCGAACTCAACGAGTGGTCAGCACAACTGCCAACGTTGACCGACTGATCTTGTCAGCGCATAGCAGCGTATTAAAGATACATTCGCCAGCCAGTTGAGTTCCTACGATGTTTGGACTGTTTAAGCAAAATCCGACAAAAAAATTGCAAAATGCCTATGAGCGAAAGCTATCAGAAGCGATGCAGGCACAACGCAGCGGGGATATTCGTCAGTATTCTCTGTTAACCGAAGAAGCGGAGGCGATTTTTGCGCAAATAAACAACGCAGAGAAAAACGAACAACAGAAGCGCTGAGCAATAGTTTGATAAGAAAACCATAACGGGCTTGCAAAAAGCCCGTCTCTGCGCGTTGCATTAAATCAAACGCAGAAGCACATAGAGCCCGCCGAAGATAGAGAATGCCAACGGAATCATCAAAGTAAAGCGGATACGGTCGTCTTTGCGCTTGTGGCGCATAAAGTTCAGTACCAACCCGGCAGCAGACAGAAAAAACACCGCGACAATGTACAGCACGGCGCCTTGAAGAACATCCAGATCCCATCCAGCCTGTACCGTCACTCTAAACCAACGATCAAACAACGACTCCATCTCAGGACGAGCCCGTTCAATAATAATCAACGGAGGCAGCATTAGAATTAACGCCGCAATGCTGAGGAAATTCGTCACTTTAATAATGATGTCGGGGCCTTTGCGACGTTCTTCGCGCACAGGCTTACCAATCTGAGATTCAACGATCATAGCCATACCTTGAGAAAGAGGTTGTCCGAGATCATTCTTCGGACGGTCAGTTAACAGGTTTAGTGTGCCTGAGAACCTTTTTAAAAGGAATAATTACCCGCTCAACGCAGACAGACGCTGCCATAAAGGCTTGTCCGCACAGAGCCGTATCAGAACCCTCCCGATCAAAGCGTCGGGATTCTATATGTAGTGGTCAAGTAAAACTGGCCACCGGTTTATAGTTAATCCAGTAGTTTTCCTCAGCCTGATTCGGACTCATTCCCTTGTTGTGCTGATGCGGCCGAAGTTGACTGTAATATCCAATCAAATATTTCACGATGTGATGCTCTGCTTGCATGAATGAGCGGTATCCATAAGTAGGCACCCATTCGACCTTTAAGCTTCTAAAGAACCGCTCCATCGGCGCATTGTCCCAGCAGTTCCCTCGTCGGCTTAAACTTTGTTTGATCTGGCATGCCCACAGCGTTTGGCGAAACCTGCGGCTTGTATAATGGCTGCCTTGATCACTATGGAACATAACACCTTTAGGACGTCCACGGCTCTCATAGGCCATGTTCAGCGCATTACGGGTCAGTTCACTGTCCGGCGATAGCGACATCGCCCAGCCCACTGGCTTTCGCGCAAATAAATCAATGACAACGGCCAGATAAGCCCAGCGGTTGCCGGTCCAGATGTACGTGACATCGCCACACCAAACGCGGTTTGGCGCTTCAACGTTAAACTGGCGGCCTAGATGGTTCGGTATTTCAACATGTTCATCACCTGTTTTCTTGTATGTGTGACCGGGTATTTGGCAACTGATTAGCCCCAGATTCTCCATCAGGCGTCCAGCACGATAGCGGCTAAGTGGCACGTCCTGAGTTGTTGCCATCTCGGCGATGCTGCGTGCTCCTGCAGACCCTTCGCTGTCGCGAAATAGCTCTTTAACCTTCGCAATTTCCTTGGCCTTTCTGATACACATCGGTCTTTTTGAACGCTGTAGCCAGTATCTGAAGCTGCTGCGATGTACGCCGAATACATCACACAGCTTTTTGACCGGGTAGCTCGTCTTGAGTTTCTCGATCAGCGAGAAGTGTTCAGGGAGTCCGACATCAAGAGAGCGGTAGCCTTTTTTAGTATGTCTTTTTCCATTTCAATATCCCGAATGCGCTTTTCGAGCTCACGGATTCTAAGCTGATCAGGCGTCATCGGGGTTGCTTTAGGGCTCTGTCCATCGCGTTCTTGGCGTAGCTGTCGAACCCATTTATCCATGGTCGAATGGCCAACGCTCATGGCCTCAGCAGCCTCTCGAACTGTGTAGTTTTGATCGACAACCAATTGAGCGGCTTCGAGTCGGAATTCGGGACTAAAATTACGTTTGGGTCTTGCTGCCATACTGTCACCTAATTGCTTCTTGGTGCATGATAACACCTCTAATTAGGTGGCCAAATTCACTATGCCACTACAATACCACTACAAACCCCTACGGTGTAGAGGCCTGTTGGGAGCATCTAAAACCTTGACCCACTCTCCTGCGCGTGCTCTCCTCTATCCAGAACAATTATCTATAAAAACAACCATGAGCAAGCCCGTGCTAAAAATATTCATCGCAGACGATCACCCATTGTTTCGTGATGCCATCATCAGTGTGATCCGCGAGCGTTTTCCCCAAACGCATATTGCTGAAGCGGACGATTTGCCTTCTGCCTTAGCCTCTCTACTGCATACCGAAGCTGAAACCAATATTGCAGTCGCAGAGAATGACGGCTGGGATCTCCTATTGCTCGACCTCAATATGCCTGGCATGGACGGTTTGAACGGACTTATTCAGGTGCGCAATGCTTTACCAGACATGACGGTTATCGTGGTTTCCGCAGAGGTAGAACGCCAAACGATTCTCCAAGCAATGAACTTTGGCGCAGCGGGTTACATTCCCAAGTCGTCATCGCGCACGCAAATGGCTGATGCGATAGAAAAGGTGTTAGCCGGTGATGTGTACGTGCCCGCAGAGATTTTACGTCAGGCCACTCCTCCAATCGCGGCAGCCAATACGGGATCTATCGCGGCAACATCACAGATCAATCCAAGTACTTTGCACGCGCTCACGCGCAAGCAATTGCAGGTCTTAGAACGTATGACGCGGGGAGAATCGAACAAACAAATTGCCCATCACCTGAACATTGCGGAGACCACGGTGAAGACGCATGTGTCTGCCATTTTGCGTCTGCTCGGAGCGCAGAACCGTGTGCAGGCCATATTGGCGGCTAAGCAACTCGATTTCACGCCGTATCTTCGGCACTGATCAGCGCCGATAAAAGCGCTCGCAAGCGATGTGGCTTGACGGGTTTGTGCAACAAACGGAAGCCGAATTCTTTAACCTGCGTTTTCAAAACCGCGCTGTGATCCGCCGTAATCACCACCGACGGTACAGGCTTAACGCGAACCTGTTGTACCTGCTGCAATACGTCCACACCCAATGTCTCTTGGTCAAGATGATAGTCCGACAGCAACACATCGACCGAAGCCGTACCCACATCGACTTGTTTGGCCAGTGACGCGAAATCCACTGCTGTGATGACATGACACCCCCACCCAACCAATAGCGTCCGCATGGCGTTCGCAACCTGGAGATCATTTTCGATCAGCCAAATGCAGGAACCCTCAAGCGGATGCGCTGCAACCTCCAAAGATGTCGACACTGGCCCGCACGGGCGCTCGCCAGCCCCACGTGGCAGACGAATTCTGAAACAAGAGCCTTTACCAAGGTTCGATCTTACGCTGATAGGATGGTTCAGCAATCGAGCTATCTTATCAACGATTGCCAGGCCAAGCCCCAACCCTCTGTCCACGCGGTCAGACTGCGTCGGCAGACGTTGAAACTCCACGAAGATACTCGACAATTGGTGCTCGGCTATGCCCGGCCCGGAGTCCCAAATTTCAATATCGACGCTGTCGACGTGCACACGACAGCCCAAAACGACCCGCCCGCCTTTAGGAGTGTAACGCACAGCGTTGCTGAGAAAATTGCGCAATACACGACCCAACAAGGTGGCATCACTGACCACAGTCAACCGTGTGCTGTGAGCGCTGAAAAGCACGCCTTCCCTACCCGCTATGTGCCGATATTCCACCGCCAATTGAGCCAACAGATCGTCTAAGCAAAACGCCGAGATGTCCGGCTGAATAACTCCTGCATCCAAACGGGAGATATCAATCAAGGTCCCCAATAAACGATCAATGTTATCCAGCGAGTGACTGACCGACTGAATTAAGTCAGCGGTCTCTAGATTCACCGGTTGCTCCAATAACGCACCGACAAACAGCCGCGCCGCATTGAGCGGCTGAAGCACATCGTGGCTGACGGCGGCCAAAAAGCGAGTTTTTGAATGATTGGCTTGCTCGGCTTCCTGTTTAGCCGCCCGCAAACGCTGCGCCAGTTCTGTCAGTTCGGCGGTGCGTTCACGTACCTGTTCAGCCAATGCGGTGGCGTGTTCAAAGGCGGCATAGGGTGCAGAGCTCACCGAACTGCCCGCTTCAACACGCTCAATCAGCGCCGCGTTGATACGTCGCAGTCGCTGATTTTCGAGCTCCAGCTCAACAATCTTCGATGACTCATTCATGTGTTCATCGGTCATCAGGGTACCCCAACATCACACCCGTGAACGTCTGGTTTATATGCACACCGTCGTAATGTTCACCATAGGTATTGAACCCTAGCACGCTATGCTGACGCAGGAAGTGTGATGCCGCGGCGTCTTGAGCGCGATACTCAAGCTCAGTGCGACGTAGAAAGCAGTCGCAGCCCAAGGTCATCAGCGGTTTGCCAATACGCGCCTCAATGGCAGCAAAACAGCGCTCTAAATCGGGTAATATCGGCTGTGGGGCCATGGTGGTGAGCACCATGCCATTACCCACAGCGCAGTAAAACGTGATGCTATCGTCAGCATTCACGCGCTGTATAGAGCGCACGTAGTAGTCGTCACCCGTACGCACGGCCAGCGGGTGTAAGGCAAACACCGTCGGGTCTAACTGCTCGCGGGCGACACCAACGGCGTGCGCGTAAGCCTGTGCTGCCGGTTCCGCATTGAGTTCAAAGATGGTTCGGGTGGTCGGGTCAGATTCGGTGACCACCAACTTGTCGCCGAGCGGACTCATGTGGTGTGTGGTAAACACCTCGAACGGTAAATCGGTATGAAAAACGATCAATATCGCCGCTTGAGTGTGAAATTGGCCATTAATGAACACATGCGTACGGGCAAGGTGAATATCATCACCTGCCGAGCCACCAAAATGGGGAATGCTGCCGAGTACGGCATCAAGTGCGCCCAGCACGCGCTCTTCTTGGCTGGATAGGCCATCCAATAGCGTCATCGCAAAGGAACGCCCTGACACCGCGCCGGGATGAATCCTAGCCAACAGTTCGTCCAGTGTGCGCTGCGCTTCCGTGAAGCCGAATTCTGGCAACTGCTCGATCAAGCTCGCGGCGATGGTAAAATAGCTGGCATCGAATCCGATAGCGGACACCGAACCACGTGCGTAGCCTTGCGCATTGATCTCACCCGCCGTCGTACAACCAATCAATTGTACTGCGGGTAAATACCTGTTGAGCGCATCTGCAAGCGGTGCCAACGCGTATTCCGCCGAACAGAAAAACAACACCGTATGTACGGGTTTGCCCGCAAATTGATCGGCCAGCGACTGCGCCACTTCGATGGGGTCTATGGCGTCAGACCAAGCCGGATAGATGGCAAGTGATGTGTTCGACATGGTGTGATACGTCAGCAACCATTGAGAATATTGATATATATTGAGAGTGCCACAAAATGGATTGCAGATGCACCCCCAACACTCAGTACTGAGCCTGAGGGAGCACCTGCCTCAACAAGCGAGCTTAGAAAAAGCCCATCGGATTAACATCGTAACTGACCAACATGTTCTTGGTGTTCTGATAGGCGCTGAGCATCATCTTATGATTCTCACGGCCCACACCCGACTTTTTATAACCGCCAAACGCAGCATGTGCGGGGTAGTGATGATAGCAGTTGGTCCATACGCGACCCGCTTCTATCGCTCGCCCCATGCGATAAGCACGGTTCATGTCGCGCGTCCATAAGCCGGCACCCAAGCCGAACTCACTGTCGTTGGCAATGGCTAGGGCTTCTTCTTCAGTTTTGAAGGTGGTCACCGACACCACAGGGCCAAAAATCTCCTCTTGGAACACGCGCATCTTGTTGTGGCCTTTCAGCAGCGTGGGCTGAATGTAGTAGCCTGCATCGAGGTCATTACCCAGCTTCTCCTTGCCGCCACCCATCAACACTTGCGCACCTTCTTCGGCTGCGATGGTGAAATACGAAAGAATTTTATCGTACTGCTCGGCCGACGCTTGCGCCCCCACCATCACCTCGGAATCCAAAGGGTTGCCGCGTTTGATCTGCTTGGTGCGTTCAATCACCATGGCAATAAACCGATCATAAATGTCTTCTTGAATCAGCAGCCGCGACGGGCAGGTACAGACTTCACCCTGATTGAAAAACGCCAACACCACACCTTCTACACACTTGCTGAGGTAACTGTCTTCGTGGTCTAACACGTCTTTAAAATAGATGTTGGGGGATTTTCCGCCCAGCTCAACCGTGGACGGAATGATGTTCTCGGCGGCGCATTTCATGATGTGAGCACCGACCGGCGTAGAGCCTGTAAAAGCTATTTTGGCAATGCGTTTGCTGGTAGCCAACGCTTGACCAGCTTCTGCACCCAAACCATTCACCACATTCAGCACGCCTGCAGGCAATAAATCACCCACCAACTCCATAAATTTAAGAATTGACCACGGCGTTTGCTCGGCCGGCTTCAACACAATGCAATTACCGGTGGCCAAAGCAGGCGCCAGCTTCCACGCCGCCATCAACAACGGAAAGTTCCACGGAATGATCTGACCGACCACGCCCAAAGGTTCATTGAAGTGATAGGCAATTGTATTGCTGTCAATTTCGCCAATGGAACCTTCTTGCGCTCGGATGACTCCGGCAAAATAGCGGAAGTGATCGACGGCAAGCGGAATATCGGCATTCAAGGTTTCACGCACCGCTTTACCGTTGTCCCAGGTTTCGGCGATGGCCATCATTTCAAGATTCTGCTCCAAACGATCAGCAATCTTCAGCAGAATGTTAGAACGCTCGGTCACCGATGTTTTGCCCCATGCCGCTTTTGCCGCATGCGCGGCGTCTAAGGCGAGTTCAATGTCTTCAGCCGTCGACCGCGGTATACGGCAAAACTCGCGCCCGGTAACAGGCGAGATGTTATCGAAATACTTACCATTTACGGGTTTTACCCACTCGCCACCGATGAAGTTTTCATACTGGGCGTTCAAGGATACAGTAGAGCCGGGTTGACCAGGATTAACATAGATCATGATGCGTACCTCTTATCTTGTTGTTATTAAAAAGGTCTCTAAACCTCTTCTGAGCCCCATCATTCTAAACACCGAAAGACAACCCATGACATGCTGCCTTAGGTGGGAAAACCTCCTACTTTAGGAGGAGTTAACCCTGTTGCTAAAACGGCTATCGCCCTACAATGCAGCCATGACGAAACGATTCAGCTCAGCCAATGTTCATCAGCTCAGCCACGACGTAAGCGCCGGGTTGCTGGTCGCCTTGGTTGGCTTACCACAATGCTTAGCGTACGCCATGTTGGCGGGTCTACCGCCCATGTATGGGTTGAGCACGGCGATTGTTGCCGGTGCCTTTGCGGCGCTGCTGGGGAAGAGCCATCGCATCACGGTGGGACCGACCAATACCACAGGCTTGATCGTATTAGCTTCGTTAGCCCCCTTTGCCCTTTCTCCCGACCTATTGCTGCCCGCTATGGCCGTGCTGACTATTTTGGCCGGCGCGTGGCGGCTGGTGATTGTCTGGGCGCGTGCCGAGCGCATCTTTAACTTTATACCCGAAGCAGTGATGCTAGGGTTCGCTACCGGTGCTGCCTTATTGATTGCCTGGATGCAGGTCGACGATCTGTTAGGGCAGCCCGCGCAAGGCGTAAGAACAGCGGTAGCACAGGCACACGCTTTGTATCTGTTGGACTGGCGTCACCTTGACCTTATTGGCGTGACCCTAGGAGTCTGTTCTCTCGTCGCCGTAATGCTGGGCAAACGCTGGCTGCCGCGCTGGCCAATTGCGTTATTGGTATTGGTCACCGCTACCTCTGCGGCGGCCTTGTTGCCCGAGGCTCTGCAACAAGGCATCGTGTTTCTCGGCTCCGCCGCCACCATCAGCGATGGTTGGCCACAAGGCGCTTGGCCCAGCCTCGACCTGGATTTGTGGTTGCAGCTACTGATGCCCGCTTTAGCGATTGCTATGATCGGCTCTCTGGAACTCATTGTAACCCTGCGTGCGAACCGAGAAATGCCGCTATTAAGCAACGAGTTGCGTGCCCAAGGCTTTGCTAACCTAGCCGCTGCATTCGCCGCCAGCTTTCCAGCGTCTGCCAGCCTCACGCGTTCAGCCTTGCTAAAACTGGGGAATGCCCAGACGCGTCTTGCGCCCATGCTGGCAGCGTTGCTCTTACTGCCTGTTTTGTTGTTTGGTGCGCACTGGGTACAGCAGATTCCTTTAGGCGTGATTGCTGGCTTGTTGGTTGCAACGGCGTGGTCTATGCTGGATCAACCAAGCATTGCCACGTTGTGGCGCGCTAATCGCCAGACACGCGGACTGTTCGTCATTACCTTGGTCGCAACCCTTGCCCTGCCCTTTCATTACGCGATTCTGTTGGGTGTGGCGCTCAGCATTGCGTTGTTCTTGCATCAAACCAGCCGTGCCGACCTGCGTTGGTTTGCCTGCATGAATGACGAACTGCTGCCGTGGCCCAGTGCAGACGTATCGTCAGATCATTTAGACACAGTCTACGTACAAGTCAGCGGCAGCCTGTATTTTGCCGCCGCAAAATCTTTACCCGAGCAGGTCATCGATGGCCTGCACCCAACTTGTAAACACTTATTAATAGACGTCAATCATGCGCACCAACTGCGTTACAGCGCGCTGTTGGCGTTGCGTGAGATCGTCGATTACGGCATGGACAATGGGATTGATGTCAGTATTGGCCGGGACGCTCCCGGCCTGTTGGAGTTATCGCACCGCTTTAACATTGACCTGCCGTTGGCCGACTGGACGCTAGAGCGCCGCATTCGTTGGGAAAGTTTAAAGGACTAGCGGGCTCGGCGGGTGTACATTTTACAATAAGCATCCGCGCTACCTAGCCGTCAACGGAAAATGTACACCCGCGTCAGAGAATGGCGGTACTTTTAGATCACCGCCTTGCGCACATTGGCCGACACCCACTCACTGAACACCACCGTTGCCAGCACCACGAGGATGATTAAAGTCACCTGTGGCCACGCCAACACATTCATGCTGGCCTGCAGTTGCGCACCAATACCACCTGCGCCGACCAGCCCAAGAATGGCGCTTTCACGGATATTGATGTCCCACCGGAACACGCTGATGCCATAGAACGCTGGCAGCACCTGCGGCACAATACCGTAGTTCAATATCTGACCTTGCGACGCACCGGTGGCGGTAATGGCTTCAATTTGCGCCACGTCAGTCTCTTCAATAGCCTCGTACAGCAGCTTGCCAATAAAACCAATCGACCGAAACGCTATGGCCAAGATCCCCGCCAACAAGCCAGGCCCTAAAATTGACACCAACAGCAGCGCCCAGATCAACGAATTGATCGAGCGTGACGCCACAATGCATAACAGCGCAAAAGGACGCAAGATTAAGCGTGACGGCGTGGTATTGCTCGCCGCAAAGAATGCTAAAGGCACCGCCATGACAATGCCCAACAGAGTGCCCAGCGTTGCCATGTTGATGGTGTCCCACAGTGGCTTCCACAACCGGTTCATGTATTCCCAGCGCGGTGGGAAAGCACGATCCATCAAGTCAGCTGCCGCTGCCGGCGCATCATAGACGAACACCCACATGGTGTTTTCCGTCATTACATTCCAGCACCACACAAAGAGTGCGACTAAACACATCCAGAACACCCACAGCAACAAGCGGGTTTTTGGCGTACGGTGACGCCATTCCATCGATTCATTCAGTAAGGTCATTTTACCAACTTCCGCAAGTGTCCAGAGGAGTATTCCGTCAACATCACAATCGCGATGATGATCAGCAAAATAGCGCCCGCGCTGTCGTATTCATAACGTGACAACGACGTATTCAACGTGGCACCGATGCCACCGGCACCCACAATGCCGATTACGGCGCTCTCGCGAAAATTAATATCCAGACGATATAACGACAACCCGACCAGACGCGGCATGACTTGCGGCTGCACGGCGTAGTTGATCAATTGATACCAAGATGCACCGGTCGCACGAACGGCCTCGGCCTGCGCTTCGTCGATGTCTTCAATGTCCTCAGCCAAAAGCTTGCCGATGAACCCAATGGTGGCAAAGGTCAGGGTCAAGAAGCCGGCAAAAGCACCAAAGCCGAACAACGCCACAAAGAAGATGGCAACCACGATTTCTTGTAGTGCACGACTGGCCGCGATGATGCTGCGGCAGATCATATATATCCACGCAGGAGCAAGATTGCGCGCTGCGCCCAGACCAATGGGGATAGAAATCAGCACGCCCACTACGGTGGACGTTAGAGTCATGGTCAGACTTTCGACCAAGCCACGTGAAATGTCACGCCAGCGTGTGGTGAAGTCCGGCTGCAGGAAGCCCGCCACGAAACGTTGCCCGCGTTCCAGCCCTTCTACAACGCGCGACCAGTTCACATCAACGGTGCCAATGGCGACGTACAAATAAACCAAACTGCCGACAGCAAACAGCCAACGCCAATGCGTTGCCTTGATGATTTGTGGCGGCCGCCGCCACTGCGTTGAATAGACGGTGGCTTTCATAGTGCAGCCACCAGCCGTTTGGCTTCAAGCTCAGCGGCTTGCTCTTCCGCCGCGTCCTCGGTCGCGCCCTTACGCATGGCGGTCCAATCTTCTTCACCGTAAATCTGCGTCAGAACTTTTTCTGTCAGTTCACTCGGGGCACCATCAAAAACAATCTTGCCCGCCTGCAAACCAATGATGCGGTCGGTAAACTGCTGGGCCAGCACCACATCGTGAATATTGATGATGGCGGGCAAGCCACTTTCATTGCAGATTTCCACCAGCAAACGCATGATTTGCCGACTGGTTTTCGGGTCCAGACTCGCGGTTGGCTCGTCAATCAGGAGCAGCTCCGGGTCTTGCTCCAACGCACGCGCAATGCCCACGCGCTGCCGTTGACCACCTGATAGCGCATCAGCGCGTTTGTAAGCATGCGCGATCAGCCCAACGCGATCCAGCAAACGAAAAGCTTTAGCGATGTCTGCACCGGGAAACTTGCGCGTAAAGCTGCGCCAAAATGGTACATAGCCAAGGCGTCCCGAAAGTACGTTCTCCATCACCGTCAAACGTTCCACCAGAGCATATTCCTGAAAGATCATACCGATGCGTCGGCGGGCGCGGCGCAGTTCGGCAGTCGACAAGTCTGTTATGTCCAAGTCGTTCAACAGGATCTTGCCCGCGGTCGGTTCGACCAACCGATTAATGCATCGAATCAGTGTCGATTTACCCGCGCCGGATGGCCCAATCAAGCCCACTACCTGCCCTTTAGGCACTGTGAAGGATACGTCGGTTAAGGCTTTGTCGCCGGTTTTATAGGTTTTATTCAGTGCGTCAACAGTCAGCATGTTGTGCTCCCACGAGCCATTCGAAACGGCTTCAAATTACGGTCACGTTATTAACGACAAAGCGAACACCGCCTAAACGGAGTTCGCTTTGCTTGAGAAGCATTGGGTTAACGACAGGTGTACTGCACACCCATTGCCTGATCGATTTCACGAATCACCGACCAATGCTGCTGGAACGTAATGGGAATAAACTGCGCTTCGCCTGACCGCGAGAATTCTTCTTCCATAGCCGTGCCCGTCCAATCAAAGCTGAAGAAGGCTTCCTGGATTTTCGCCTGCAGATCAGGGTGCAGGTTGTATACGGTACCGTAGCCGGTTGTTGGGAAGCTGTCCGACTGATAGATAACCTTATAGTCACCCTCTTTAACCACACCGCGAGCCACCATGCGGTGCGCTACCGAGTTAGCAATGGCGGCTGCATCGTAGTCACGATTCACGACACCTAAAATGGAATTGTCGTGGGCACCGGAGAACGCCGGATTGTAGTCACGTTCAACCACCAAGCTGTAGTTGGCTTCCAGTAAGGCTTGCGGGGCTTTAAAACCAGAATTTGAGGTTTCGGCGGTAAAGGCCAAGGTGCGGCCTTTCAGGTCTTCAATGCGGTTAATGCCGGACGTCGGATGCGTGATGAACTCCATTTCATAACCGAAGCTACCGTCAGCGCCCGCCATCATGGCGAAGGGGCGAAAACCGGCACAGGCAACGGCCAATGGGTTTGAGCCCGTATTGAACCCGGCAATGTGCAAGCGACCTGAACGCATCGCTTCAATTTGCGCGGCGTTAGAGTTAACGGGAAAGAACTGCACACGCTTCCCAGTAACGGCAGCCATGTGATCCAAGAACGGCTGCCAAACTTCGGCATACACAGCAGGGTCCTCTACCGGTGTATAAGCAAACACCAGTGTATTGGGATTAACCCACTGCGCTGGGTTTGTTGGGATATCGGCCACAAGGTCGCCGTCGTTATCGGTGAAGCGAGGATCGAGCGTAAATTGAGCCAAAGCGGCCGGTGCCGACAAGGATAAAGCCAGTACAAGAGATAGTGAGCGCATCATTAGATACCCAAGTAATGTGAAAGACCGCTTCACCTTAGGCGTCGTTTGTGAAATTCACATGATGATTAAATGAAGAATATGTGTCAGTACCGAAGGCCTTTCTGCGCTCACATCCAACACAAGACACCCGATCGAGAAGGCCGTATAATCGGACCCGATAGAGCGCCCAGGCTCAAGGAAATCAACATGATAATTTCAGGAAATCTGCACATGCGTAATGTCGCCTGGCTCCTAGGCTTCACCTTATTTTTATTGTCAGGTGTTGTTTCTGCGCAAAGCCGCCCTGCAACACAAGAGATTATTGTTGGTGAGTGGCGCAATAACGTTACGACCCTCGACGAAATCAGGGATCAACGACACTATCCCTCGGTCAGACTGGTCATAGAATGCAGCGGTAGAAATGATTGCCCTCCGCAATTGAAGAATCAAGACGGACGGATTCTGCGTCAGTATCCTTCACGATACAGCATCTCGACGGTGGCTACTGGACGGCATGCCGACCAAGCCTATCTGCTCTACCGGCGCTCTATTCCAGTCGTACGAAATGAACAAGAAACCTATATTGTCACCTATTGGCTTATCAATGACCAAGGGCGGCGCAGAGAATTCTCTCTCAACTCCAGCGTGATGGATGGACAATCCATCATGCCCGATGGTTCATTGTTGCAAGTGTCGAGAGTCGGTGCTTCACGAGTTGACCGCCATGGACAGCGCCATCAGCTGATCAACTTCCCAGACGGCGTTCGCGATTACACCGTAACCACCGGCCTGAACAGTGACGTAGCTATTGCCCTCCGTTTAAACGATGACAGCCTTTGGGCGTGTAATTTGTCTCAATGTATGGATTCTGGGGTCTCGCTATCGGAACGCGGCGACCGTTCTGAAATTCTTGCGATTTATCCACGCACCGCGCACCAGCTCTACTTGGTGGCTTACAAATACATCAATGCTTACAACAAAGGTATGTACGGTGCCGAAGTAGATTTGGCGACGGAACAGCGTCAGCACGGCTGGTTAGCACACTCAATGGATCGCAACCTAGGGTTCAGTCCTCAAGTCATGGTAATAGACGATGACTTAGTAGTGCAGGCACGTAACACCACCCAACGCCAGTCGTTTGCGCTCTACCACCCGGTCGATACCTGGTCAGCTGCGTTGAATCCGTGGCCGGACATTCCAGCTCAGTTTAATCGAGAAAGTTTTTTCGAACTGCAGGCCAGCAGCGGTTTGCAACGTGTGAACAGTGTGATGTGGAACAGCGTGGACTTCAACGAAGAAAATGGCGGCCGGCATTCGCGCGTGAACTATGGTTTGGAACCCGGGTGGGGTACCTTAATCGCACTAGAAGGTCGTGCGGGAGGGCGTTATCTGGCGTTGAGCTACTTACAGCAAATAGACGACCGCATCGCCAAGGCCTCTCGCTGGCTGTCATTGGTATTAGACCTCAATCGTTTAGGGGAAATGTCCGACAGCCAGACCGGTCTGCGCCTCGAACTAGACCGTTCGGAATTGTGGGGCGATGCTGCAACGCGCTTGCCGGGCGAGCGCCAGACACTGGACGACATTACCATTGAACGACAGCGTATGGCACTTTACGCCACCATGGAGCGAGGGCTTTACTACGGGCTCAGTTACACCCGCCAAACTCAGCCAGGGGTTGTCGGCTTCAGCAATGCGCAAAAGGACATTGTTTACAGCACCCTTGTGCCCGATTTAACCGTAAATATGGTGCAGGTGGCATTTGGTTACGACCAACTGGCTTACAGTCGGCGCTATGAAACCAATTACAATGCACTGTACATTGATGGAAGCGTGAGTATGGGTCTTGGCTGGCTAAAAGATGCCCGTGATCTAGCCAAAGAAGCGCTCACCCAAGTCACCCAAACTGATGAAAAGAGATCACCGGTGTTCGGAGTATCCTTTACTTCTGAGCTTGGCTATCAAATACAGCGTCGCTCGAGTCGGCTCTGGGGCGCAGGGGTATCGGCACAGGCTGGGTATCGGTTGTCGGGCTATTATTATGGCCAAGGTCAGGGCGAAGAGTCGGAAATAAAATCTGATGAGATTACTCGTGAATTGTCTATCTCCGGCTTTCAGCATGGTCCCTTTGCGACCTTGAGCCTGATCTTTTAACCCACTGAATGCCAGGCAAGCATAAAGGGCAGTTCCCTGCCCTTATCTCTCATGGTGTACTTGTATTACTGCGTTGAAATGTTTAACGGAATTTTCAAGTAGCGCTTGCCGTTACTCTCCTGCTTAGGCAGGTGACCCGCATCAATGTTCACCAAAATGCTCTGATAGATCAGTTTCGGTGCCGCCAAGGTTTTATCCTTGTTCTCGCGGAACTGTACAAACTCATCTTCTGACGTCGAGGCTTTCAACTGAATGTTTTTAGCCTTTTCTTCACCGATGGTGGTTTCATATTTCAGCTCACGACCGCCAGGCTGATAATCATGTCCGACAAAAACGCGTGTCTCATCGGGCAAGCTGTACAGGTTTTCTTGAATTCCCTTATACAGTGTACGAGCGTCCCCGGCCGGGAAGTCACAGCGGCCCGTACCAAAATCAGGCATGAACAAGGCATCACCGGTGAACACCGCATCTTCAATCTGGAAAGTTAAGCAGGCCGGTGTGTGCCCCGGCGTTGGCAGCGCCTTGATCCGAAGGCTACCTGCTTCCACTACTTCGAAGTCTTGAATCAAATAGTCGAACTGTTCGCCATTGGCGACAAAGCTGTCGTCGAGGTTGTAAACACCTTTGAAGACACTCTGCACACCACGAATACGCTCGCTCACCGCGACCTGAAGCCCAGGGAAGTCATCGCGGAATAACTGGCTTGAACTCAGGTGATCTGCATGGGCATGCGTTTCAAGCACATAGTGTAACTTGAGGCCTTCCTGCTTCACATAGTCGACAACCTGCTGGTAAGAGGTATCAGACACCTTGCTACCAATAGGGTTGTAATCAAGTACCGGATCAATGACGACCGCGTCGTGGGTTTCAGGATCTGACACAACGTAAGTCAGCGTGAACGTGGCTTCATCATAAAATGTTTTAATGTTGATCATGTTGTCTCTCCCATTTACGGTTTCATCTAAGAACATGAGCATTATATTATATTAGTTATTTCTTATATTCAACCATTTAAGAGTTCTCTAATGTAAAGATCATAGCTTGAACCTCTGGACCAACATGCGAAGCTCCTCAGCCAGTTTGAGCGTTTCTTGACTGCTAGATTCAGCGCGCTGAGATGATACAGACGTCTGATCCGCGACATCGTTGATACGGATGATGTTGACATTCATTTCTTCCGTCACACTACCCTGCTCTTCTGCCGTGCTTGCGATTTGAGTGTTCATGTCATTGATAGAGCTGATGAGTGTTGCTATTTTTTGCAGAGCCTCCTCAGCTTCTATGGCACGCCCCATAACCTTTTCGGCTTGCAATTGGCTCTGCCCCATCCTATTCGCCGCCGAGTCTACCGATCCCTGTAACCGAGAAATCATTTCATTAATTTGTTGTGTCGATTGCTGAGTGCGATTGGCTAAACTTCTCACTTCATCGGCAACCACCGCAAACCCTCGTCCTTGCTCACCTGCACGTGCTGCTTCTATTGCCGCATTCAATGCCAACAGATTTGTCTGGTCGGCAATTTCACTAATTACCTTCACTATATTGCCTATGTCGTTTGCTTCTTCAACGAGGTGCTGCACAACCTTAACTACTTCCTCTACATCTCTGGTTAGTGCCTCCATAGACTGAACACTTTCTTTTAGAACCACCTGCCCTTCTTTTGCCTGCTCATTGGCCAACCGTGCATTGTGGGCTGCTTGGTCGGTGTTTTGCGCGACTTCGTGAACAGCTACATTCATTTCATTCATGGCAGCTGCCACCATGTCGGTTTCGTTTTTCTGCTTTTCAACTAGTCTATTGGCATCAGCGGACTGTGCTGCACCTTCCTTTGCCAGAACTTCAACACGACTAACCGAATTCGTAAGGCTACCAACGGTAGCGTTTAGTTGTTCTCTAGTTTCATTAAAAATCGAAAAAATAGCAGTCAGCTCATTACTTTTAGTCGCGATAGAAGGAGGATTACGGAGGTCTCCTGTAGCCATGCTATTAGCGAGATGTGTCACCCGCTTTATCCCGCTGCGGATCGTGCGTGTTACATAAACTGAAAAAACCAAGGTGATCAGAATGGAAAGTACGCCTGTACTAATCATACCCATCGTCAAGCTGATAGATCGTGACTGCATGATTTCATAGGCCTCCTCTGCACCGCGAAGTAGCCTTCTACTTAAAAGCAACTGTGCCGCAGAAGCTTCATTGAAGCGGGGATTGACTTCAAACAGTATTCTACGATTTGCTTCTTGGTAGTTTCCTTCAGCTAAGCTCTGTAAAACGGGATCAATACCTCTTTGTATTAACATCGCGTTCAGCTCACCATAACGATTAGCGAGAGCTGCTGCTTCATCACCCCTTGGTTTGCTAGTAAATGACGACCAGAGCCGCTCTGCTTCCGTGAGATGCCTACGCGCCGTATCAATATGAAAAGAAGTAGGATGATCATGCAGTGCAGAAAAGGAATTATTTGGATCATGTTGCAATGCGAGCAGCAACTGGGCGCGTACTTGCTCCATCAGCTCACCAACCCGTTGCACCTCAAACAAAGGCACCATTCTATTCTGGTAATTGTCCGAATAGGCCTGCTGCTTGTAAGAAAAACCTTGTAGCGCTTGAATCGTTAAAACCAATACAGAAACCAAGAGTAGCACTACAAGCATGCGCAGTAACACAACGATTGAGGTCCAAGAGAGCTTCTGCGTTTTGTCTTCGTTGATATTTTTAAGCTGCATGGTTGTCATCATCCATATACCATAAGGTTTTATTTATTAATTATTATCTAATACTAAACCAACACTTCAAATGATCTAAATCATTTTTTGCGCCAAATTTTCTAACAGCGTATGACACTTGATCCTTAGCCTATGAGCAGAGCCTTTACTATACTCTTCCGACATTGTTAGCATTTGTGGAAACTTCATGGCTTTAAAGGCGACACCAAGCACAGCAAAGCAGACCATTGTATTAGGCGCAGGCATAGTCGGTGTGAGCATTGCGTGGCATCTGGCGCAGCGCGGCCGACAAGTACTGCTCTTGGATCGCCGACCGCCGGGGCAGGAAACATCGTTCGGTAACGCCGGGATTATTCAGCGTGAGGCCATTGCCCCCTATGCCTTTCCGCGAGATGTAAAAACCATCTTGAAGGTACTGCCGAATCGACGCATCGACATTCGCTATCGACCCACGGGCATGGTGGCCGCAGCCAATCCATTGTTCAGCTATTGGTTGAATTCTCTACCCTATCGCTACCGAAAGATTGTGCCTGAATATGGCTCAATTATCGCGCTGTGTACCGACGAGCATGACCCGATGATTCAAGCTGCCAATGCACAGCATTTGGTACAAAAGAAGGGCTGGTTACAGCTGTATCGGACCCGTGCCGCATTCGACAAAGCCATGCAAGAAGGCGAGCAAGCTCGCACAATGGGTGCCGAATGGGAGGCGCTGACGCGTACCGACATAGACCACCTACAGCCCGGACTGTCTTCGGCTATTACCGGGGCCATTCACTGGCAAAATTCATGGACGGTACAATCGCCCGGTGAACTGGTGCAAGCGTATGCTCGCCATGCGGAGTCATTAGGCGTGGTGTTTGCTGAGGCAGAGTTAAGAGGTATTACGCCTGCGGGTAGTGGCTGGCATGTCACCACCAGCGAAGGAGATCACTCGGCCGACGAAGTGGTGGTTGCTTTAGGCCCTTGGTCACAACAATATTTAGCACCACTCGGCTACGCATTTCCTTTGTTTGTGAAACGCGGCTATCACATGCACTATCATCAACCGCAGGCGAAACATGAAGCGCTGAACTACTGGTTAATGGACAGTGAGAAAGGCTATTTACTAGAGCCCATGAAACATGGCATTCGTCTGACCACAGGAGCCGAGCTGGCAAACCTGGAAGCACCACCGTCATACAGTCAACTGGATGCCGCCGAGCGCGAAGCGCGTAAGCTGTTTGCTATTGGCGAGCGCGCGGACCCGACCCCCTGGAAAGGCGCCCGCCCCTGTTTGCCGGACATGAAACCCATCATCGGTGCAGCCCCCAAGCACAGAGGTTTATGGCTGGCGTTCGGGCACGGACACCAGGGCTTTACCCTAGGCCCACCGACCGGTCGACTGTTGGCGGAAATGATGACCGGAGAACCCACTACCATTGATATGCAACCGTTTCGTGCAGAGCGTTTTAGGTAAACGACTTAAAGGCGGAAGCCTAACAGTTGGCGTTTGGGCAGTACTGAGTAGCAGCAGAGTGGGGACTGAACTTGTTATTTGGCTTTCGCTGAGGAGCACAGCAGCTGATACACGATAAAATCGCTTGGGCCACCGTGCCCACAAAGCTGACGTTAAAGTCGGAATTGCAGTCTCCCCCTCCCATTGATGGTTTAAGCTTCATTCAGCCCTCTGAACATCTATCGTATGCGTATTTACCATCACCTTGTAATCCTCACTCGCAATGAACATACGATGAAACTCATTGAAACGGGACACAAATTCTTCTTCGACTGAAGATTTTGAGAAAATGAAGAACGCTGGCGCTGACGACAATTCAATCCCCGTATTGAGTAGCTGACCACCGTAACCCTGCCTAGTGATTTCCATCAAGCCAGTAAGGTAACTGGCAGCGACCGCATCAACGCGACCTCTAGCCAGCATTTGCCACAAAAGTGTTCGATCTGGCACCAACACTAGGCGATCATCCAAAACACCAGATTCTATTGCGGCTGCATACTCTGGCCCGTAATTCACGCCAATTTGCCCACCCAGCGACAGACCACTGGCTAAAAAATCTTCGAACGACAATATGTTGGTATTAACCGTATCCCCCGCCCGCATGAAAAGGACATTTGGGGAGGTCGAACCCTGCGCTGCATAGTGAGCAAACTCACGGCGTTCCGGTGTGTCAAAAGCTCCACTGACAATATCCACACGCCCTATTCTTAGCTCAGCCAAAGCTCGCGCCCATGGCATTTCTACGAAGCTCACGTCGCACCCCATCATCCCCAACACGGCGCGTACTGTATCGGCTGAAATTCCGCTAACACCCTGCGGAGCGCCAGTGGCGCTATAGGTATAAGGAGGGTCTTCGGTCCAGCGAAAGGTTTTCTCACAAACATCAGCGACCGCTAAAAAAGGTAGAAGCGACAACACAAGCACGATAGCCGGCCTCAACATCATCATTACCTCATTAGGGTGAGCGATTCATGAGTATTGAAAAGGTGTTTCATAGATTCAACTATCGGTTGATGAAAAAAAATTAGCTCGGCGCCTCCACTTAGAGAGCGCCGAGCTGAGATCGCTTTATGGCGTTACCATCTGCAGAACCAGTCGATTGTTGAAGTCCAATGCCTGAAAGTCATCCGCCCAATATTTCTGTACCAGACGATCAACCAAGCCGCTATCGCTCGCCTGAGTCAGCGCCCGTACCAATAAGTCGCGATGCTGTGCGGCGTTCTGGCTCAGATAAAACTGAAAGTCACGTTCGTATGAAAGCACCAAGTTCCGCTCAATCGCCAAATCTGAATGTGCATTGGCCTCAGCAACCACTTCATTCATGCCACGCGGAAAATAGTCGTAAGTTCGGCCCGCCGCCAGCATCGGATAAATAGACTGCCAACTCCCGCCCTGCTCTTGTAAGCGCAGATCATTGGCCCGCCATACTGCCACGTCAAACCACCCCTGCCCCATACCGGCAACAAGGTCGAGTGCACGCAAGTCGTCGAGGCTGTTTACATTGTCGAACTTAGCTTGATCCTCCGGACGAATCAACAAAACACGCTGCCCGATAAGTGAATTGGTTAACCCAACCGGTACTGAAGTAAACGCGGCGTCTCGCTCGGCTGACCGGACCAACCACATCAAGTCAATAGCACCTTGTTCCAATGCATTGGTGGCACGCATCTGGGGCAGCGCCACGATATCCAGTGTCAGCGTATAACCGATATCAGAAAAAGCCTCCGTTAGCAGCTCATGATAATAAGCCGCTGCTTCGGGTTGTTCGGCGATTACCGGGACTTTAAGCGTAAGGTTGTTAGCCCACAGTGCCGAAGAAACGCTCAGGGTCAAACTTAGAATTAGAGCTTGGAAGACAATCTTCATGATACTCATACCTCTCGTGTGATGACATCTATCAGCGTAGACCAGCAAGCCGATAGATCAACCACATGCTCAAATTTTACTGCTGTACTTGCGCTCACTCAAACTTCCTCCTAATTTTAAAGCTATGGGGAACCTCCCGAGTCGCATGCGACTTCGACTACGGTTTGTAGTACCTATAAAGTATTGACGCCATGAATCGTGGTACTGGTCGTCACTTCACTTACGCGGAGCAGCAATAAGTATGTGGAACAGCATTAACGTACGCTTCAACGTCATCACCATCAGCTTGCTTACCGTGGTGCTCGTGATTTATGGGGCTATCGACTATCGATACCAAATGGGGAACGAAAAACGCCGCCTACTACAGGACGTCGAAACCACACAGCGAGCACTGAGCCTGTCTTTACCACCATTACTTTGGAATTTTCTAAGCTCAGAGGTTGAGGCAAATTTAGCCGGTCTTATCGACAACCCCTCTATCCAAGGGTTATATGTCTTTGAAGGGGATCAGCTCACCAGCGGAATTCGTCAGTTGGACAATCAGGAGCCTGAAGCCGTGAGCACTCTACCTGAAGGGGCAACGATTCAGCGCTTCCCGCTCATCTTTCTTGATGGATCAAATGAAGAAGTGCTCGGCGAATTGGGCGTTGAAGCAAATGATCGTATCCTCGCTGAGGCACAGCAAACGCTCATCACTCGAACCGTTGTTCAAATTCTTATCATCGACATATTGCTGGCCATTGGCATTGTAACCTTGGTAAACAGAGTCATCTTGAGCCCCCTCTACCGAATTGGCAGTGCGCTTAAAGACATTGCCTCCGGAGAAGGCGACCTCACCCAACGTATACGTATTCGACGAGACGACGAACTCGGCCGACTGGCAGACCACTTCAATCAATTCATAGACAAACTGCATAGCTCAATGCAAGAGGTCGAACGTGCGGCCAATGAAATGAACTCGGTCACGGAAGCTGTTACACACAGTATTCAAACGGCCTCCAGCGAGGTAGAGCAGGCGTACGGTGAGACCGAGCAGGTCGCTGCCGCCATTACCGAAATGAGCCAAACGGCCAGCGAGGTGGCGCGCAATGCCGAAAGTGCCACCACAGCAACCAATCAAGCGGAAGCAGCAGCGACAGAAGGCCAGCAGACCCTGACCACCACCACGCAATCCATGACCACGCTGGCTTCGGATGTCGGTAAAAGCCAAGGGGTAATTCAGTCGCTTCGCGATGAGGTGGACAATATTGCGCAAATAATCAACGACATTCGCAGCATAGCGGAACAGACCAATTTATTGGCTCTAAATGCAGCAATAGAAGCAGCTCGTGCTGGCGATCAAGGTCGTGGTTTCGCGGTTGTGGCAGATGAAGTGCGCGCACTCGCTGCCCGAACTCAAGCCAGCACTCAAGATATTGAAGCCAAGATTGCGCAACTCATCGAGCGCTCCGATGAAGCAGTTACAATGATGGAGCAAAGCAAAGGGGCAAGCGACAAAACGCTCGAGCACACAAAGCTTGCCATGACCAAGCTGGTGAGTATCGCCGAGATCATGGGGCACATTCATGAGCTGACAGAGCAAACCGCCGCGGCAGTTACCGAACAAACGCAGGTTTCTGAAAACATCAGTCAAAACGTCAACATCATTGCGGATGGTATCCAACGCTCAGTCGAGTCGTCCCGCAAGACGGTAGAACGCATTCATGCGCTGTCGAACAGTGGGCAGGCACTGAAACAGATGGTGTCCGCATTTAAGCTCTAGCAGCGCTTAAATTCGAACCCAGAACATTAAACGAAGTGCGGCAGAAAGCCGCACGGTGGGTTTTGGCGCATTGGCGAAAAGAGGCCTTGGTTCAATTGGCCAGCTAACCCCTTCTCTTCCTGCGCTTCATTTGGTGATTCAATAAAAGCGTATAGTGGTCAACCAATAATGGGCTGATGTCGTTGCTGTATTGCGCTGTTTTTTCATCGTAATGCATTAGGTAAGCATCTTTGAAACCCAGCATGCTTTCGATATAACCTTTGGCCTCACGAATGACGTGGCTCTTCGGATCCGGGGACGCTAACCAGTTATCGGGTATCCCGTCACTCTTTGGTGGAAGTTGGTCGCCATGGGTGATCAGCCCTACTATCATGGGCTTCGCTAGGAACGTCTTGCTACGCTCAACCCGTTGATTCAGTAGTTTCAGCAATTCGGCATCGGGTTTACGGGCGGGCTGGGTTGCCTTCACCATCCACAGCACCAAATCGCTGTCGATCATTTCACTGACGGTGGAAGCCAAAGACTTTTCCTGTGCTGTATACCCCGGCAGGTCTACCACCCGATAGGCTTTCGTATCCTCAAACACCCATTCATATACATGGGCCTTGTCGGTCGTCGACATAATGCCCGTTGCCGCGTGGTCGCAACCCTGCAACAACGTATTAACCAGCGTCGACTTGCCAGCGTTTGACTGCCCTACAATCACCACACGAATGGGCTCTATTTTGAGCTGTTGCTCGGCAATGGCTTGGTCATTTTTGAGGCGCTTTGAGGGATGCTCGATGGACCGATACTGGCCCGAATACAGACTCACACTGGCTTTAAGAATTTCCAGATACAGCAAAGAAATCAGCTTGCTCTTAAAACTTACCGACATTTTATCCCACAACGGGTCGGTCATCATCGCGCGGACTTCAGCAAAAAAGCCGGTCGGGGTGAAAATTCGCATTTTGCGATAGATCTTCCACGCCCGCTTAACCGCTTCAATCTTGTCATTGTGAGAAATATAGGCATCCACAAATCCCAAAGGGATCTTTGATAAAAAGCCGAACCGTTCGAGTTCCTGCAGATAATTATGAGCAACCCGTTCAATCAACGTCAGAATCTCAGCCGCGCTAAAACTCGTTCTGCCCTTCTTATAATAGATTGAGGTAGTAGACATAATGGTGAGTGTGTCATCCCATAACTGGTCTAGGTTCTCCCGCGCAAGGGCCAGATGCTTTACCTCATCACTCAAACCAATGAACGCTAACCGGTCGGCTTCTGCCCACTCGGCATCGCACAGCGCCTCTATGGGTATTTCAAGATCGCGTGCTTCTTTTGGTCTGATATTGGCGATCAAGAAATACAGCATGGGCAATGCCGATACGATGACCATGAACCCAATAAACCATAAAAACCAGCCTTCCTGGAACAACCACCAGAGCCCGGCTAAGGCTAGGCCTGCAAACGGCAGTCCCCACACAATAAACAGATACGGTGCGCTGGACCGCCAAGCCGAATCCAATAGCACCGCCGATAACTTACGGGGCATCTTTGTTAACCGCCTGACCAAAATGGTGTTTAAACGCTGCCTTTATCTCGGCATCATTAAAATCGATTTTGTGCTTTTTCATGTAGAGAAACTGAGCCGCAGCACGGCCCAGCCCGTAGGTCGTGCCAAAGCTGATGGTCGACGCGGATAAGGCGCCAATGGTTTGTCCGTAATAGGGTATCAACTTAACCAACTGCCTGACGCCCAGTTTTAAACTGTAGTGCAGCGCAAATCCTGCACCAAGTGCCGCTAGAAACTCTTTCAGCAATGCCCTTGACCAAGCGACGTCAAACTGTCGCGCCAGTTCAACCAACAAGGCAGCATGAATGCTTGGAACACCCACCAAGCCTGCGACAGGAAAGAGATCAATGGTTGCTGCCGAGCTGGCGTACGCCAGAACTTTTGATCGGACAGCCGCATTAAAGAATTGCGTTTCTTCCGTGTTCAGACTTTCGTTCGCCAACAACACCGCTAACTGAGGCAAGAGATTGAACAAAGCCTCACGAAAAGCATCCAGCTGCGTAACGTCGCCTGCATCCGTTTCGGACAGTTCAAGGGCGAAAGATTCAACTTTCTTGGGCCAGAGGCGCTGAACCTCAGCGTGATGAACCTGTTGCTGAGCCACCAGCTCGGCATTGCCAGCGTCATGAAAGCTATGGATCAATAAAATGGGATGTTTGCGCAATGTGCCTTTCTTCGTTTTTAACGCCTTCAACGCCGCGAGTACATCCTGCACATCCGGGTCGTCACTCTTAATGACCACCACCAATACGTGGGCTTGATGCACCATACGCTCCAAGTCGCCACTCAACTCGTCTTCTTTGTACCCGGCTTCGCCCAGCCCACGGGTGTCTAGAAACGACATTACCGGCGTGTCTTGAGGAAAAGGATATTCCATCAAGGTGTTCGTACAGGGTTTATAACCTAAACCTACCTCCACCTCTTTGTCTCCGGTTAACGCAGCCACGAGGCTCGACTTACCAACCCCGGTTTTACCGAGCAGCACGATGGTTGGTTTGGCTCGCTTAATGGCGTCGTCGACGTTCTGCAATGACGATTCACTGTACGAAAGCCGTTGGATCTTGTCGAATAGGACGTCGAGAATTTTCATAGACTGCTTTTGGCGTAGGCAAAAATGGACGAGCCAACAGTATGCGCGCTATGGCACCTTAAGGCATAAACAATACGCTATACCTTAACGCCAATACTGGCTTTTTTCCTAACGGATCGTGCGCGCGGCGTGCGTTTATTGCCAAAGCTTTTACCGGGTCTTTTTCCTAACCCGGCCAAGCCCTTGGGCACGACGGTTCTGAGCTGGTTACACAGCTCGGTTAAGCCTTGTTCGAGCGGCTGCATAAGATCCTCGTAACGTGCTTTTCTGTCGGCGATGTCGCCCAGCACAGATTCCCAACGAGCGGTTAAATCCGGCTGGGTGATGCGCGCAGGCAAGGCATGTATCAACGCCCTGCCCGCTGCTGTGCCGTGAATGTTCTTACCCTGACGTTGCAGAAAACCACGCTTAAACAGCAATTCAATAATACCTGCCCGTGTCGCTTCAGTTCCCAGGCCATCGGTTTCTTTCAGTATGCTCTTTAACGAGGCATCGCTGACGAACCGACTGATGCCGGTCATGGCCGCCAGCAAGGTAGCCTCGGTAAAGGGCTTCGGTGGCGTGGTGTGTTTTTCCAGACACTCGGCCTGTAACGATTGCAACGGCTGCCCGTCGGTTAATCCACCGTTCAATATTGGCAAGGGCTGTGCTACCGGGGCATCCTCTGAACGGCGAGCGCTGGGAAACAATGCTTTCCAACCTAAGTCTTGGGTATCGGTCTGGCTGGCCCGAAACAACCCGCCGGCAATGGTGACATCCAACTGCGTGTCGATCTTCTTCCACACCGGCATAAATTGCGCCAAATAGCTCCGGCAGATCAATCCGTACACTTTCAACTCATTCGGGTTCAAACGCGTCAGGTGACGTTGTGTCGGTATAATGGCGTGGTGTGCTCCCACCTTGGCATCGTTCCATGCTTTGCTTTTTTGCTTGAGATTTAATCGGCCACCGGTATCGCTAAAACCGGAATGATTGAGGTTGCTTAAGCTGGTTTCAATCGCCTTGGTCACAGCGGCAGCTTCGGCAAAGTGTTCGACGGGTAGGTGGCGGCTATCGGAGCGAGGGTAGGTAATGGCTTTGTGGGTTTCGTAGAGTGACTGGGCGGTATCGAGCACCTGCTGCGCACTCATCCCAAAAGCACGATTGGCCTCCATCTGTAAACTCGACAGACTGTGTGGTAACGGTGCAGGTTGATTAATGGCCTTCCGCTCCAGCCGGGTAACACGTGCCGGTTGGAAACTGACCCGTTGCACTACGTTCTGGGCCAACGCGTAAGAGAGATTACGGCCCTGCTCATCCAGCCAGCGTTCGCACGCATCGCTGGGTATCCATTTAGCGCTGAAGGACTCACCCTGCTCCGTTTCCAGCCAGGCAATCACATCGTAATAAGATTGGCTGACAAACGCTTCGATGCTGTCGTCCCGCTCAACAACCAATCCCAATACCGGTGTTTGTACCCGGCCGATCGACAAAACGCCCTGATACCCGGCGACCTTGCCTTGCAACGTCATCGCCCTGGTCAGGTTAATGCCATAAAGCCAATCGGCTCGAGCGCGAGCCAGCGCCGAAGTCGACAGCGCTTGAAAGTCTGCATTGGGTTTCAATTGACGCAATGAACGCTCTACTGCAGCCCGGTTAAGGTCGGCAATCAGCAAACGCTGGGTGGTGGCCTTTTTGGCGGCGGGTACCTTTAAAAAGGCAAGAACCTCATCGACCAGCAACTGGCCTTCGCGATCCGGGTCACCGGCATGCACGAGCTGGTCGGCTTCTTTCACCAGCTTGCGCAGCACGCTCAACTGACTGCCTACCTGCTTGCGCGGTACCAACCGCCATTGCTGCGGCACAATGGGCAGATCATCGTGACGCCATTGTTTAAAGGCCGGGTCGTATGCATCCGGGTCAGCTTGCTCCAATAAATGGCCAATACACCAGCTCACCACATCGCCATTGGCAAAGCGAATACAACCGGCCTCTTTCTTACCTGTACCGGGCAAGGCATCTGCAATGGCACGAGCGAGGCTGGGTTTTTCGGCAATAAAAAGGCGCATGGACTGATTCAATTAACATGTATGGATATACAGTATAATGAATGAATAGCAGAATCAAGGTTGGCAGTGTCGCCTATCGACCGGCCAGACCGGATTGAGTTATGACCCAAGCCCAGAGAATCTCATTCACCTCCGGAACAATCGGCGTATCGCAGGAACTGGCGTAGCTCAGGATTGATGACTCTCCAGCTTGAAGCCGCAACATATGATCCATATTCTCTATGATATGAACATCGGTTGGGCTCGGTGAAATATCTTTTATCAGCAGAGTATCATCGGGGTGGCACTGAAAATCTTTACTGCCACCAATAGCCAGTATCGGATGCTTCGTGCTCTTCAAGAACGCCTTAACGTCATAATTGAACGTCTCTCGATAAAACTTTGTACTCACCCTGGAAAAGGAAACCCACACTCTCTTAGCTTTGGTTTTTTCAACCTTTCTCCGGAGCTTGGTCATGGTGGCCAATGGGTTCTTACTGTAAAGGAAAAGGCGCGCCAACTTGCCTTTTATTCCCGTCATTTTTTCTAAATCGCGATTAAGTACCTCGGCATTTTTAACGGCATCTTCCTCGAAGCTCCTGAGGCTGGCGCACAGCATCACCAGCCCGGCCAAGTGCTCTCGCCTTGCAGCGATTTCAGGAGCCAACACAGCGCCCTCACTGTGCCCTAAAACGAATATCTTTTCCGAATCTATTTTTTCTGACTGCCTGCTAAGAAAATCAATCGCCGCACAGGCATCGTCAACCATCTCAGACAAGCCAGCAACGCTAAAATCCCCTTCACTTTTACCGCAGCCTCTTTTGTCATAACGCAATGAAGCAATGCCTTGTTCCGACAAACTTTTAGAAATTTGCTGGAATATTTGGGTGTTGAAACCCGACATATTGCCGTCTCTGTCTTGAGCTCCACTGCCATGAACCATTATTACGCAGGGTAATGGTGTGTCACTCTTGGGCACAGTAAGAGTACCTGCAAGGGATATTTTACCCGATGGAAAAGTGATTTCCTCATTCATACCAATCTCCCTTTGAACGTTAACTCCCGTCGTCCGTGCAGTCTATTGCACATTCACTGTGGGTGTATGCCATCATTCATAGAGCTATCAGCTCGCCCTCAATGTTGACTCTGACTCAATCCTATACCAATCTTCGTCAATAAGCTTTTTACTCTTGGTAAGGCACTTCAAACTTGGTGGTCGAGTAAACTACTTGCAGCAATATTTTTGGTGTGCGGCGATGATTGCTCTGTCGATGTGAAAATTGAAATTGATAACCTCTTTTCAGCCAAGCTCACAAAAACCAATCCCGGCATGGGCTACGTTCTGGGCAGCTTAGCCCTGCCTTACTGCGTATCATGCTTTTCTCGCGGCTCGTTGCGCATGGCGGCCAACGGTGCTGATAACCGCTCTGTATGACGTGGTTCAACGCCGCGATAGAATTCCAGCACTTGCTTCATATCCGCATCCATATCCTCGCTCGGCATCACTAACCCCGGAAAAGACACTTCTTTCTTCTTGTAGTCGGCGGTCGCGACAACGATCGGCACTCCTGCAGCACTGGCAATACGCCAGAATCCAGATTTCCATTGGCTAGCACCATCGCGTGTGCCTTCTGGCGAAACAATCACCATGAATTGCGCATGCGCATTCAACTGATCAACCGTTTGCTGCACTACATCGCGCGCGCTGTTGCGATCAATCGGCATAGCGCCCAACCAGCGCAACAACAAGCCGAGCGGGCCAACAAACGCACTGTCTTTAACCATCACTCGTGCGTCTAATCGCAACATGGCCATCGCCGACAGAGTGACGACGCCATCCCAGTTAGAGGTATGAGGGCCACCGATCAATATGGCTTTGGAAACGTTCGGCAACTGCCCTGTCACTTTCCATCCGAACAGCGACAAAATCAAACGGCCAAGCAGACTGGAAAACGCATTGCCGCGACGCGGCAACTGAGATTCGGGTAGGGACATTAAAACTCCAAGCAAAAAAGATGGTGCGCTAGCACATGCACTCTATGAAAGGCCAAGAAAGCATATAG